>DBOG01000042.1:0-112192 GCA_002299915.1 Proteobacteria bacterium UBA652 | reverse complement strand
GAAGGAAAATGTGGCGGCGATAAATAAGCCTACATTTGGTCACTAGTATCATCATTTGAAAGGGCTCGCTTGCGAGCCCTTTTTTATAAAATGCACCGGAGAAGATAATGTCACTATATCGAACTGCTAATTTCTTTCAAGGGCTGCTGGATAAAACACAGGCTGTAGACTTTTTAGCGCCGCTAGCGTTGCGGTTATATTTAGCACCCATATTTTGGATGGCAGCGAATAAAAAATGGAATCCATTTGATAGCGACAGTTCATTGCAAAGTACCATTGACTGGTTTGGTAATGCTGAATGGGGATTAGGATTGCCATTTCCTGAGATGATGGCGTATCTAGCATGGGGCGCTGAATATTTTGGTGCCATTCTATTGGTATTGGGTTTGGCTGTCCGGTGGATTTCGATTCCCTTAATGATTACGATGGTTGTGGCTGCGGTGACGGTGCATTGGCAAAATGGTTGGTTGGCAATTTCAGACTCAGCAGGCGAACAAGTGTCAGCAGCACGTAGTCTGTTAAAAGAGCATGGTAATTATGAATGGCTCACCGAACAAGGTAATTTTGTTATATTGAATAATGGGATTGAGTTCGCTACAACCTATTTTATTATGTTGCTTGTATTATTCTTTATTGGCGCAGGTAAATATTTCAGTTTAGACCATTGGATAGCAAAAAAATATCGAGATAAAGGATAACAGATGAATATTAAGAAAAATCGTTGGAATGAACCCGCGGCAAGTGACATTACAGATTATGATGTATATTTAAAACGTCGTGATTTTTTGGCGGGTGGTGCTGCCTTGGCACTTGGTAGTGTGAGTGGCTTAGCATTAGCAAAAGAGGCACCTGCCATACCCTCGCCAACTTGGACCGATTTAGTCAGTAGTAATCTGTCGATCGATGAGAAAAAAACTTCTTTTCGGGATGTGACGACCTATAATAATTTTTATGAGTTTGGAACGGGTAAGGATTCACCCGCACGTAATGCGGTTGGCTTTCCTGATAATTCACAGCCGTGGAAAATCGTGGTTGAAGGCGAGTGTGACAACCCTGGTAGTTATGGCTATGATGATTTTATTAAGCCTTATCCTTTAGAAGAACGGATTTACCGGATGCGGTGTGTGGAAGGCTGGTCAATGGTGATTCCATGGGTCGGTTTTTCACTGTCTGATGTCTTAAAACAGGCTAAACCAAATTCAAAAGCTAAATTTGTAGAATTTACCACCCTTTATGATCCTGATATTATGATTAAACGCAATGTGTTGGACTGGCCTTATACAGAAGGCTTACGGATTGATGAGGCAATGAATCCCCTAACAATGTTGGCGGTTGGCTTGTATGGTCAGGAATTATTAGGCCAAAATGGGGCACCGATTCGGTTGGTTGTGCCCTGGAAATATGGCTTTAAAAGCATTAAATCTATCGTCGGCATTCGGTTTGTTGAAGAAATGCCGCAGTCAGCATGGATGAAAGCGGGGCCAACTGAGTATGGTTTTTATTCTAATGTAAATCCTGATGTGCCACATCCGCGTTGGAGCCAAAGCCGTGAACGCCGAATTGGTGAACTTAGAAAACGTAAAACCTTGATGTTTAATGGCTATGCTGATCATGTTGCCAGTTTGTATGAAGGCATGGACCTGGTCAAAAACTTTTAGGACACGGAACGGTGTCAAAATTCAAAACAAGTGTATTTATCATTAGCTTACTTCCTGTTTCTTGGTTGATCTATGCTTTATTCACCCATCAATTAGGTGCCAATCCGATTGAAGCGATTACCCGTGATTTAGGCGATTGGGCCATGCGGTTTTTATGGCTAACCTTGCTCATTACCCCACTGCGTTGGTTAACGGGATGGAATCAATTGATGACGATTCGACGAATGCTCGGTTTATATGTGTTTTTTTATGCCGTGCTTCATGTCACGATGTATCTCTGGCTGGATCAATTTTTTGAATGGGATGAAATTCTAAAAGATATTATCAAGCGACCTTTTATTACCATTGGATTTTTCACCTTTACCGCTCTAATTCCCCTTGTCATTACTTCTAATAATAGAATGGTAAAAAAATTAGGTGGTCGACGCTGGAAGAAATTACACCGTTTAACCTATGCCATCGCTATTGCGACATCTGTGCATTTTTATATGATGGTGAAACAGGACAAAACGGAGCCTTTATTTTATATTGCATTGCTTGTTTTATTATTGGGCGTACGGATCTATAAATATTATCAAAAACAACGCCTAAAACTCGCACCCGCATCTTAGCAAACAACAAATTATTAAATCGAAGGGTACCAAGTCGCTTGTAAGGCGTTTAGCTGTCTATAAAACACGTTATTTTCACTTTAGAATTCAGTAAAAACTGTTACAATATGACCTTGTAAATTCAATTGATGAATAAGCAACTCCTCAGAATTTAAGAAGGTATTGTATGACTGATTTTGTTGATAACGATCCACAAGAAACACAAGAATGGCTAGACGCATTAGAATCATTAATTGAAGTAGAGGGTGATGAAAAAGCACATCATCTATTAGAAAAGCTGATTGATGTTGCTCGCCGTTCAGGGATTAACATGCCGTATACGGCGAATACAGCCTATATTAATAGCATCCCAGTTGATCAACAAGAACGGCTTCCTGGCAATCAGGAAATGGAAGCGAAGTTGGGTTCTTATATTCGCTGGAATGCGATGGCGATGGTGACCAAGGCGAATATGAAGCCTGGTGCGGTCGGTGGCCATATTGCGAGTTTCTCATCTTCTGCAACCTTATATGATGTGGGTTTCAATCATTTCTTTAAAGGTGATGAATATGGCAATGGTGCCGATATGGTGTTTTTCCAAGGCCATATTTCGCCTGGTATCTATGCACGTTCTTTCTTAGAAGGGCGGTTAAGCGAAGAACAGCTATTAAATTTCCGATTTGAAGCAGATGGCAACGGTTTATCATCGTATCCACATCCTTGGCTAATGCCAGATTATTGGCAGTTTCCAACGGTATCAATGGGTTTAGGCCCTATCCTTGCTATTTATCAAGCACGTTTTATGAAGTATATGGAACATCGTGAAATTAAAGAAACTGCGGGTCGGAATGTGTGGGCATATCTGGGTGATGGCGAAATGGATGAGCCAGAGTCATTGGGTGCGATTACCTTGGCGGGGCGTGAGAAGCTTGATAACTTAACATTCGTGATTAACTGTAATTTGCAGCGTTTAGATGGGCCTGTGCGAGGTAACGGTAAAATCATTCAAGAATTGGAAGGGATTTTCCGTGGTGCGGGCTGGAATGTAATTAAAGTAGTGTGGGGCTCTGAATGGGACCAGCTGCTTGCAAAAGACAAAACAGGCTTGTTGCTTAAGCGAATGGAAGAAGTCGTGGATGGCGAATATCAGAACTATAAAGCAAAAGATGGTGCTTATGTCCGCAAACATTTCTTTGGTAAATATCCTGAGCTATTAGAGATGGTGTCGGATATGACCGATCAAGATATCTGGCATTTAAGCCGCGGTGGACATGATCCACGGAAGATTTATGCGGCCTATAAACGTGCTAGCGATCATAAAGACCAGCCGACGGTTATCTTAGCTAAAACGGTTAAAGGTTATGGTATGGGGGATGCAGGTGAAGCGCAAAATACCACGCATTCTCAGAAGAATTTAGATCTCGAACAAATGAAGCGTTTCCGTGATCGGTTTAACATTCCCGTGTCGGATGCTCAAATTGGTGATATTCCATTTATTACCCTAGATAATGATAGCGAAGAGAAGAAATACTTATTAGAACGCCGCGAAGCCTTAGGTGGTTTCTTGCCAAAACGCAATCATAGTGCGCCTGCATTGAAAACACCTGATTTGAAGATCTTTGATGCCGTCATGAAAGCAACAGGTGATCGGGAAATTTCAACTACGATGGCATTTGTACGGATCATCACAGCGTTGATTCGCGATAAAGCAGTGGGTAAAAATATTGTGCCTATCGTACCTGATGAAGCGCGTACCTTTGGGATGGAAGGTTTGTTCCGTTCATTTGGTATCTATTCTTCATCTGGCCAGCTGTATGAACCTGAAGATTCAGGTAAAGTCATGTGGTATCGTGAAGATACTAAAGGCCAGATCTTGCAAGAAGGGATCAATGAAGCCGGCGCGATGTCTGAATGGATATCGGCTGCCACTGCCTACTCAAACTATGACGTCAATATGGTGCCATTCTATATTTACTATTCCATGTTTGGTTTCCAGCGGATTGGTGACTTGGCGTGGTTGGCGGGTGATATTCAGGCCAAAGGCTTCTTGATTGGCGCGACAGCAGGCCGTACTTCATTGAATGGTGAAGGCTTGCAACATCAAGATGGCCATAGCTTAATCCAAGCAACCACCATTCCAAATTGCATTAGCTACGATCCAACCTATGCTTACGAAATGGCGGTGATTGTGCATGAAGGCTTCCGCCGGATGTATGAAGAGCAAGAAAGTGTGTTCTATTACATTACGGCGATGAATGAAAATTATACCCATCCTGCGATGCCAAAAGGTGCTGAAGCAGGCATTATCAAAGGCTTATATCAGCTTAAAGCCGGTGGCAAGCATAAATTGAAAGCCCAATTATTGGGTAGTGGTACGATTCTGCGTGAAGTAGAAGCGGCCGCAGAGATGCTTGAAAAAGACTGGAAAGTATCGGCAACCGTGTGGAGTGCGACCAGCATCAATGAATTAACACGTGAAGCGATGGCGATTGATCGCGATAATCGCTTACACCCTTCAGCGAAGAAAAAACGTAGTTATCTTGAGGAATGTTTAGATGGTCAAGCCGGTGTCGTCGTGGCATCGACTGATTATATGCGTTTATATGCAGAACAACTTCGTCCTTGGATTAAGGCACCTTATACCGTACTGGGTACTGATGGATTTGGTCGTAGTGATACCCGTGAGAAATTGCGTAGTCATTTTGAAGTGGATCGTTATCACGTTGTCGTCGCCACTCTAGATACGTTAGCGAATAACGGTGATATCAAACACGATGTAGTTGCGAAAGCGATTAAACAATACAAGATCAATGCCGACGCATTGAATCCTATTAAGGCGTAAATATGGCAGATTTAATTGAATTAGTAGTGCCTGATATTGGTGATTTTGATGAAGTCGAAATTATTGAAGTCTTGGCGGCTGTTGGCGATACAGTTGAAGAAAACCAAGATCTAATCACCTTAGAATCAGATAAGGCCGCAATGGAAATTCCGGCCTCGCATGCAGGCGTGATTAAAGAATTCAGAGTCGCATTGGGTGATAAGGTGAAAGAAGGCTCTATTATTGCGGTGATTGAAGTGAGTGCCAGTATAGATAAAAGTGAGGAAGAGGCTGAAGCAGCGCCGAAAGTAGCAGAGAAAGCAGCACCTGCACCGGTTGCTAAAGCAGAAACACCTACCGCAGCACCAGCACCCGCGCCAGAATTAGTTGAAAGCATCCCATTCGCACCCGATACCAAATCAGGCGCGAAACATGCCCATGCTTCGCCATCGGTACGTCAGTTTGCCCGTGAATTGGGTGTGGTGCTCAGCACTGTCGGGGGGTCAGGCGTAAAAGGTCGGATCACGAAGGCCGATGTGCAAAATTTTGTGAAACAAAAAATTAACGCCCCTGCACCTGCCGCAGGCGGTTCAGCTATTCCACCGGTACCAGTCGGTAATTATGAGAAATTTGGTGCGATTGAAAATGTTGAATTATCTCGTATTAAGAAAATTTCAGGCAAGCATTTGCATGCTTGCTGGCTCAATATTCCCCATGTCACCCAGTTTGATGAAGCGGATATTACGGAATTAGAAGCGTTTAGAAAAGGGCAAAAAGATTCAGCTGCCAAACAGGGTGTTAATTTAACGCCGTTAGTCTTTATTATGAAGGCAGTTGTGGCCAGCTTAAAACGCTATCCTGAACTCAATGCATCGCTGAGCGAAGATAAAGAAAGCTTAATCGTTAAAAGTTATTACAATATTGGTGTTGCAGTCGATACGCCAAATGGTTTGATGGTGCCGGTGATTAAAGATGTCGATAAAAAAGGTTTTATCGAATTAGCAGGTGAGCTTGGCGAAATCAGTGCGCGCGCACGTGATGGCGCGTTAACGGCAAAAGATTTACAAGGTGGCACCTTCTCTATCTCTAGTTTAGGCGGCATCGGTGGCAGCCACTTCACCCCGATTGTGAATGCGCCTGAAGTCGCTATTTTGGGTGTGGGACGGCATAAAATGGCGCCGGTGTGGGATGGTAAAGACTTCCAACCCCGCTTGATGCTGCCGCTGTCTGTTTCTTATGACCATCGTGTGGTCGATGGCGCGATGGGCGCAAGGTTCACAACCTGCCTCAGCCAAACCTTATCTGATATTAGAAAGGTGATGTTATGAGTACGATTGAAATTACGGTACCCGATATTGGTGATTTTGATGCGGTAGAAATTATTGAAGTCTTAGTCAGCGTGGGCGATGAAATTGAAGCGAATCAAGATTTGATTACGCTAGAATCAGATAAAGCCGCAATGGAAATCCCCAGCACAGAATCTGGCAAGATCGTTAGTATGAATGTGGCTGTTGGCGATAAAGTCGCTGAAGGTGCGGTGATTTTAACACTAGAAGTGGCGGGCAACACTGAAGCAGTATCGAAAGAGACAGCCGCGACAGCGGCAACACCAGAAAAAGAAGCGCCAGAAACAGTATCGACTGCGGTAAGCAGTGCCGTAAGTGATGCAGATATTCAGGCTGAAGTATTAGTGTTAGGCTCAGGCCCTGGCGGCTATACAGCCGCCTTCCGCGCAGCCGATTTAGGTAAGAAAGTCGTGATGATCGAGCGCCATGAACGCATTGGTGGCGTGTGTTTGAATGTGGGTTGTATCCCGTCAAAAGCCTTATTGCATACTGCACAAATTATCAATGAAGCGGCTGATATGGGCGCGCATGGGGTGACATTTTCCGATCCTAAAGTCGATATTCGCAAAATTGAATCGTGGAAAAACAGCATTGTTGAAAACCTAACAGGCGGTTTAATGGGTTTGGCAAAACGCCGCAAGGTGACCATTATTCAAGGTGAAGCGCGCTTTGCGGGTTCGCATACGATGAAAGTCATCACCGCCGATGGCGAACAAACGATTGGCTTTGAGAAATGCATTATTGCAGCCGGTTCCCGGGTAACTAAAGTACCTGTATTCCCGAATGATGATCCACGCATGATGGATTCAACGGATGCCTTGGATTTGGCGGATGTGCCTGAAAATCTATTGGTGATTGGTGGCGGGATTATCGGCCTGGAAATGGCGACCGTGTATAACGCATTAGGTTCGAAAATTACCATTGTCGAAATGCAAGATGGTTTGATTCCCGGTGCAGATAAAGATATTGTTAAACCGTTATTGAAAAAAGTACAAGGTCAATACGAAGCGATTTATTTGAATACCAAAGTGGCGAAGATTGAACCGCAGAAAAAAGGCCTGAAAGTCACGCTTGAAGGCAAAGACGCACCTGATACGGTTATGTTCGATAAGATCTTAGTGGCCGTTGGCCGTTCGCCTAATGGCAAGTTAATTGATGCCGATTTAGCTGGCGTGGCTGTTGATGATTGGGGCTTCATCAATGTTGATGCTCAGATGACGACGAATGTGCCACATATCTATGCGATTGGCGATATTGTTGGTCAGCCAATGTTAGCGCATAAAGCGGTGCATGAGGCTAAAGTCGCTGCGGAAGTGATTGCAGGCCATAAATCCGCCTTTGATCCGATGACCATTCCATCCGTTGCCTACACCGATCCAGAAGTGGCTTGGATGGGCGTAACGGAAATTGAAGCGAAAGCGCAGGGTATCGATTATGTCAAAGGCGCTTTCCCGTGGGCAGCGAGTGGACGTAGTTTAAGCTTAGGCCGTGATGAAGGCTTAACCAAGGCCTTGTTTGAAAAAGAAACGGGTAAAATTATTGGTGCCGGCATTGTCGGGCCAAATGCAGGTGAACTGATTGCTGAAGCGGTGTTAGCGTTAGAAATGGGCGCAGATGCGGAAGATATTGGCTTAACCATTCACCCGCATCCGACTTTATCGGAAACCTTGGCTTTTGCCGCTGAAATGGCAGAAGGCACGATTACCGATTTGATGCCGCCAAGAAAAACACTGCATTCTAAATAAACCAATATTGTCATCTCGACCAGAAGGAGAGATCTTATCTTTAAAACTAAAAGATTCCTCCTGACTGTCGGAATGACAAACTATTGGAACCTGTATGCCTGACGACACGCCGCATTTACGTCCGCCCCTTAAATGGGCGGGTGGTAAGCGTTGGTTGCTACCAAAGCTTAGCAGAATCTGGGCAAAACATACGAAGGCTTATCCAGATACGAGGTTAGTTGAGCCTTTTTGTGGTGGCTTATCTGTTGCGCTGGGATTAACGCCTAAAACAGCACTGCTCAATGATGTGAATACCTCGGTGATTAATTTCTATCAACAAATACAGCAAGGCTTAACGCTGGATATTGCATTAGAAAACGATGAAGCGGCTTACTATGCGCAGCGTAAAAAGTTTAACGAACTCAACCAAGCAGGCGGTTCAGAAAAAATGACTGCTCAACTATTTTATTATCTGAATCGAACAGGCTATAACGGCCTGTGTCGGTTCAATAAGTCAGGCGGTTACAATGTGCCGTTTGGCCGATATAAAAAAATCAATTATCAAGCTGATTTCCTTGCCTATCAATCGCTTTTATCGCAATGGGAATTTACCAATCAAGATTTTGAAGCCTTAGCGTTGAAATCGGGTGACTTTGTTTATGCCGATCCACCGTATGATGTGCCATTTCGACAATATTCACAGCAAGGCTTTGCTTGGGAAGATCAAGTTCGCTTAGCTGAATGGTTAGCCAAACATGATGGCCCTGTTATATTGTCCAATCAAGCAACGCCTCGGATTAAGAATTTATATCGCGATCTCGGTTTTAAATTACGCTATCTCGATGCGCCGCGGCGGATAAGTTGCAAAGCCAGTGGGCGACATGCAGTGAAAGAGGTGATAGCGATACGCGGATTTTGATTACAGCTTAAAATACCGTATAATACACACTCAATGTGTATAAAGGGGTGTGTGATGCAACAAGAACAACATCGTACGAATATCGTCTTAGATGAAAGTGTTATCCAAGAAGCCATTGCGCTAAGTGGCATTAAAACAAAACGCGCCGTGATTGATATGGCATTAAAAGAGTTTGTCGCAAAATATAAACGGCCTGACCTGCGGGACTTGCAAGGAAAAAATTGGTTTGCAGATGATTATGATCATAAAGCCTTAAGAGCGGGTACGGATGTATCTGATTGATACCTCGCTCTGGGTTGATTATAGCAATGATAATCCAACAAAAGGCGTTGCATTATTAAACCAATTACTGAGCCATGATGGGCTTGTAGGCATTATGCCGCTTATCTATACTGAGATTTTGCAAGGAGCAAAAAACCAGAAAATGCGGGCGCAACTTGAAAACTATTTTTCAAAACAAATTTTTTATTATTTGAAAGATAATCAGGCAAGTTATGCGGCAGCGGCCACTATCTATGCAAGCTGTCGACAGCAAGGGATTACTATCCGCTCAACGATTGACTGTTTGATCGCACAATGCGCCATTGAAAATGAACTGATACTTCTGCACAATGATCGAGATTTTAGTAAAATGGCGCGTATTATCGGTGAGCTTAAACAGCAATATACAGGCGTTTAAGACAAAATATAAATTTAGGAAAATTCATGGCGAATAAAAAGAAAGTAGTGCTGGCATATTCGGGTGGCTTAGATACCTCTGTTATCTTGAAATGGTTACAAGATAAGTATGATTGTGAAGTGGTGACATTTACTGCTGATGTAGGGCAGGGCGAAGAAGTGGAGCCAGCGCGTGCTAAAGCTGAAGCAATGGGCATCAAGGAAATTTATATTGAAGATTTGCGTGAAGAATTTGCCCGTGATTATGTATTCCCCATGTTTCGCGCTAATACCATCTATGAAGGCGAATATTTGCTCGGCACCTCTATCGCGCGGCCGTTGATTGCTAAGCGCTTAGTTGAGATAGCCCAAGAAACAGGTGCGTTTGCCATTTCGCATGGCGCAACAGGTAAAGGTAACGATCAAGTGCGGTTTGAATTAGGGGCATATGCCTTGATGCCCGATGTACAAGTGATTGCCCCTTGGCGTGAGTGGGATTTGAACTCTCGCCAGAAACTCCTTGATTATGCAGCAGAACATGACATTGCTGTCGAGATGAAACTCGGCAAAAAATCACCTTATTCAATGGATGCCAACTTACTGCATATCTCCTATGAAGGCGACATCCTAGAAGATCCCTGGAATGAACCAGAAGACGATATGTGGCGTTGGAGCGTCTCACCAGAGAAAGCGCCGGATGCCCCGACTTATCTTGAGTTAGATTATGAGAAGGGCGATATTGTCGCCATTAATGGCAAAGCGATGACACCCGCCACCGTCATGGAATATCTCAATGAAGTGGGCGGCGCCAATGGTATCGGCCGCTTAGATATGGTTGAAAACCGTTATGTGGGTATGAAAGCGCGCGGTTGTTATGAAACCCCAGCCGGCACGATTATGTTGCCAGCGCATCGCGCAATCGAATCGATTACGCTTGATCGCGAAGTCGCCCATCTAAAAGATGACTTAATGCCGCGCTATGCCAACCTGATTTATAACGGCTACTGGTGGTCGCCAGAGCGTGAAATGCTGCAAGTCATGATTGATGAATCGCAGGAACATGTAAACGGTAAAGTCCGCATCAAACTCTATAAAGGCAATGTGACGGTGGTCGGGCGAAAATCTGACAGCGATAGCTTATTCGATGAATCGATTGCCACTTTTGAAGATGATGACGGTGCCTATAATCAGCAAGATGCCGAAGGGTTTATTAAATTGAATGCGTTACGGTTACGGACGGCGGCTCGGAAGCGGTCCGTTTAACTCCTTGCATCACCGGCAAAATAAAGAAGCAGAGCAAAATACTGACAACGGCTAATGCGAGAATGGGCAAGCCAACACTATTTTGTAGGCGATAGATGCCATAAGCAGGTAAGCCGAGCAGAGCGAGCCAGAGGAGGGTTCTTAAGATGATTTTAATTGTCTACCCCTTTCATTGCTAATTTGGCGGCGCCATAGGCGGCTTCTGTTTGAGTGGCTATTGTAATGGGAATCGTGTGATGCTGTTGGCGGATTGTTTGCCAGATGGGGTTATTGGCACCGCCACCGACAGTATTGATCTGTTTGAGTGGCGATGCGCCTGCTTGTATTAGGGTTTGATAGCCTTCGGCTTCGATGCGGGCAATGCTTGATAGCAATCCATGTAAGAACAGGCTATCACTGTCTGGTCTGGGAGAAAGAGCAGGCGATTTATTGGGCTCATAGATGGGAAAGCGTTCACCTGGTTTGAGCAGGGGATAGTAGGGTGGTGGGGTGTGTTTGAGGTTAATTTGTTGGCTGAGACTTTCAATTTCTTGTGGGCTGAAATAATGCGCTAGCACAGCGCCGCCTGTATTGGATGCACCGCCGACTAGCCAATGCTTTCCTAAACGATGGCTATATACGCCTTGTTTGGGCAGGAAGATGGGGGAGTCTGAAATAAGTTTGAGAACGAGTGTTGAGCCTAATGAGGTGACTGCATCACCTACTTGGCTGGCACCCGTGGCAATCAGCGCGGCAATGCTATCTGTGGTGCCTGCGATCAAAGCTGGTGAATGTGTGAGTTTGAATTCACGGGTGAGTTCAGCAGAGAGAGTGCCAATGATTGTGCCGGGGGAAACGACCTTGGGCAAGATGGCGGGATTAAGTAAATCATTTATCCAATCTGGCCACTGTCTCTGAATAGGATCATAAGCTGATTTAAGGGCGTTATTCTCATCGCTGATACCCAGCGGCGCACCGAGATTAAAGCTTATCCAGTCTGCTTGATGCAGCAATTGTCGCTTTGGCATGTTTTGAGTTTGCTGCAATAAATCCAACGTTTTAGCAAGGCCACTTTGGGCGCCATGTGCGCCGCTGATGTCGGGCGCATATTGCGCTATGTTAGCGGCTTGCTCTGCCACGGAATGGTGATACATCGAAATGGCGGTGAGCGGCGCGCCTGATGCGTCAGTGAGCAAGACAGAGCCCGAAGTAGCTGCAACGGCGATGGATTCTATTTGATAGGCATCGCGGCATTTGATAATGAGCTGGTGCAAACAGCGATGCACGGTTTGCCAGTGTAATAGTGGATCTTGGCGCGTGTTGTCATAATCAGCGAGTGCAAGTCGTGTTGTGGCGATCATGTCGCCACTTTTATCGATGGCAATGCTGCGGCAGCCTGAGGTGCCAAGATCAATACCAATAAAAGCCGCTGGTTTTTTCATTTACGGAGGGTTTTATTCCAATCAAATATACTGTCATCTCGACTATTAGGGAGAGATCTTTTGTTGGATTAAAAGATCCCTCTCGTTGGTCGGAATGACAAGGATTAAATTTAAGGGAGCGCTACTTTCTCTGGCGCAACCCAGCCTGCTTTGCGATGCTCAGCAACAACTGAAGTATAGACACCACCGCGGACATTGAAGATGCCGGTTACACGCATAAAACGCGGTTCACATGCGGCAACCAAATCATCTAGAATTTGGTTGGTGACTTTTTCATGAAATGCGCCTTCATCGCGATAAGACCATATATAGAGTTTGAATGATTTGAGTTCAACACATAATTTATCTGGCACATATTCAAGCTTGATTTCCGCAAAATCAGGCTGGCCTGTTTTGGGACATAAGCAGGTAAATTCCGGGGTATCTATGCGAATGGTATAGTCTCTTTCGGGGCGGGCATTTTCAAAGGTTTCAAGTTGTTTGCTAGGTAAGGTAGACATAAAGGTTCTCAATAAGCTGATTTCGTATTATAGTAATGGTATGTAAGGAGATATTATCCCTTAGTTAATGGATTATGACTATGCTTGAATTTATTATTTTATGTGTGATTGTGGTGGTAGGCTGGTTTTTCTGGAAGAAAAAACGTGCCCGTAAGCATAACCGTGCTACTCCGTCCGTTGCTGGTCGGCAGGAACCGATAATTAATGATGATGTTCCAATCCCCGTAATTAAGCGCACAGCACCTGATCAAGCAGAATTGAATCTTGATCCCTTGGATATGCCGATTGAGTCGGAAGAAGAGCAGCGCATTTCCGCAGAATTAGATGCGGCATTAGGTGCGTTACAAACAGAAGTTAAAGATGAAGTGGCTGCGCTCGATATTGAGTTAGATGCTTTACATGCCGACGCCGCCGAATTAGACGCAGAGTTAGTGACCCTTAAATCTGATGTGACAAGTTTTAATGCAGAGTTGAATAGCTTAGAAACAGCAAGCCATCCTCCTCTTAAAACGAATCAGTTTCCACCTGTTGTCAAAGCGGAGAGTACAGAGGAAACAGCGATAAATGAGACTAATCCCGATCCCGATTCAGAAAAGGCAGCAGGTTCAAAGGGAGAAGCTGACATTATGATGATTGCATTTGCGGTGATGTCGCAGGTGGGTAGAACATTATCGGGCGAAGCGGTGTTAAATTTATTTTCTGATTTAGATTTAACCTTTGCCGAGGGCGCTGGTTTTTACCTTAAAGCTGATGCAGGCGATATGGAAAATCCGCTGTTTACAGTGGCCAATATGGTGACGCCTGGCACGTTTGATCCAACTATCTTTGTGGCTGAAACAACGCCTGGTTTATTATTGTTTACCCGATTAGAGAATGATAACGCGGCATGGGAAAAATTTTCGGCAATTGCTGAAACAGCCGAGGAGTTGGCTGAACAATTGGATGGGGTATTGTGTGATGAGCAAAATAAAGCAATTAGTGCGAGTAGAATGGTTGAAATTCAGAATGAAGTAGCAGCATTCGTTGCTAATCATGGCTGAGGGTAATTATTCAACATGAGCATACCTGTTGATATTAGCACCCGTGCGGCCACCTTAACAAACTTAATAAATGAATATAACTATCAATACTATGTCATTGATAACCCTAGCGTTCCTGATGCTGAATATGATCGTTTAATGCGTGAATTACAATCCTTGGAAGCGGAGTTTCCGAGCCTATTAACCCCGGCCTCGCCGAGCCAGCGGGTGGGTGGGGTGGCGGCCAGTCAATTTGGTCAAATCACGCATACTATACCCATGTTATCGTTAGATAATGCCTTTGATGAGGCAGGCATTGCAGCATTTGATCAGCGGGTACGTGAATGGCTAAATACGGCGGATAAAATTGAGTATGTTGCGGAACCTAAACTAGATGGCTTGGCCATTAGCTTGCGCTATGAGCAAGGTGTGTTGGTGTATGCAGCGACCCGTGGCGATGGCAGCGTGGGGGAAGATGTGACGACGAATGTACGCACGATTGCAGCGATTCCCTTACAATTAAGAGGCTCAGATTGGCCGAGCGTGCTGGAAGTGCGTGGTGAAATTTATATCCCTAAAACGGGGTTTGAAGCCTTGAATGCGGCACAAGTTGCTGAAGATAAAAAACCATTTATGAACCCCCGTAATGCAGCGGCTGGTGCCTTACGGCAGCTAGATCCACGGATCACAGCATCGCGGCCCTTGACCATGTATTGTTATGGTTTTGGCGAATGGGTGGGCACAGCGCCACCTGAAAACCATTTGTCGATGATAACGCAGTTAGCTGAATGGGGATTTCGGACTTCATCAGAAAGCCAAGCTGTATCAGGCCTGGACGCTTGCGTGGCTTACTTTTCGGCAGTAGGCGAACGGCGTGATGCCTTAGATTATGAGATTGACGGCGTGGTGTTTAAGGTGAATGACTTTGCTTTACAAGCACGCTTGGGATCTGTTTCTCGTGCGCCACGGTGGGCGATTGCGTTTAAATTTCCTGCGCAAGAAGAAATGACGGTGGTGGAAGAAATTGAAATTCAAGTGGGGCGGACGGGTGCGTTAACCCCAGTCGCCCGTTTGGCGCCTGTATTTGTAGGTGGTGTGACCGTGAGTAATGCGACGCTACATAATGAAGATGAAATCGCACGCAAAGACGTGCGGGTGGGCGATACGGTGATTGTGCGGCGCGCAGGCGATGTGATCCCTGAAGTGGTGCAAGTGGTGATGCAAAAACGCCCTGCGAATAGCGTTGCTTTTGAGATGCCAACTCTTTGCCCTGTTTGCGATTCTCATGCAACGCGAGAAGAAGGTGAAGCCAAGCGCCGTTGCCAAGGTGGGTTATTTTGTGAGGCACAACGGAAACAGGCGATTAAGCATTTTGCCTCTCGTAAAGCATTAGATGTGGATGGCTTGGGCGATAAATTAGTTGAACAGTTGGTGGATGCTGATCTTATCCATGATCCAGCTGACTTGTTTTCACTGACTGTGCCGCAAATTACAGGCTTAGATCGGATGGCAGAAAAATCGGCGCAAAACTTAGTGGCGGCATTGGAACAAGCAAAACATACGCGGTTTGGCCGATTTCTGTTTGCACTGGGTATTCGTGAAGTCGGGGAGACCACCGCGCGATCGTTGGCACGGCATTTTTTAACGCTGGATGCTTTAATGGCGACCGCCGAGAATAGCTTAATTGAAATTGAAGATGTTGGCCCAATTGTGGCAAAACGGATTGTCACTTTTTTTGCTGAAGAACATAATCGGCAGGTGGTGGCGCGTTTAATGACCGCAGGCATAGATTGGCCAGTGGAAACACACACAGCAAGTGATAGCCCGTTGAATGGTAAAACGGTGGTGTTGACTGGTACGCTGATAAGCTTATCTCGCGCTGAAGCCAAAGAAAAACTCTTAGCGTTAGGGGCGAAGGTATCTGGCAGTGTGTCTCCGAAGACAGATTATGTGGTGGCAGGTAGTGAAGCGGGCTCTAAACTGACCAAGGCCGAAGCCTTGGGTATTACCATATTGGATGAATCTGAAATGAAAGCGTGGTTTGAATGAGTGCTTTAGCAGATGCAATTAAAAAGGTCGCGACAGGGCCACATCTCAGTAAAGATCTGAGTAGTGATGAAGCGCATGATGCGATGGCAGAAATTCTGACCGGTGAAGCCGATCCTGTGCGCGCTGCTATTTTCTTGATTGCATTGCGAATGAAGCGGGAAACGGATGATGAAAACTGGGGCTTGTTATCGGCGATACGCGAGGTAAGCAATCATGCGGTGGCAGAGGTAGATAGCCTCTTAGATTTACAGGATCCTTATAATGGCTATAGCCGCCATTGCCCGATTGCGGCTTTTTTACCTGCTGTGTTGGTGGCCTGTGGTTTGCCAACTGTGTCGCAAGGCGTGGTTGAAATGGCGCCTAAATTTGGGGTCACCCATGCGCAAGTATTAACTGAGGCGGGCATTGCTGTTGATTTAACAGTTTCACAAGCAGCCAGCCAAATTAGTGATCCTAATATCGCTTGGGCCTATCTTGATCAAGCACAAGCTGCGCCTGCTTTATTTGGGTTGAAAGAATTACGCACCCAGATAATTAAACGCCCCAGTTTGTCTTCATTAGAAAAATTAGTCAAACCAATATCGGCACAAGGTAATACACATTTAATGTTGGGCTTTGTGCATAAGGCTTATCCGCCTATGTTGGCAGATTTAGCAAAACGGGCAGGTTATAACTCAGCCTTTTTAGCACGCGGACTGGAGGGCGGGGTCATCCCAACCTTACGCGAGCCAGCGCAATGCTATCAGTGGTCTAATGACAGCGGATTAGTGAAACAGATCTGTGATCCTATAGATGCTAACATAGCACAAACAACACGCGGCCTTAAACCACAAGTAAAGCAAGTGACTGCTGCTGAAACGGCAACATTAGGGCTCGCAGCCTTATCAGGCCAACAAGGTGTGGCGTATGATAGTTTAGTTTATGGGGCGGCATTGGCATTATGGTATTGCAATATGGCAGACAGCCTCACCGCTGCTTCAGCAAGGGTGAGAACAGTATTAGATAGTGGTAAGGCTCAAGATCATTTTAATGCGGCAAAAGGATAAAGATGGTTATACAAGAAACAATTGAAGTGATAACCTCTGGCCGTGAGACGATTAATTTAACCCAACAAGTGCAACAAATAGTAGCCAATTCTGACGTTCAAATAGGGACTTGTAATGTGTTTGTCGCACATACCAGCGCATCTCTTATACTATGTGAAAATGCCGATCCTGATGTGCGGTATGATTTAGAAACTTTTATGACAGATTTGGTGCGAGATGGGGATCCTAAATTTCGCCATCATGATGAAGGGCCTGATGATATGTCGGCACATATCCGCACCGTGTTGACCAATCCAGATGTGACGATGCCCGTAACACAAGGGCGTTGTGCCTTGGGTATTTGGCAGGGGCTTTATTTGTGGGAGCATCGCACCCATCGGCAACATCGAAAAATAATTGTGACTGTGAGTGGAGATAAATAGTTATGGCTGAACGCTTAGATATAGATGAAATAGAAGAAGAGAAAAGCAAAAGCCAGCTCAAGCGAGAGCAGTTGGCATTGCAGGCTTTAGGCAAAGAATTGGTTGAGTTACCTGAACGCGATTTGGCTTATATCCCCTTATCTGAACGTTGTTTAGAGCAGGTGAACGATGGCAAAAAAATGTCTCGCGGCGCATTAAAACGGCAGTTGGGTTATATTGGCAGCATGATGGTGCATGAAGATGTAACGGCCATCACGGATGCCTTAACGGCGCTGAAACAGCAACACCAAGGGAAAGTGAGAGAATTTCATCAATTGGAAATGTGGCGAGATGCTTTAATTGCCGATGATGATAATGTGATGTCTGAATTAGCAGTTCGGTTTGCAGGTTTAGACCGTCAGCATGTACGTCAGCTGGTGCGTAATACACATAAAGAAGCGGCAGCATCTAAACCCCCTAAATCTTCACGGGCATTATTTCAATATCTAAGCGAGCTTGCTAGTGACGGGGAAGGGTAACAATAAAACAAGCCCCGCCCAATGGGCTATTTTTAATTTCTATTTGACCTGAGTAGGCGGCAATAATATCACTGGCCACAGCCAAGCCAATCCCTTGCCCTTCAACTTGACTATCAATACGCTTACCTCGCTGAAGAATCATTTCTGCGGCATGAGGCGGAATGCCATCTCCATCATCGGCAACAGTGATAATAATTTCTTTCGGCGTACTGCGGCTGCTTATCTCAACTTGTTGGTGACCATATTTATAGGCATTCTCCAGTAGATTACCAAATAATTCATACATATCACTTTCATCCGCATGTAATGACAATATCTCAGTATCAAAGAGGCAGTCAATGCCTTTTTGTTGATAGACCTTGTTTAATGAGCCAATTAATTTATCAATAATATTGGCAATATTAATATACGTGAGTAGGCTGCTTTTGCCCGTTGTTGCTGCTCGCTGTAATTGGTGGTCAACCAAAGAGGTGACACGGTTTAATTGTTCTTGTGCTGTTTTTCTAAAATCGTCCCCAATTTGGCTGTTTTCTAATTCACCTTGTAGTACAGCGATTGGCGTCTTGAGGCTATGGGCGAGGTCGGCAAGTGAATTTTTATAACGCTCTCTGCGGGACTGTTCGTGATCGAGTAGGGTATTGATATTGGTGGTGAGTTGATTGAGTTCAGCGGGGTAGTTTTGAGCCAAACGCTGTTGCTTTCCAGTTTCAATCGCTTGCAGATCTTCAGCCACGGCCTGTAATGGTTGCAAACCCCAGCGTAAAATAGCAGCTTGTACGAGTAGGAGTAACAGACCTGTGCCACCCAGCCAATACCATAGGGTGCGGGTAAATTCAGCTGTTTGTTGGGTAAAAGAGTGTGTGTTTTCAGCAATATGTAAGCGATAAATAATATCTGCTTCATCAGTTTCCCAAGTAATATCATAAACCAGATTGATGAGCTGGGTACCGTCTTCTAACTGGCTGGAATAATAGATTTGTTGATGATTTAGCAAAGCTCCGCTGGAGGGTGGGAGGGCAAGCACAAAACCAAGGATAGAACTAGATTGCCAAACACGTTTTTCGGCCTGTGTTATTTGAGCATATAAGCCAGAATGAGGTGTAGAAAAGTCTGGTTCGGCTAATGTTTCAGACATATATAATTGATCATGCTTATAGAGGTCAATGGCTGTGAGTAGTGTGTAAATATGACTTTGTAAACGTTGCTGCTGGGCAGCCTTCGCACTGGCTTGGTAAGCATTGTTAAGACTGATTGCAGATAAGCCTAAAAAGGCAACAAGTATAATACCAGCTACAAGCAATAGGCGTTGTCTAATTGATAATTGAGCTAAAAAATCAAGCATCACGGGCTAAGGTAAAACGATACCCACGACCGCGAAGTGTTTCAATAGGATTCAGGGTTTTATTAGGATCAAGTTTGCTGCGAAGGCGTTTGATAAAGACCTCAATGACATTACTATCACGATCATGATCTTGCTCGTAAATATGTTCGGTGAGCACTGTTTTTGACAGTACTTCTCCCGTATGTAGCATTAAATAGTGGAGCAGTCGGTATTCATAGGCGGTGAGGGTGATTTCTTGCTGTTTATGATGAACGGTTTGTTCTGTAGGATTTAAACAGATTTCGCCACACTTCAAGGTGTCTTGACTCCAACCAGCAGAACGGCGAATTAAGGCATTAAGACGTGCATGTAGTTCTTCAAAATGAAACGGTTTGGTGAGGTAATCATCCGCCCCCGCTTCTAGCCCCTCAACTTTGTCTTGCCAACCGCCACGCGCTGTTAGAATCAAGATAGGGAAGTCTTTACTCGCGGAACGTAACTGTTTGATAATATCCATGCCTGACACGTTAGGCAGCCCCAAATCAATAATCGCGGCATCATAGGCATATTCTTTGCCTAAATGGAGGCCTTCTTTGCCTTCCCCGGCTGTATCGACGGTTAAGCCTTGTGCAGTAAGCTTCTGGCTCAGTTGCGTGCGTAAACTATCCGAATCTTCAATGAGTAAAATACGCATGGGCAGTTATTTTAAGATTTGACCCGTGATTGAATCAACATAATATATTTTAACACGCCCATCTTCAGCCAGTGTTTTTACGCGAAATAGGCTTGCTTTATCCTTATCTACACTGGTTGAAAGCACTTTATCACCAAATTGTTCGGCAATAAGCTGGGCTGCTGATTGTTGAGTCAGTGGTAGGCTTAGTTCAGCTGCCGAGAGTGCATTTAAATACATGAGTGCAACAGCACAAATTATTACGCAACGGATGGATAGCTTTAATTTCATCAATCTCATTATACAAGCCTAGCCATGCAAATATAAGAGAAATATTTACATGGCGTAGGTATTACCAGCGATCATTGTATCTATTACCTGCTGGACGAATAGAAACTTCAACCGGAATACGATTGCCTGGATCATGGTCCATTATGGTGGTGAATGTTTGACCGTTATATCGATATGTAACACGGTAACCATCAATGTTCCTGGCGTTCCGATATCCCGATCGATCATCAGAGTAACGACATTCATCGCGGTGAGAGCGACCGTTACGTGAATGGCCTAATGGCTTATTTCGATAATTATCTTGTGCAATTGAACCACCTAAAACCGTGCCTGCGATGGTCATTGCCGTTTTTCCTTTACCTCCTCCAAATTGATTACCAATGACGCCACCAATAACCGCACCCGTGATCGTAGATGTCTGCTCACTGAAATAGCGCCTTGGATAAGTACGCCGTCGATCGTTATAGTAAGCATTATTATCACACTCTCGAGGACGATACCGAGTACGGTTGTAAATCGGTTCTACATTCACCACGCGAGCCGTATCTTGATAATAGGATTGTTGCCTATCACCAGCTGATACAGTGCTGGAGATGGCTAGGAGTAGGCTACTTAGCCCAATAACAGAGCATATATATTTTATATTTTGCATGCGTTTTTCTCCTTAAATTATAGTATTAACGCGATGCTCAGTTTAGCAAACCCAAGCTGAACGGAAGATGAATACACATCAATCTATATTATTTTGTACAATACAATCATTAATAAGAACATGGGTTCGCCGAATAATGGATGAATTGGATGAAATAAGCCTAAAATCTGAAACACAACGTATCACGTCTTTTCTCAACTATGTACGTATTGGCTTAATCGTGACATGTATGGTGAGTTGCGTTGTTTTATCTTTACTTTGGTTTGAAATCGATAGTAAACAGCTTATCTTATGGGGTCTACTTATTGGCTTTTCATCGCTGTTCCGATTTCAATTAGCCACGCGTTATTTAAACGAATTGACAATATCTCCAAACCCAAGCCGTATTTCATTACAGAAAAAAGAACAACACTATGCACTGGGTAGCTTTTTTGCAGGCTTATCATGGGCCGTATTAGCTTGGTTTGTGCAAGTTGACTGGCCTGTAGAAAGTTTTTTTCTAATCGCCTTTTTATTTGCAGGCTTATCCGCTGGCGCATTAGGCACTTCTATTAGTAGCTTATTAAATTACATTGTATTTATAATGCCCATTTTTGCTGCGCTAATTCTTCGGTTAATAAGTTATGACTTTCACACCGCGGCAATTATCTTGTCGGTGTATTTAATTGCGGCCGTATTAACCGCATGGAAATTAAATCAATTATTTGTACCGCGATTTGAATATAAAATAGAGAATGATCTGTTGATTGATAAGTTGTCGACTGAAATGCAAACACAAGAGGCGCTGTTAATAGAATTAAAAATAGCCGATAAATTCTCTAAAGATGCATTTGATAATTCAGGTGTCGCAATGGCACTGGTTGATGAAAATGATTTTTTTGTACAAGTAAATAAATCCTTCTGTGAGCTGACGGGGCATTTCAATACAGACATGGCAGGCACGTCAGCCTTTGACCTTACGCATATGGATAGCTTGGAAGTCAATAAGAAACACTTTCAGCAGCTGTGTGCAGGTACTATTCCTGGTTACAAACTGAGGAAACGCTATACTTGTGCCAATGGTGATATTATTTGGGTGAAAATCATTCTGTCTGCCATTCGCCACAACAATACCTTCAAGCATGCTGTTGTACATATGCAAAATGTTAGTCAAGAACATAAATTAACCCAGCATTTAACCTATCAAGCACAGCATGATTTCTTAACGGGCCTACCGAATCGCTATGCGTTTGAGACAACGTTGACTAAAGTGGTAGATGAAACAGAATTAGGTAATAGACAACATATTCTATGCTACCTCGATCTTGATCAATTTAAAGTGGTAAATGACAGTGTGGGCCACTTGGCAGGCGATGAATTATTACGCCAGATCACTACATTATTTCAGAGTAAATTGAGAAAAACAGATATATTATCTCGCATTGGTGGGGATGAATTCGCTATTTTATTATTTGATTGTAATTTGAACCAGGCTGATAACATTTTACAATCCTTATTAACAGCAACCCGTAAATTCCGATTTAATTGGGAGTCGCAAGATTTTACAATTGGTGTGAGCATCGGACTCGTTGCGATTGAACAAAACGGCTTATCTCCAATTGAACTATTGAAACGAGCAGATAGCGCCTGCTATGCAGCAAAAGAAGCAGGTCGAAATCGGCTCCATACATTCACGGAGGATGATGCCTTAGTGACACAATTAAGTGGCGAGATGAAATGGATCCCACGCTTGCAGCATGCATTAGAAGAGGGAGAGCTGCTTATTTATCAGCATCAAATAACGCCGACCAATGAAAATGATAAAAGACCGCATTGTGAGCTATTGGTACGATTGAGAGAAAAAGATGGCACGATCATCTATCCCGATGTTTTTTTACCGACAGCAGAGCGATATAACCTTGCTTCAAAACTAGATTTATGGGTTGTGACTGAAGTATTACAGAGATTAGAACAGGCGAAAAATCAGAAGAAAAAAATAGCGGGGATTTATGGGGTGAATTTATCGGGAGCCTCTTTAGGAGATGCTGATTTTCAAGATAATATTATCTCCGTGGTTAAACAATATGATTTGCCGGGCGTGTTTATTTGTTTTGAAATAACTGAAACAGCAGCCATTGAAAATTTAACGACAGTGCTTAAATTTATTCATGCATTGCGTGAACTGGGCTGCCAATTTGCCCTAGATGATTTTGGCACGGGTTTATCATCCTTTGCATATTTAAAAGAGATGCCCGTTGATTATTTGAAAATAGATGGGATCTTTGTTAAAGATTGTGTCGAAGATAGGGTTAACTTATCGATGATTGAAGCGATTAATGATATTGGTCATGTGATGGGGATTTCAACCATTGCAGAGTTTGTTGAAGATGAGGAAATTTATCGTAAATTACAGAGCATTGGTGTTGATTATGTGCAGGGTTATTGGAAGGGCAGACCAACTTTATGGCACCTTTAAGTCAGCTAGCATTGTTCCCATTGGGTCTCTAAGCGTTTAGCAGAAATGGGATAGGCTGTTTTTATACTGCCTTGGGCAAACAGTGAAATCCGGAATTCTTCAATCATCCAGCGGTAAGACTCTAATGCGGGCGAAGGATGGCTGGTTTTCTTGTCTAGATACCGTCGCCAATGTGATGATACTTCAGCCATGCGTTGTTTATCTCGAATAGGATCTTCTACCAATTTATCTAAGCGCAAGCTAATGGCTTTAAAATACAGTGGTAGCCGGCCGAGAATAGGGTCGGGGCTATGGTGGGCAAACCCTTGGTATAACAAATGATCGAGTTGTTCTCGGATATCTTTCGCCGCATTGAGTCCGGATAAAGGAATATCGCTGCCGAGGCGCTTGGCAATCGCATGATATTCTTTGAGTGGCTTAGCGATTTGCCGGCATAAATCATTGGCAATTTGGATAAGTTCGCTTCGATTATCTGCGAGCTGTGTTTCAAACGCTTGTTTGCTTCGAATAATAGGATCGTCATTTAAAAAGCAGCGGTCGATGGCGAGATTGATTAGATCGGTTTTAAGTTGTTCGCAAGGGGATACTAAGCTCTCTGCTTCATCGCTAAAAGGTGCAGGCGCGACATTGCTATAGTGCAGGCACATTTGGGTAATATTGGGCATGTTCTTACCTAGATATTTCACCATATCAACTTCAGCCAACATAAAGAGCCGACGTAATCCTTGGTGGGTGTGTGTGGCTGCTTGTTCTTGTGTATCAAGCAACACTAAGTCCACATGATCTTGCTGGTCGACTAATGCGGGGTAGGCTGTTATTTTCATACCATCGGGATCAAGCTCCATTTGTTCGGGTAAATCACCGAATGTCCATGTAGTTAATCCTATTTGTTCAAAATCACTGCCTGGGATTTGACTGAAGCTATTTTGCGCTTCGCTTGCCCAGTTATCTTGGATTAAGGCGAGATCACGACTTTCTTCTAACAACTTGCCCTGATCATCTAATAGTTTAAAATTCATGCTGAGATGTGGTGGTAACTGTTTAATGTCCCAATCAGATAGTGCAATATCAATCTGGGATAACTGATAAACAACCTTACTTAGCGCTGGCAAGAAGCCGCCTGATTGTTCGGAGAGGTGTTGCAGACACTTATCAGCAAATTGTGGCACAGGAATAAAGTGGCGCCGTTGCGCTTTGGGCAGGCTTTTTAACAGAAAAATAATTTTATCACGTAGCAAACCGGGCACTAACCATTCATATTGTTCAGGATTAACTTGGTTAAGTAGCGTCAGTGGAATTGATTGGGTGACACCATCATGATCTTGCCCAGGCTCAAAATGATATTCTAATGCAACAGCCACACGATTAACGAATACTTGATCAGGATATAGGTCAACTGTTACGCCATCAGCTTGATGCGCCATTAAATCTTCACGGTTTAAATTTAATAAATCGGGGGTTTCTTTCGATGTTTTTTGCCACCAGTGATTAAAGCCAGAACCATTTACAATATCGGCAGGGAGCCGCTGTTGGTAAAATTCAAATAACACTTCATCATCAACCAAGACATCCCGACGGCGAGACTTTTGCTCTAGGGTCTCAATCTCCGCAATCAAAGATTGATTATGTTTAAAGAAATCAGCATGACAATCCCAGTCTTGGTTAACTAGCGCTTCGCGAATGAAAATAGCATGTGATTGTTCAGGATCGACTTTGCCGAAATGAATCCGTCGCCGATTAACGATGGGCAGCCCATATAAAGTAACATTTTCTAACGCAACGACCTGTGCGGGTTTCTTTTCCCAATGGGGCTCGATATATTGCCGCCGCACTAAGTCTCCAGCGGCAGGCTCGATCCATTCAGGTTCAATTTTGGCAACACAGCGTGCATAAAGCTTTCCCGTTTCAACCAACTCCGCAGAGATAATCCACTTTGGCCCTTTTTTATGTAATGCGGAGCCTGGAAAGATGGCAAGTTTTAAGTTGCGCGCACCGGTATATTCACGTTTATCCGTTTTAAGAGCAATATGGCTTAATAGGCCGGTGAGAAGTGCGGTATGAATTTCTTGGTATTGTGCGTCGATTTGGTTGGGCTTGAAGCCCATTTGACTGACTTGAACATGCAGTTGCTGATGAATATCATGCCATTCTCGAAGCCGAATATACGATAAAAAATGTTCGCGACAATATTTACGCAATTTATTTTGGCTAAGGTGTTTTTTTCGATCATGGAAGTGCGTCCATAATTTAAGAAAAGCGAGGAAGTCAGACCGTTCATCTTTATATTTACTATGTGCTTCATCTGCGGCTTGTTGTTTGTCCATCGGCCTTTCGCGGGGATCTTGGATACTGAGTGCGCTGGCTATAATTAATGTTTCTGTTAAGCAATTATGTTGTTGCCCTGCAATAATCATCCGTGCAATGCGAGGCTCAATCGGTAGTTTAGCCAACTGCCGACCCATTTCGCTAAGTGTACGGCTTTTAGTAATTGCACCCAGCTCTTCAAGTAAGCGGAAACCATCATTGATCATGTTCGGGGGGGGAGGGTTGATAAAAGGAAATTTATCCGGCGCACCCAAACGATACGCTGCCATTTGCAAAATAACGGATGCGAGGTTTGTTCGTAAGACTTCGGGATCGGTAAATTCGGGGCGATTATTAAAATCAGTTTCATCATAAAGTCGGATACAGATCCCCGCAGCAACTCGGCCACATCGACCCGCGCGCTGATTGGCACTAGACTGTGATATCTTCTCAATCGGTAACCGTTGTACTTTATTGCGGACGCTATAGCGGCTGATACGCGCCAGCCCAGGGTCAACTACATAACGGATCCCAGGTACAGTAAGCGAGGTTTCAGCCACATTGGTGGCAAGGACAATACGGCGATGCCCACCCGTTTGAAAAACGCGGTTTTGCTCAGCGGCCGATTGGCGGGCGAGCAGGGGTAGTATTAGTGTTTGTGGTGGATGATGTTTTCGTAAGGCTTCAGACACATCTCGAATATCGCGCTCGCCTGATAGGAAGACTAATACATCACCTTGGCCTTCATGACAGAGCTCATCAATTGCTGCGACGATGCCGGGAATAAGCTCCATATCTAGGCTTTCACTGTCATCTCCCTGCAAGGGACGATAACGCATTTCAACCGGATAACTTCGACCCGACACTTCAATCACAGGCGCATTATTGAAATGCTGAGAAAACCGATCGGTATCAATCGTTGCGGAAGTGATGATTACTTTTAGATCAGGCCGTTTGGGCAATAGTTGCTTGAGATAGCCCAATAGAAAGTCAATATTGAGGCTGCGTTCATGTGCCTCATCAATAATAATAGTGTCATATTGATTCAGAAACCGATCTGTTTGGGTCTCTGCTAATAAAATACCATCGGTCATCAGTTTAATATAACTTCGGTCACGATCTACAGAATCATGAAATCGGACCTTATAGCCAACCACCTCGCCTAGTGTGCTGTCGAGTTCTTCTGCAATGCGTGTGGCGACTGTGCGTGCGGCAATTCGTCTTGGTTGGGTATGGCCAATTAAGCCTTTCACGCCACGGCCTAATTCAAGACAAATTTTAGGAAGCTGGGTTGTTTTCCCCGATCCGGTTTCACCTGAGAGGATAACAACTTGATGCGCCTGAATCGCCTCAGCAATCATGCCGCGCTTTTCAATAACAGGCAAATCGCCGTCAAACCGCGGTGTGGGTAGATTGTCTAGCCGCCGTTGGTGGCGTGCCGCCGAGATATTAACTTGCTTGATTAAGCTTGCTACACGCTTTTCATCAACGGCAGGATCTTGCTTTAGTCGACGCCACTGTTGATGCAACCTATGCTGATCTATAAGCAGGGTGTTTTTTAGTTTACTTTCAATCTGTTGTAATGCTATTTTCAATTTTTTATTAGTATTGTTTTGAGATTGTTAAATATTATTTTTCACACCCACTATTATTAATTTCCCCATCAGGCATGGTGGTGTTGCAGAATAATACGCCGCGCAATGAGGTGTCCTCTAATGTTGCACCTGTTAAATCAGCATCCGTTAAATCACTAAAATTTAGCGTGGTACGAGAAAGATTAGTATTCGATAAGTTAGCACCATTTAACAATGTATAGTCCATCAACGCAGCCGAAAGATCCGCACCACTTAAATTGGCGTCTTGCATTCTAGAATGGGTAAACCAAGCTCCTTGAAGGTTAGCATCAGCCAGATTTATTTTCTTTAAATTGGCTTCGCTCATATCCGCAGCATGCAAGTCTTTACCACTTAAATCTGCTTCACTTAACCCACAATGATGGCAGACCTTAGTTTTTAATAAACGATCAACATAAACCTGATCATAAGCCATGAGTGATGTACTGAAAAAGGTGGTCAACAGTAATAAATGTAATTTCATTATTTTTTCCTTATTTAGTCTGGCCTTGCCAGCCATGATGATGAAAGTTGCTCATTAAAGGGCGGCGGCTGCGTGCTTGTAATGCTCTTTCTTGTAAATCTGCTGACAGAGTATTGATATCAGCAGGCGCACCAATCGCGATCATTGCCCAACATTCAATCTCGTCGGGGATGTGAAATATTTGTTTTAGTTTATCTGCATCAAAGCCACCCATTTGGTGGTTAACAAGCCCGAGATGTGTTGCCTGCAAGCAAAGATTTAGGGCGGCGGCACCGGTATCATAACTTTGCCAGCGGTTGGGTTTATCATTATGCTTAAATTTAGGGCTGCTAGCGGTTAAAAAGAATAGGGGGGCATTCTGTGCCCAAGTTTGATTACCTGGCACTAAACAATCAAGCGCTTGCTGCCAAGCGTCATTATTTTGATGTTTATTCCACACCACAAACTGCCAGGGCTCATCACCATAACAAGAGGGCGCCCAATGCGCCGCTTCACACAGTGATGTGATTTGCAAATCCGTCAGTTCAACATCAGGATCATAGGCAAGACCGCTGCGGCGGGCGGTGATGAGCGGTGAGATTGTCGCTATATCTTGTACCATTATCGTGCGCCTTAAATATTTAATTTATTTTTTTTGCAGTTGAATGCTGGGTTCTTGTGCAGGCCGATAAAAAGCGCCAATATGCCCAATGGTGTGAATAAGATTGGCACTGGTACGATGCGCAATATCTGCTAACATCGCTTGCCGATCCGCTTTCTCCTGCCCACTTATTCTGACCTTAATTAACTCATGATGTTCCAAAGCACCGTTAATTTCTGCAATAATATTGTCTGTTAACCCTGCATTGCCGATCATCACAACGGGCTTTAGCGGGTGGGCAAGCCCTCGCAAATATCGCTTCTGTTTATCATTAACTGCCATTGAATTTGTACCATATAGTAAAATAGTGGTTCATTATATCAGGAACCTTTAATGCAGCCCGATAATCAACACAAGTTTACCGTGACCGCAGGTCGCGGGATCATCCCCTTATTGGCAAAAGAATTGACAGGAATGGGCATTAAAAAACTGCGCGAAAGTCCAGGCAGCGTGCAGTTTACTGGCACACTTGCAGATGCCTATCGTGTTTGTTTGTGGTCGCGGTTGGCGAATCGTGTATTGATGGCGATTGGTCACTTTGATGCGACCACAACAGATGAACTTTATGAGGGCATTAAGGCGATACCATGGGAAAACCATATTAAAGATAATGAATCAACGCTGGCCGTTGAGTTTAACAGTTTCCGTTCTAAAATAACCCACACACAATATGGCGCCCAGCGGGTTAAAGATGGCATTGTTGATCGCTTTAGAGAACACACAGGTGGCCGTCCATCAGTTGATCTTCATCAGCCTGATTTACGGATCAATGTCTATGTACGCCATAACCATGCAACGGTGAGCATTGACCTATCGGGTGAAAGCCTGCATAAACGGGGCTATCGAATTGATAATACGGTGGCACCGTTAAAAGAAAATCTAGCGGCCACGATTTTGAATGCCGCAGACTGGCAAAATATCGCACAATCAGGCGGCGGATTGCTTGATCCCATGTGTGGTTCCGGCACCTTGTTAATTGAGGCGGCATTGATTGCAGCGGATATTGCGCCGGGCTTATCGCGCGACTATTTTGGCTTTAGCTTTTGGCAGCAGCATGATAAAGAAAGCTGGCAGCAGCTATTAGCCGAAGCACAACGCAGACGACGCAGTGGCTTGTCTCGCCTGCCTAAGATAATGGGGGGTGATAGCAATCTAGTCGCTGTTGATGCTGCCCAAGCCAATATTGCAGAGGCAGGCTTGTCAGATCATATTACAGTTGTACATCGTGAAATGCAGGCATGGACAGATGCTGATGGATTACCTGCACATGGTTTAGTTGTTAGCAACCCACCCTATGGCGAGCGAATAGGGCGGGATACTGATTTGCCCGCGCTGTATACCAGTTTGGGTCGCTTAATTCGTGAACAGTTAACCGCTTGGCGGATGACCTTAATCACCGACGATGCTGCACTGGCCAAATACACACAATGCCAACAACTGTCTACTATGCCGATTGATAATGGGCCGATTGCTTGCCATATTATTAATTATTATGCGCCACGTAGGCATAAGGTGAGTGAAACCCCCATCTCGCCAAATAAAGAGAATAATACCGCATCTCAGATCGATTTGATTCCACTCTCAGAAATGAGCGAAGGGGCCAATATGTTTGCCAATCGTTTGGCTAAAAACTTAAAGCATTTGGGGAAATGGGCGCGTAAAAATAAATTAGAATGCTATCGTGCGTATGATGCGGATTTACCTGAATATGCAGTTGCCGTGGATATTTATGGTGAGCATGTACATGTACAAGAATATGCCCCACCGAAATCAATCGATCCTGAAAAAGCGATTCAACGGTTGGATGAGGTGATGATGGTTATTCCACAAACATTAGATTTGCCGACTAGTAATGTGGTGCTAAAACTACGCCAACGGCAACGCGGCACACAACAATATGAAGCCCACGCAAAGCAAAAGCAACGCATTAAGATCAGCGAGCAAGGTCATGATTTTTGGGTTAATTTGACCGATTACCTTGATACAGGTTTATTTCTTGATCACCGCATTACTCGCCAAAAAATTGCTGCGCTTGCTCCTGCTAAAGACTTTCTAAATTTATTCGCATATACAGGCTCTGCCACCGTTTATGCCGCCGCCGCAGCTGCTAAATCGACAACCACCATAGATATGTCGAATACCTACCTTGAATGGGCGCAAGATAATATGCGGTTAAATGGGCTAGAAGGTGTGTCCCATCAGGTGGTGCGGGCAAATTGTATTGAATGGTTAGATCTAGCGCAACAAGAAAAACAACGTTATGGTCTGATTTTTCTCGATCCCCCCACGTTTTCAAACTCAAGCCGGATGGAAGGGGTGTTTGATATCCAACGTGATCATGTCGCAATGATTAAATTGGCTAGCCAATTACTCACGCAAGACGGCACATTGATATTCTCAACCAATCGACGAGATTTTAAAATGGATAGCGAAGCACTCACTAAACTATCGATTAACGATATCAGCCACGCTACCTTACCTGAAGATTTTAAGCGGAATCCAAAGATTCATTATTGTTGGGAAATTAAGCGTTAATAATGTAATGCCAATTGTTTCAATAATTCACTTTGAGCAGAAATAGCCCCAACATCAGGCTCACATATAACACGGTGATAGCGACCCTCGGCATCAAGCGTCCACGCATTATTATTATCTGATAAGTAAAGCGCAAGATCATCAATAATCCGCTGGCGCAATTTACTTGATTCAATCGGGAAGCAGGCTTCAACTCGCCGCAATAAATTACGCTTCATTAAATCGGCGCTGCCCGCCCAGACTTCAGCATCCCCCGCATTCTCGAAATAAAATACACGGGTATGCTCTAAGAAACGACCAATAATACTGCGTACTGTAATATTCTCAGAAACACCCACCACACCAGGTTTCAAACAACAAACGCCGCGAACGATTAAGTCAATTTTCACCCCCGCCATAGACGCGCGATAAAAGGCTTGAATCATGTCCGATTCAACCAAGGAATTCACTTTGATTATAATGCGTGCGGGTTTACCTGCAGCAGCATTATCTGTTTCTCGCGCCACCTTCTCAAGCAAGGATGTATGTAGGGTGAATGGCGCATGCAATAGTTTATGCATTTTGGTTGCAGAACCTAAAGAGGTCAGTTGAACAAATAAATTGCTCACATCTTTGGCCATCTTTTTATTAGAAGTCAGTAGGCCATAATCCGTATACAGTCGGGCGGTATTCGGGTGGTAATTTCCCGTTCCCAAATGTACATATTGCCGTAACTTACCGTCTTCTCGGCGTAGGATCAGCAGCATTTTAGCATGGGTTTTATAGCCTACAATGCCATACACCACATGCACGCCCGCTTGCTGTAAACGAGATGCTAAGGCTACATTCGCCGCCTCATCGAAACGCGCCCGTAGCTCAATCACCACAGTCACTTCCTTGCTGGCCTTAGCAGCAGATACCAACGCATCTACAATTGGCGATTTTGAACCGGTACGATATAAAGTCTGCTTAATCGTCAGCACTTTAGGATCGATCGCCGATTGGCGTAATAACTCCACAATCGGGCTAAATGATTCATAAGGGTGATGCAATAAAATATCACTTTTCCGTAGGCGGGAAAAAATTTCGCTACTTTCTGCTAATTTGGCAGGCGTACCTGGTGTGAAACGTTTGAATTTTAATTCTGGTCGTTCAATCAATGCATAGAGCGCCTGTAATCGGCTTAAATTAACGGGGCCATCGACTTGATAGACATTATCTTGTGACATACCACACTGCACCCGTAAAAACTCAACCATATCCTCAGGACAGTTATGGGCAATTTCAAGCCGTACTTCATCGCCGTAATTACGTTGCGATAACTCTTCTTTAATCGCATCGAGTAAATCGCTGGTTTCTTCAGTATCAATGGCCAGATCACTATTACGCGTCACCCGAAATTGATAACAACCTTTTACCTCCATACCAGAGAATAAGCTATCTGCAAAGGCGTGGATAATGGAAGATAAGAAGACAAATTTATGCTCGCCATTATCACAAAATTCAGCCGGTAATTGCACAATCCGTGGCAAAGCACGTGGCGCTTGTAAAATAGCAAAATCACGATTGCGACCAAAGGCATCCTTGCCGACCAACGCCACAATGAAATTCAAACTTTTATTGAGTAAGCGGGGGAAGGGGTGGGCGGCATCTAAGCCAATAGGACTGAGGATTGGAGCCACCTCGTCAAAGAAGAATGTTTTTAACCAGTCTCGCTGTGAATCGGTCCAGCGCGCACGCGGCAATACATGAATTTCTTCACGCGCCATCGCAGGGAATAATACTTTATTTAAGATCCGATATTGTTCGGCAACCAGCTCATGTACGCGTATCGCAATTTTCTTTAATACGGCAGCCGCAGGCACCAAGTCCGCTTCAAGATAAGGATCGCCAATTTCCAGTTGTTGCACCAATCCCGCAACCCGCACTTCAAAAAATTCATCCATATTCGTTGAGGCGATACAAAGATAATTGAGCCGTTCAAGCAGGGGCAAATCATCATCTAACGCCTGCTGTAACACACGCCAATTAAACTCTAATAAGCTTATCTCACGGTTTAGATAATAGTCAGGTGAATCGAGTTTGAGTGCATCCATTTAATCATTATACCGCGGATTGTATTAGCAATGCCGGTTGCCAAATTTCTCAAGGCTCGCCTAGAAGCAACAATATCCTTTACAATAGCCACTATAATAGAATTTAATACTGGGGAAGCAATCATAGCGAATCAGCATAAAACAGAGGCCGCCTTCTGGGAACAGAAGACGTTAGCCGAAATGACCACCGTAGAATGGGAGAGTCTGTGTGATGGCTGTGGGCGCTGTTGTTTGCATAAGCTTGAAGATGCGGATGATGGCCACGTATATTACACACGCGTTGCCTGCGAATTGCTCGATATTGCGCAATGTCGATGCCAAGATTATGAAAACCGCGGCCAACGCGTACCCGATTGCGTTAAATTATCAATTGATCAGAAAGCCTATTTTAATTGGTTACCCGAAAGTTGTGCCTACCGACTATTAGCCGAAAACAAACCCCTGCCAAGCTGGCATCCATTAATAACGGGCACTCAGGATAGTGTAGCCGCCGCAGGTATGAATGTATCAAATATTGCCATAAAAGAAACAACACTAACCGATCTGACTACTGAAGTGATTGCACTGAAGTCGCTTGCATGACACCGTTAGAAATTAAAGACTACACTGCGCGTTTAGAGCGCGCTGCAATCACGTTAATGCGCATGTCTGTTTTCCGTAAACCCGATGATTTGGCGAGGCGATATAGTTTGCCATTGCCGGTTGTTCGTTATTGGTGGCGCCATACCGATGAAAAGCGCGAAAGCTGTGATCCCATTAAACCCACACCGGCTGAAGTAAAACGTATCCGGCGCGCTGGCCAAGCGCTAGAAAGCTGGGAAAAAACCAAACGGAATCGTCCCGTTTGCGGCGTTCCGCTATCCTCAGGTAAAAAATGTAAAACAGTGGTCGCCATCCGCCCGCCAGAAGGCTGGGAAATGGGCTGTTTGGCTACCCGCTGTCGCATGCATGGTGGATTGGCCAGAAGGCTGATTAAGCCGAGAAAAGCATCCATATCAGCGGAAGATGAGCGCTAATTACTAACAACAAAAATCACACAAGCAAAGCTAGTTTTAATCCGTGAGAAATTAAGTTATACACTTTCTAAAATAAAAATCAACGACTTATAATGCTTGGTGTTCCATAAGTTATTGTAATATCAGGATTGTTTTGTATCTTACTGATTTTATTGGCTATTACGCTAAAATATCTTTCAGTAAAAGCATGCTTGTTCCCGTGTAAACCTTGCTGTATAAGGATTTCAGGAAAAACTTAACCACAAAGTTATCCACAGCAAATCTAAATGCTATGGGCTTGCACCCAACGCATAACACGAGGATAATTAACATGTCATACTAATCAATTAATGGAGAGCAAAAATGAGTGAAAAGATCATAATGCGTGTCGGTGAATGTCTGGTTGCGGGTGGGCCTCCTTTTACTGCTGCAGAGCCTGAAGTGATTATTGGTGAATTTGATGGTCCATTTGGAACTGCATTTGCTAATTTAATGGGAGACCAAGTGAAAGGCCATACTCGTGTATTAGCATTAATGAATACCGATATGATGGTGAAACCAGCCACAATCATGGTGAGCAAAGTAACCGTTCGCAGCAATGCCTACACATCTATCCTCATGGGTACCGTACAAGGTGCAATTTCGAATGGTGTATTAGATGCCGTTCGTAACGGCACAATTCCAAAAGAAAAAGCGAATGATTTAGGCATTATTGTTTCAGTATGGTTGCATCCTCAAATCACCACAGTTGAAGATTTAGATCATGAAGCACTATACAAAATTCACCGGGAAGCAACGCGTAAAGCGATTGAAAAAGCAATGAATAATGAGCCAAGCATTGATTACTTACTAGAGAACCAAGATAAGTTAGTGCATAAGTATTATCAGAAAGAATTAGACGCTAAAAAATAAAAGACAAATTATGTGAATATCAAAGGCTCGTTTGTGATGCAAACGGGACTTTTTTATGGCTGAAAAATGCTATAATTACAATAACATGGCTTTTAAGCTATGTTCAATCAAAGGGGAGGGATAAAACATGGGTGTATTTGAATTTATTATATTAGCGGCCATTGTGACGTTTATCGGCTATATTATTTTGATTTATAACAATCTGGTCAGCCTCAAGCATAATGTCGGCAAGGCATGGGCCAATATTGATGTGTTACTAAAACAACGTCATGATGAGCTACCAAAGCTAATCGAAACTTGTAAACAATATATGAAACATGAGCAAGAGACACTTGAAAAAGTGATGCTAGCCCGCTCATCGGTGGCGCAAGCACAGCAAAGCGGCGATATAGGCGCGCTCGGCCAAGCAGAAGGGGCGTTACGATTGGGATTAGGGAATTTATTTGCTGTCGCAGAAGCCTATCCTGAGTTGAAGGCAAATGAGACTTTTCAACATTTACAATTACGGATCACTGGCCTCGAAAATACGATTGCAGATCGCCGTGAATTTTATAATGAAAGCGTGAATAATAATAATGTACGAATTGAACAATTTCCCGATCTTATTATTGCGTCATTATTTAGTTTTAAGGCACATAAATTATTAAAATTTTCGAGCGAAGAAAAGACAGATATTAATATTAAAGATCTGTTTAATCAATGACAGATGGTTTCTTTTCTACTCTTTATTCGATAACACACGATACGATACTTAGCGTAACGCCAGCTTCATTTGGCATTGGCGCTTGTGTCTTGTTGGCACTGTGTCTTTATAGCTGTTGGCGAGTGTATAACTGGATCCATCACGTACGGTTAGTTGAAAACACACCTACATCGACTATTCGTGCCGCAGTACAAGGCTATGTTGAATTAGTTGGCCATGCAAAACGCATGCATGGGCCCCGCACGATTTCTGCCTCCGGTGCGGAATGTGTTTGGTATCGTTATAAAGCTATTGAATTCGATGGTGGCTATGATAGGCTCTGGTGGCATTGGGAGCTCACTATTATTATTAACGCGATTCGCTCAATTTTTAGCTTTTCCAATACCCATTTTTCACCAAACACATATACAACAAGTGATGATCTGTTTTTATTAGAAGATGAAACAGGTCAATGCATTGTTGACCCAGATTATGCCGATGTGATCGCCACCCATAAGAAAGTTTGGCGTAATCGTAGTAGCAGCGGAACCCTTGTTAAATATATCGAATATCGGATTGATGAAGGTGATGCCTTATACGTTAGCGGCTTGTTTGAAACGCATGGACACACCACGCCTGATTATGAAAAGGAAGCATTATCGGATTTATTACGAAAATGGAAACAAGATCCTGTTTTGTTGGCTAAGTTTGATAAAAATAATGATGGTGACATTGATGTTGAAGAATGGGAAGCAGTACGTCTAGCGGCAATGCGGGAAGTTAAAAGAGAACACATTCAGCCTGAAAAGCAGCAACTATTGAACTTATTGCGCAGCAGCCGTAAAAAAAATCAGCCTTTTATTTTATCAGGCAAATCAGAATCAAGCCTGGTGTTCCGCTATTATTGGCGTGCATTGATTGCCTTAACGCTGTTTATTAGTAGCGGTAGCTTTCTCATTTGGGCGATTAATCTTAGGCAAGGGCTCTAAAAACCATGGTGAATTTACCTGATATTTTTGAGCAGGGTGGTATTTTATCGCAGCATATTGAGGGGTTTTCATCCCGCCCACATCAATTAGAAATGGCAGAAGCCATTTTATCAACTTTAGAAACACAACAAGTGTTAGTTGCTGAAGCTGGTACTGGCACGGGGAAAACATTCGCTTATCTCGCGCCTGCCATCCTATCAAGTCAAAAAACATTCATCTCTACGGGTACAAAAAATTTACAAGATCAATTATTTGAACGAGATTTACCGACCTTACGTAAAGCGCTAGGGATCCCCTTTAAAGCAGCGCTGTTGAAAGGTCGTAACAACTATTTATGCGAATATAGGCTTAATTTAGCACGTGCAGACCCATTACTGAAACAATATCATGGCACACTACAACAGATAGCTGAATGGGCTGAACATGCAAAGACGGGAGATTTAAGCGAAATCGGTATCCTTGAGGAGAACGCATCGTTATGGTACAAAATTAATTCTAACGTTAATACTTGCGTAGATCAGGGCTGTCGAGAACAAGGTAAATGTTTTGTCGTTGAAGCAAGGAAAAAAGCCCAAGAAGCAGATATTGTTGTGATTAACCACCATTTATTAATGTCTGATCTGGCATTAAAAGCCTCTGCTTATGGTGAGGTTCTTCCTAGTGCCGATGCCTATATAATAGATGAAGCGCATCAGCTGCCAGAAATAGCTACCCAGTTTTTAAGTGATCGTATTAGCAGTCACCAAATCCAGGATCTAGGTCGAGATAGTATCAATGAAATACTTACTGACGCACCTGATATGGCGGAAATTAAGGAATATGTCGACAAGCTAGAAAACGCATTGCATCGTTTACGTATTATTTTAGGTGAAGATGAGCAACGATTCTCATGGCAATCAGTGGTAGAAAAACCTAAAGTATTAACATTTTTAACTGATTTAATTGATACCCTTAAATTACTTGGCGAGTATTTAATGATTGCTGAATCTCGTGGAAAGGGGATTGAACAATGTGTAGAACGCTGCGGTGTATTGCAACAGCGCTTAATGCAATTTAGCCATAGCAATCCAACGGATATGATTTTATGGGCCGAAATACAGCCATCAGGCTTTAGCTTTTATGCCACGCCACATGAAGTCAGTAGTCATTTCCAGCAATGGATGGATGAGAAGCCAGCCAGTTGGGTGTTTACTTCTGCCACCTTGACAGTGGCCGGTAATTTTAACAATTTTCAGCAACAATTAGGCATTGAGCAAGCGACCACTGAGATATGGGAAAGCCCGTTTGATTACGCCAAACAAAGTTTGCTATATATGCCTGCCATTCCAGTTGAACCAAGTGATGCAAACTATACCGATCATGTTAGCCAACTAGCGAAAGAACTGGTTGCTGCCAGCGAAGGGCGCATATTTCTATTATTCACCAGCTATCGGGCGATGCATTTAGTGGCTGCTGCATTAGAAGGCAGTGATTATCCTTTAATGGTGCAAGGAAGTGGCTCTAAATCTAGTTTGCTGAATGAATTTCGCAGCCATGGAAACGCTGTTTTATTAGGTACTAATAGCTTCTGGGAGGGCGTAGATGTCCGTGGCGAAGCCTTATCTTGCGTGTTGATTGATAAAATCCCCTTTGCCTCGCCGGGTGATCCTGTATTGCAAGCTAGGATAGATGGCATGCGAGCAAAGGGCGGCAACCCATTTCAATCAATTCAGATCCCTTCGGCCGTGATTCAGCTTAAGCAGGGGATAGGCCGTTTAATCCGCGATAGTAGCGATTATGGTGTATTGGTGCTCTGCGATCCTCGCTTACTAACCAAGCCCTATGGCAAGTCATTCCTACGCAGCCTACCCGCTATGCCAATCACCCAAACAATGGATGATGTTATCAGTTTCTTTGAACAACATTAGCGTATGCTGGTACAACCAACTTGAACTATTAGCAGGCTATAGCGTGATTCGTTGGCTCGTTTCTACTGAATCTAGCGTGGCATTAATCAACTGACAGTTAATGCGAGCATCCGCTAATGAAAGTAGGGGAGTGTCGCCATTCAACACACAGCGACCAAACTGTTCTACTTCTAATACAAAGTGATTCGACAAGGGAAGCGATTCTTCATGTTGTTCGCCTGACTCTGTCCACCATGATAAAATAGGCGTTTCATCATATTTTGCCCATACGTTATGGCATTTTAAGCCGCCTTTTGTGCCAATAATTTCATATTCAGCGCGCCTAGCATGGCCAAAGCTAAATTCAAACTGCGCATAGCACCCATCACCATAATCAATAATACCAGCGCTATTGGTATCCGCACCATTTTCAAGATGGGTTGCCATCGCGGTCACAGCAAGCGCAGAGCGGTCAAAGAAGGGGAAACGCGCCGCATGGATGGCATAGCAGCCAATATCCCACATCGCACCACCGCCTTCAGAAAGCGGCAACGCTAGACGATACATGCGGGCGGTTTGCATGGTAAAGGCAAAGCTAGAACGCACCACACGCACATCACCAATCAAACCCGAATCCAATACTTCTTTAACCCGTTGATGCTGAGGGTGATGACGATACATAAAGCCTTCCATCACCACTAAATTATTTTTCTTAGCCAAGGCTGTAATTGCGTCTATATCTGTCACTGTGAGTGCTAAGGGCTTCTCACATAAGACATGTTTCCCCTGCTCTAATGCCTGCAACACCCACGCAGCGTGTTCACCATTCGACATCGGAATATACACCGCATCAATATCATCCGCTGCTAGCAACGCACTGGGATCATCATAAATCTGAACATCACTCTGATCTGGTGCATATTGCGCTAATGTTTCGGCTGCCGCATTGGGCCGTCGACTGGCTATCGCCACCAGTTGGCTATTATTAGCCGCCACAATTGCCGGCATCAATTGTTGATTGATCCGAGCTGCACCTAGAATTCCCCAGCGGAGCGTTGTCATCTCTTACTCACTTTTTATTTAAATAGGAAAAAGCCGTAATAAAGGCTTGTTCTTGAAATTTCTTGAGACCCGTGTCATTAAAATTATCAGCGAAATGGACTGTTTTTTGAATCACTTTTATCTCGGCAGAGGATAGCATTGAGATATTTAAATAAGGACTGAGTTGAATAGCCGCCTCTAGCTTAAACCCCACCGCACCACCTGCAAACTTACCACGGGTTAGTCGCTCTTTTATAACTACATGTGTTACATTATAATCCGTCATTAACTTATTAAAAGTAAACTGAAACTTCTTTATTTCTTCAGCTTCTTTTGCATTCTCAATGGTGATTTTTTTTACCCGGCATTCTGGTAGGGAAAAATTGCCCTCATCCAATTCCATAATGCAGATAACAGCATCATTACCTGATAATTCTACGCCGCAGACTCTCACTAAAAACCACCCCCAGTACGAAAACCACCACCACCACTGCGTGATGAAAACCCACCAGATCGTGGCAAACGGAAGCCACCGCCACGTGGAATATGGCCACCAAATCCACCACGGCCTTGCGGCAGGTGCCAAGGGCTTTGACGGCGGCGCGTTGGCAAGCCTAATCCGCCACTGCCAAAGTCAGGCCAGGCGCCTACATCACGATGTCGCTGATGGCGCTCAATCGTTCGCCATAGTTCACCACTATTAACCAACCCATTCAAAAACTGGCTCAACATCACGCCAATCATCTCTTCATTACCAAATCCTGACCGTAAATCATCAAATCGGCGTTGCTTAAAACGGCGGCGCACTTGTTCAAGTTGCTGCAAACGATCTAATTTGGACTCGTGCAATTGGCGGTGTTCACGCAAATCATGGGATAAATCTTGATGTTGTTCGCGTAATTCAGCTAAGTCTCTTGCTAGTGAATCATCTTCAGAATTCCTTGTTTCGCGCATTGCACGATCAAGTTGCCGCATATTTTTACTCGCAAATGCCATATGCAATTTCTCGAGGCTTTTAACCATATATTGGTCTTTTGCTTCTGCATAGTTGGCACGTTGTGCTAATAATTTATTTAGCATATCTTCTTGCTCAATTATTTCATCATCAAGTGCATCTACTTTTTCTTGGGCCACTAGCTGTGCATCTTGCAGGGTAGGCAGCCCCGCCTTGCTAGCCCTTGCTTGTTCCATTTCCGTTAAACTTGATAATGTAGCTTCAGCACGCGCCCGTTCGCTATCCGCATGGCCACGCAAACGTTTTGGGATCTCTAATAATGTCCAATAATTAACACGGTGTGTATCATAATTACTTAATTGATTAACCCAACCATCAAGATAGCGCGTTAATGGGCTGGCTTCATAATCTGGGGTGCCATAATGCCGCTGCCATAAATACATAAACAGCTTATCACCTTCATAAGGAAGGCCTTTTTTAAGCCTATCTTGCTGTGCTAAATCTGCCTTGCTTTCTGCCTCTTTTGCTATTTCATCTACTTCTCGCGCGCGCGTTAATTGTGCTTGGAAACCATAATCCACTTCTAATTGTGTTTGGATATTATGCTCACAATCGATCACTGCTTGCGCACATTGATTAACGGATTCAACCGCAGTACGACGCTGATCATTTATGTATAAAAGAGAACCCGTTGCCGCATCTATCTCTGATTCTAATTGGCTAAAAGCCTGTTCGCGTGTTTGCAATAAGGCCAAAGCTTGTTTATCAACCTCATTCAAATCAACCAATAAAGCATCGCGTGCAATATCATCCAAGCGAATCGTCGCCAACTGTTTTAATGACTCAGATTGGGATTGCTGATTGGTTTGCAATTTCTCACTGACATAGCTGAGTTCTCGATCAATCCGATCAATATCTAACCGAACCGATCCCAACCCCTGATCTAATTCTCCTAAAGTTTGCTGTCCACTAATCATATTTCATCTTACCAATCCGTTATTGCAGCGCCATCAGATGCAACGATATATTCAGGCTTTAATTGACCGCGACGTTTTTGTCCTACAATTCGCTGTTGAATAATACCATCATCCTGTTTATCAGCAGCCACTGCCTTATAGACGCTTTCGCTCACGCGTAAACCCCATTTAGTGACAATTTTAATTGAACCGTCTTCTTCACTGGAAATCGGTAATGACAGAACCTTCCCTGTGTTATCAACGGCCTCGACCACCAGATAATAATTTTCTGCACTTCGATTGGCATCTGGCAATCGTAAAATACCTGATTTCTCGCCACGTCGATTAATGATCCGCACGTCATAAATACTATCTAATTGTGCCAACATCACCTCTAATTTAGTCACGGCCGACTGGGCTGAATCGTAGTCCTCATTAGAAAGGGCTAACTGGCCTTTTTGTCTAATTTGATCTGCTTGCCAGCGGGTTTTTTCTTCTAATGCCAGCGTAGCCACGGATTCATAGCGTTGCTCAAGTGAGGAGGGCAATGCTGCTCTTAGTGTATTTTCAGGCCGGATGACCGCTATATAAAAAAACGACCACAGCGCCAATAATACCACCAAACCCCACAATACTGGCTTTAGCCATGTATCTCGGCTGATATAAACCTTTGCTAATTTGCTAGAAAAAGAATCTGCGGTAGGGGAGTAAGCAAAGCGATCTTCTTCTAACGCAGTTACCCCTTCCTCCAACATTGCATCGGTTACCTCAATGCCCTGGCGTTGGTAAATATCCCGCAATTCCTCGATCATACGTTCATGGCGTGCATCTGCATCCAATTCACGATCAATCAGCTTTTCTCGATGGCGCAGTGTATCCACCACATCCATCGCCACCATTAAATCTTCAAGCGGTGCCTTATTATGCGTGTTTTCAGCCATAAACTAGAAAGGGTGAGGTAGGGTTAAAGAATTACCACGCTCAATCACTCGCGCCATTCGTTGTTTGCCATCTTCAACTGCATCCCGAATTTCTTGTGCATTTTGAGTCGAAAGGGCACGCATTTCTGTAATGATCTCCGCCGAACGCTCTTGAAAATTCACCACTGAATCAACCAGTTTTTGCACTGACTCAGCACGAATAGTCGGCCCATAGCCTGCGCGTAGAGCCGCCTCTTGCACTTTTGTACCAATTTCACCCAAGTCTTCTAATCCTTTTGAAATGCCTTCTTTCATCGCCTCAAGTGCTTGTGTGCTCTCATGCAGGCCAAACAAGCCTGTAAAAGAAGCACTCAACGCCGTTAACACCACTTCATTGGTACCAAAAAACATAATTGCTTGCTTATAAACGCGATCCTTCGCTCCTGTTGTTTGCATCAACCGCGCCATCACTACTTCCGACGTGTTGTAACTCACAGTGAGGTTATCCGATAAATCTTTGGTAATTTGATAGCGATCTTCCGACACCTGTAAATCACGCATTTTCTCATCTCGCGCCAGCTCTAAAGCCGCACGATCTGCCAAATCTGAACCGGTGAAATTAGCCACCGTATCTGATGCCTGCTTCAGCTTTCCTTGCGCCTCATTCCATAAGGCTTCAGCTTGTTTCAAAATCTCTAACGCATCAATTTCAGCTGCCTTAATCGCGCCTCTGAAATCACGGTACGCATTCAAAATAACGTGTTCACGTTCAATTTGGTCGCGTGAATCAGCCGCCACTTCTAAATAAGTTTCCTTGATCTTATCAAACCGAGAGGCGATATCACCACGTGTCACTTTCATCCACACATTACTCACACGCTCAAAGGTATCCAATTTACCATCTTCAATCTGTTCAACCATTGATTTTGCATCATCTCGGATGCTATTGAAAGCACTTGTTATATCTTCGTAGCGCTCACCAATGTTCATCTTACTGATTTGTTCCCGCACCATTTCATTAAATACAGTTGCTTGGGAGAGGGTACGTGCAATTGCCAAAGACCGCTCGGGGTCAATATCCGAAATACGCTCTAACAACGCAACAATGGGTGCTTCATCCACCTCAGCGGGCATCAACCCTAAATCCCTAAGTTGGTTCAATGCCTTGTCTAAATATTGCATGGTCGTACTCATAATCTTGTCCTCAAATTTATATGACTAGTTTCTGTATCATAAAGGAGGTGTGTTGGATTAGCAATAACATTGGTGATGAAAAAACATATGTGCGTAATACCTAGGATTCGAGAGAAGAGGAATAACTATCGTACTCAAACTATAATTTAACATAATATACATTATGCGAACTATATGAGCTAATTTAAACTCATTTTAATCTGTTTTGATTTTTGGCTATATCAATTGTTGTTTCGATCACAATTAACCGACGATCATGGTCTCTCAATTCTTTTGATATTTCGGTTAATGTTTGGCCTGCTTTCTCAACTTTATCTGAAAGAAGCGCCACTTCCTTCATTGCTGCTATAGCATCTTTAAGCACGCTCAAGAAACACCCCTTAACTCTGCTAAAGTCGTTTCAGCATCTCTAACACCTTTATCTAGTGATGCCGTTGCTCGCTTTGTTGCTTCAGCCGCTAACCGGATAAGTTCTTGCAGCGCAATTTCATCATCGCTAGGCGGCACAACTTGACAGCGACTCCTAACCAGCTCTGAAACGCTCACACCTTCATCTTTCGCTTCAGAGGTTAAAAACGCCTTAAAATCTGGCGTGCCAAGAATTGTAATTCGTTCAGATTTAACGCTCATATCTTTAAATCCTTTATAAATAACCAACATGAAAGCATTATAATGTGCATTATAATATTTTGCAAGCGTGATTCCCATATGTGATGAATGTCTCCACATACAATTTCGTGGGCAACACAGTGTAAAGAGCTTCTAAGTAGTGCTGAAATCAGTGTATTCCTATGCCCTTCGTATTAGCCTTCTAAGCTGCTTGTGTGGCAGTGAATACTAATCCACATCTAATAGTGGCCCTTTGTTTGGCATATTTGGCACCTCAAAAAAAGGCTCGCTTGGTTTGCGCCCAATTATTGGAAGGGGCTTGCTTGGGGCTTTGTTTTTTATTTGTTTCATCGGTTCTATCATTCATTATTTTATCCTAAGTTGTTTTTTCTAAGCTGCCTGTGTGGCAGTGGTTCCTCGTTCTCTATCAAAAACCCCATGTAATTCATATAGTTTATCGCGTTTATCCATGCTTTGTATTCTCTCAATATTATTTGGTTATTGTTTCTTGAATACGATACTAAATTCCACCTGATTTTTTCAGTAGCGCTGCTATTTTTTCTGCAATCAGTGTGTAACCTTCTGTATTCGGATGAACATTGTCAGATTTTAATTTTGGTTTTCGCTCTATTTTACTGATGATGGTGTTTTCGATGGGCAGTTTATATTTATCGGCGATACGTTGGTAGAAGTCTGCAGGCTGGAGCGTGAGGTTAAAATCGGGGACGGCCATCAGCACGACTTGTGCCCCGCTTTGTTGGATGAGTTTTATCATTTTTCTGAGATTTTTTTCTGTTTCGCTAATATTTTGTTTTCTGAGAATATCATTGGCACCATGACAGAGAATAACGAGCTGGGGTTGGTGTTGTTGGAGCAGCTCTGGTAGGCGTTCTAGGCCCAGTTGGCTGACTTCGCCAGGAATGCCAGCATTGATTACTGTGCGGTTGATTAGTTGGCTGAGGACGGCGGGATAGCTTTCTGTTTTGGGGTTTTGGGTGCCCGTGCCGTAGGTGAGGCTATCGCCAAAAGCTAAGATGATGGCATCGGATTCGAGAGGTGTGAGCTTGGGAGCTTTGTCACAGGCGGTGAGTAGGCTACTGAGGAATAGAATAGTTAGGGCTAGGAAGATGGCTATGCGGTTCATTATATTGTTCCTGTAAGATGTTCATCCTTCGAGTGCCTCAGGGCGAACGGTTATTTCATGGTGCCCAGCTTAGTGGGCATAGCGAATAATAAGCGGATGACGGATTAGGCTGTTGTTGGGAATAGACGGTGAAAGTTGGCTGTGGTTTGCTGGGCAATGGTATCTACGGTTTCATTGCGGAGCGCTGCAACGGCTTCGGCGACGTGTTTGACGAAGGCGGGTTGGTTGGCTTTTCCGCGATGCGGTACTGGGGCGAGATAAGGCGAGTCTGTTTCGATTAAAATCCTATCTGCAGGCAGTTTTTTGGCGACGTCTTGCAGTTGCAGGGCATTTTTGAAGCTGACGATACCAGAAAGGGAAATGTAGAAGCCAATATCAAGGGCACGTTTGGCCGTATCCCAATCTTCGGTGAAGCAGTGAATAATACCGCCCGCTTGTTCCGCGCCCTCTTGCTCTAGCATATCCATGGTGTCATCACGCGCTTCTCTGGTGTGAATAATAAGCGGCTTTTGTGTTTGTTTGGCGGCTTCAATATGAATGTTGAAGCGTTCGCGCTGCCAACTTAGATCCCCTTCTGACCGGAAATAGTCTAGCCCTGTTTCGCCGATGGCGATAACTTTGTCTTGGTTGGCTAACGTTGTTAGTTGCTCAACGGTAAGGGTTTCTTCTGGTATAGGATCAACATTAGGATGAATACCGACGCTGGCATAGATATTGGCATGGTTTGCTGCTGTTTCAACAGTATAATCACAGCTGGCGCGGTCGATGGCGATGGCAAGCATGTGGCTCACCTGATTGTTTGCTGCATTATCAAGCGCAATTTGTAGATCAGCAGTATTATCTGCGACCATATTGAGGTGGCAGTGGGAATCAATAAACATACTGGGTATTACATGGTGTGCGTTGGTGTGTCGCCCGCGAGCTGTTCGGCAAGCTTCATTTCTATTTTGCCACGCACAACGCCATTATCCATTTCATTAAAATGCACCCCCACGCCAGCCGCTTTGTTTCCTGTTGCGGCGGCAGGTGTTTTCCACACAACGGTTCCTGCTACAGGTAGCTTATCTGTTTCATCCAGCAGCTCTAGCAACATGAAAACTTCTTCTCCCATCTCATATTTTTTTGTGGTTGGAATAAACAATCCGCCATTTTTCAAAAAAGGCATATATGCTTGGTAAAGCATGGTTTCATTGCTGATCTTGAGAGAGATCATTCCTTGACGACGTGGAGCAGCATTATCAGCCATATCTGTGCCTATTTTGGTTGTTGGTAAGTTTGGTGCATAATAGACACCATAAAATCTTCTAATAACAAGCTATTATTTAGCTTAGTTTGGGTAGATAGTAACGTTATTGTACGTAAGATGCAATCCGATATTGCCCAACAAAATGCTGGGCTGAAGGGAATCGCCGATGATTGGGTTGATTCAGTGGCAGTATAATGTGTTTGGAGCATGCTATTGGTCCAATGTTGCAGCTGTCGAAAAATCAGTTTGAGATCCCTGTCTTTCCAGCTTTTACTGAGCACCGTAGGATCTGCCCGACCCGTTAACAGAGCAAAAAAGTCTTTTTTTAGCTGTGTACTATTGTCTAACCAAGCAGTTTCTACTAACGCCATCGTGGCCAGCGGCGCGCCGAGCGTGAGTGTGAGCAGTTCTTGGTGGCTTGCTTGTTGCTTAGGTTGCTGACTGGCAAGCCATGCTAGTGCTTGTTCTTGATCAGGCGCACTAATATACTGCTGTTGGCAACGGCTACGAACGGTGATCGGGAGTTTGGTCGGCGCTGAAGTCACTAAAATGATAAGCGTATTTTGCTGCGGCTCTTCTAGCATTTTGAGTAAGCTATTATAGGCATTGGTATTGAGCGTATCTGCAGGTGAGATAATAATGGTCTTCCAGCGACTTACATTAGAGGTGAGATTTTGCTTTTCTTTCAGTGCACGAATTTGATCTACTTTAATAATGAGACTACCTTCTTCAGGCGCGATGAGTTGGTGATCTGGATGTGTGTCGGCAGCCAATAGCTGGCAACTATGACATTGACCACAAGGCTGCGCATCATTCGCTTCGCTACAAAGGCGTGAGGCTGCCATATAAACTGCTAAATCATGCTTTCCTAACCCTGCGACACCTGTTAATAAGATGGCATGTGGTATACGCTTTTGCTGAACTTGTTGTTGATAGGTTCGCCAAGCGGCTTGTTGCCAAGGATAAATTGATGGCATCATGGCTATTCATGCTCTAGTAAATGATTCAGCTCAGTCGCAACGGACTGTTGTACTTTTTCTAGGCTGTGGCTGGCATCAATAATTTTAATGCGACTGGGTTTTGCGTGCGCTTGGCTTAAATAGTTCGCACGTACTTTTTCAAAAAAATCGGCTTTTTCTTGCTCAAATCGATCGGTCGCTTCATTTCTACTGGCAACTCGTGATAGACCAAGCGCAACAGGTAAATCAAATAATAAGGTGAGATCAGTGGTGAGGCCTTGTAGTGTCCAATCCGCTATCTGAGTGATACGGCGCGGTGCGATCCCTCTGCCACCGCCTTGATAGGCAAAGGTGGCTTCAACAAAACGATCACAAATAACCCAATCCCCTCGGGCTAAGGCTGGGCGAATCACTTGCGCAATATGCTCGGCACGGGCAGCAAACATGAGTAATAATTCAGCATCATCGCTTATGCCTTCATCTCGTGGTGTGAGTAATAAGCTCCGAATTTGTTCGCCTAGTGCTGTGCCACCTGGTTCGCGGCTTAACACAACCGCTTTATTCTGTGCTGTAAGATAAGATTCAATAAAGGCGATTTGGGTGGATTTGCCGGCCCCTTCTATTCCTTCAATGCTGATAAATTTTCCATGCATCTTAGTTGTTACTTCTTATTTTACGCAGATAACGTTGCACTGCCGCATTATGTTCCTTTAAGGTATTAGAGAAGGTATGGCGACCTTCGCTTCCTGTGGCAACAAAATAGAGGCTTTTCCCAGCTTTAGGATGCAGCGCTGCTTCAATAGCGGCCTGACTTGGCAAGGCAATTGGGGTGGGCGGCAAACCTGCACGAGTATAAGTGTTATAGGGTGTATCTTTGCGTAAGTCTCTGCGTCTAATATCACCATCGTAGCTATCACCCATGCCATAGATAACCGTTGGATCAGTTTGTAGTAACATGCCGATATTCAGTCGGCGAACAAATACTCCTGCGATTTCAGGACGCTCTTCTGCAATGCCCGTTTCTTTTTCAATAATGGACGCCATAATTAAGGCTTCATAAGGTGTTTTATACGGCAAGTCTGCCGCTTTATTTTGCCATGCTTTTGCGAGCTCTGTTTCCATTTTTTTATAGGCGCGGCGTAGAAAGTCAATATCCGTCGTGCCGGCAGGAAAATAGTAAGTTTCTGGGTGAAAGCGCCCTTCTCCATGCTCATCAGGCTTGCCTAATGCGGCCATGACACTTTCAACGGTTGGCGTTGCTAGCGTATGCTCAAATAAGTCATTCTTGGCAATAGAATCGATAAGTTGTTGTGATGTGGTGCCTTCAATGATTGTGAAGCCGCGCTGAATTGCTTTCCCTTCAATTAAGTGCTCTAAAAATTGCGGCAAGGTGGTGCCTGCTGGGATCTTAAATTCACCTGTTTTGATTTGATTTGAATTGCCTTTCCAGCGGCTATATAGCGCTAAATAAATCGGCGGCACATCGCTTAGCTGTTCATCACTAATATGTTGGATAACATGTTTGAGATTACTGCCTTTCTTTACTGTGTAATGGTACGTATCTGTGGGCAACTTAAGCGGCGTGGTCATAAAGCGTTGATATTCAAACATACCCGCCACGGCTGTTATCGCTACAATCAAGACCAGTAAAAATAATTTCATGGTGAGCTTCATACGACGATCTCAAGCGCTGATAATTGTGCCTGCAGTAGTGCTGTTATCGCACCCACTGGCAAGGTTTGTTGTTCAATCTGTTTTATCGGCCAAATACCAATAATACTATTGCACATAAACACTTCATCTGCCCCGTATAAGTCTTGTTGGCGAATATAGGCCTGATGACAAGGAATGCCTGCTTTACCTGCAATATCCATAATGGTGGCACGTGTAATACCTTCAATCCCGCACCGATCTAGTGGCGGAGTGATTAACATGCCTGATTTAACAATGAATATATTACTAAACGTGCCCTCAACAATATCACCATGGGCATTACACATTAAGCCTTCCGCAATGCCATCATCATCCCATTCATTGCGAGCAAGAATTTGCTCTAAACGGTTTAAGTGTTTAATGCCCGCCAAGGTGGGATTATCGACCAAACGCTGGTGGCATAATCGTACATTAACACCCTTGCTTGCATTATCTTCAGAGTGAGATGGCCAATCATGCGTTGAAATAATACGGGTGGGTTCAACACCAATTGGGGCTTGATAACCACGGCCGCCACTGCCTCGGGTGACGATGATTTTAACCACTGCATTTTGTGTTTTTGCAGCATCCAGTTCACCACAGATTTTGTGAAGCTCTATTTTGAGCGTTTTACGTTGCTGAAAATCAATACCTAGGCGTTTGCAGCCTTGCGATAAACGGTCTAAATGTGCCGTGAGAAAACGTAACTGGCCATGATGATAAGCCACCGTCTCAAACACACCATCACCATACTGTAAGCCACGGTCACTGACTGGCAGCTGTTCTGTTGCAATCCCATTCACAAGTATCATGCTGTTTTATACCTTTTTAAAGATGAGTGTACCGTTCGTGCCTCCAAAACCGAAGGAATTAGACATCGCAATACCAACCGACATAGGACGTGCCGTATGCGGGACATAATCTAAATCACAGGCAGGATCTGGATTATCCAAGTTAATCGTTGGCGGCGCAATTTGATCACGGATAGCTAAAATACTAAAAATTGCTTCAACCGCACCTGCCGCACCAAGCAGATGACCGATCATAGATTTGGTTGAGCTGACGACCGCATCGGCCGCATTATTGTCACCCAATGCCAATTTTACGGCTTGGGTTTCTGCAATATCGCCCGCAGGTGTTGAGGTGCCATGGGCATTAATATAATCAATAGAATCGCCTTCCAAACCCGCATCTCTCATTGCATTTTTCATGCTGCGCGCAGCACCTTCACCGCCGGGTGATGGCAAGGTAATATGATGTGCATCGCCGCTCATACCCGAGCCAATTAATTCAGCATAAATCTTCGCACCCCGCGCTTTTGCATGATCATATTCTTCTAATACAACCACACCCGCACCATCTCCCAATACAAAACCATCTCGATCTTTATCCCAAGGTCGGCTGGCCGCTTCTGGATCATCATTGCGTTTTGATAACGCTCGCGCTGCCGCAAAGCCCCCTAATCCCATTGGGCACGTTGCCATTTCTGAGCCGCCTGCAAACATTACATCAACATCACCATGTTGAATCATCCGGCAGGCTGTCGTAATGTTATGAGCGCCACTTGAACAAGCCGTGGCAACCGCGATATTAGGCCCTTTTAGCCCATATTTAATCGATAAATTTCCTGAGATCATATTAATGATACTACTCGGTACAAAGAAGGGTGAAATTTTGCGGGCGCCCCCTTCGAGGAAATTATTATGACCCGTTTCAATCCCTGGCAAACCACCGATACCAGAGCCAATCGCAACACCAATACGCTCCGCATTGTCGTCAGTGACGGTTAAACCTGAATCCGCAAAGGCTTCCATGCCCGCAACAAGCCCGTAATGCAGAAAGCTATCCATTCTTTTGGTGTCTTTACCCGGTATATAATCAGTCACCTCAAAATTTTTAATATTGGCACCAAATTGAGTACTAAAATTGGACGCATCAAATAAGGTGATCGGTGCCACACCGCTTTTCCCAGCTAGAATATTCTTCCAACTCTCTTCAATATTATTACCAACCGGGGTAACTGCCCCCATCCCCGTTATAACGACACGCCGTGTAGACATGGCTTTCTCCTAATCCTATTAACTAGGCTAAAAATAATAAAGCCGCCTAACGTAGTGATACGTTAGGCGGCCTATCATAAAATATTAACGACTAAGCTTGTGCTGAATTAATATAATCAACCGCCTGCTTCAATGTTGTGATTTTCTCAGCTTCTTCATCTGGGATTTCACATTCAAACGCTTCTTCAAGCGCCATGACTAATTCAACCGTATCCAGTGAATCTGCACCAAGATCATCGATGAAAGAGGCATCTGCTTTAACTTCATCTTCGCTAACACCTAATTGTTCAACAACGATATCTTTAACACGCGCTTCAATATCACTCATAATTACTTTCCTTTACATGGTTTAAAACATAATATGCTGGCATTTTATCGTACCACCACGGGTGAAACAAGCTATCGATTGAATAGTTTGCACTCGAAAAATTAATAAACTTACCGCCTATTATATCAGGCAATCACTGCATATACATCCCGCCATTCACATTCAACGTCTCGCCAGTGATGTACCCTGCATCAGGACTGGCTAGGAAGCGTACTGCTGCTGCGATTTCTTCAGGCTCCCCTAAACGTTTTACGGGTACATTTTGCAATAAAGTATCTTTGTGTTCATCAGATAATCCGCTGGTCATATCCGTATCAATGAAGCCAGGGGCGACAGAATTTACGGTAATGCCGCGGACACCCACTTCACGCGCTAGTGACTTGCTAAACCCAATCACACCTGCTTTTGCCGCCGCATAATTGGTTTGACCTGCATTGCCCATCACACCGACAACAGAAGTAATATTAATGATGCGACCCCAGCGCATTTTTGTCATCGCCCGTAAACAGCGCTTGCTGATCTTATAAATCGGCCGAAGGTTTGTATTCATGATGTCATCCCATTCATCATCCTTCATTCGCATCAATAGATTGTCACGCGTGATACCTGCATTATTAACCAAAATATCGGGGGCAGCAAAGCTTGATTCAATTTCTGCTACAACAGCTTCAATCGAATCGTCATCGGTGACATTCAACACCATACCCGCACCTGCGATATTATTATCGGCTAAAAACGTGCTGATAGTGGCCGCACCTGATTCAGAGGTTGCGGTGCCGATGACTGTTGCACCTTGTTCTCCAAGACTAATGGCAATCGCTCGCCCAATCCCTCGGGTGGTCCCGGTTACCAATGCCACTTTATCTATTAATGCTAAACTCATTTTATTCTCCTATTGCAAGCACTGCTTTTTCTAGTGATGCGGTATCAAATATGGGTAATGTGGTGAGCGTTTTATCAATTCGTTTCGTTAATCCTGCTAATACTTTCCCCGGACCACACTCTATCAGCGTATCCACGCCTTGAGCCGCCATATACTGCACAGACTCCACCCATTGCACAGGTGATTGCACCTGCCCAGCTAACAATTCACGAATAATGGTTATATCACTTGTTGTTTGTGCTATCACATTGTGAATAACAGGTGTTGTAGGTGACGTTAATTCAATATTAGCCAGCCGTTCTGTCAATTGAGCAGCTGCAGGCGCCATCAATGCACAGTGCGACGGCACACTGACAGGTAATAATAAAGCGCGCTTTGCACCCTGCTCTGTTGCCAATGTAATCGCCGCATTAACAGCATCACGACTGCCCGCAATAACCACTTGCCCAGGTGAATTGAAATTAACCGCTTCCACGATGCCTTGTGTCGCACTTTTTGCACATAGCGCGATGACTGCTTCATCTTCTAAGCCCAAGATAGCCGCCATTGCACCTTCGCCAGCAGGCACTGCAGCCTGCATATATCGGCCCCTATCCGCCACCAGTTCAATCGCATCGCTAAAGTCTAATGCGCCTGCCGCGACTAACGCTGTATATTCTCCCAAGCTATGGCCAGCGAAATAAGCTGGCATAACATCTGATTGCGCCTGCCATACGCGCCACGTTGCGATGCCTGCTACGAGCATGGCGGGTTGGGTACGATCGGTTTGATTTAAGTCTGTTTCTGGACCTGTCGAAACCAGCGCCCACAAGTCATAATCCAACACCTCTGAGGCCTCAGAAAAGGTCGCCTTTATCTGTGGAAATTGTATCGCTAAATCAGCCAACATGCCCACTGATTGTGAGCCTTGTCCAGGAAATAAAAAAGCCAGATTATTCTTCATATTTATTTTAAGTCTCGTTCTTTAATAACTGTTTTTTCTAGTATTTTATGAGTGCCGAACCCCAAGTAAAACCGCCGCCGAAGGCTTCTAAGAGTAGTGTTTCACCGCGTTTAATCCTGCCATCACGTACTGCTACATCTAGCGCCAGGGGAATGGTCGCAGCGGAGGTATTAGCATGTTCATCAACGGTCACCACAACTTGATCCAGCGTCATATTCAATTTTTTAGCGGTGGCCGTAATAATACGGATATTGGCTTGATGCGGCACCAACCAATCTAGATCTGATTTTTCCATATTATTAGCGGCTAAGGTTTCATCGGCAATTTGACTTAAGGTATTCACTGCCATCTTAAACACTTCACTGCCTTTCATGGTGACATGTGGCGTCATACCCGCAAGGCTTAACTCGGCTCCAATGCCTGTGGTCACTTGTAACATCTCATTATATTTGCCATCCGCATGGATATGAGTGGATAAGATACCGGGCTCATCTGAAGCTTGCAAGACGACAGCACCGGCCCCATCACCAAATAAGACACAGGTATTGCGATCTGTCCAATCTACGATCCGAGACATCGTTTCTGCGCCAATCACTAGCGCATTTTTAGCCGCGCCAGTTTGGATAAATTTATTCGCCACATCTAAGGCATAAACAAAGCCCGTACACACAGCCTGAATATCAAATGCAGGACAGCCATGAATATCAAGCTGGTTCTGAACCAAGCAAGCAGTGCTAGGGAAGACACGCGCGGGGGTAGAGGTGGCCACAATAATTAAATCAATATCAAGACTTTCAAGACCCGCCGCCGCAATGGCTTGTTGCCCCGCAATCGCGGCTAAGTCAGTTGTGGATTGTTCATCGGCAGCAATATGGCGTTTTTTAATGCCCGTTCGCTCTGTTATCCACTCATCCGATGTATCCACCATCGATTCTAAATCTTTATTTGTTAATGTTTTTTCGGGCAGATAACTGCCTGTTCCCGCAATCTTGGAATAGATCACGCGAGCTGACCTTCTAATAACGATTCTAAATGTGCGCTTATTTTATTTGGCACATCATGCTCCGCTTCGATAATAGCAATTTTAATTGCATTGGCAAAGGCAAAGGCATCTGCACCACCATGACTTTTGATCACAATCCCTTGTAAACCAATAAAATTAGCACCATTATGGGCACGGGGATCGAGCTCTTTCTTAAAATGGTTTAATACCGGTGACGCAATTAAACCTGCAAACTTGGTGAAAATATTACGGTTAAAGGATTCACGTAGGAAATAGCTGATCATATGTACCACGCCTTCACTCGCTTTCAATGCCACATTACCCACAAAACCATCACACACTAATACATCCACCGCACCGCGATACAAGGCATCACCCTCAACAAAACCGATATAGTTAAGATCAGTTTGTGCCAATTGATTTGCGGCTTCTTTTACCCGCTCATTACCTTTCATTTCTTCTTCACCGATATTGAGCAAACCGACCGTTGGCTGGTCAATACCGTCTACCAATTCTGCTAATACCGAGCCCATCACGGCAAACTGGACTAAATGATCAACCGACGAATCCACATTGGCACCTAAATCAAGCACATAGGTATGGCCTTTCATGGTCGGCAATGCAGAAATAATTGCGGGGCGTTCAATGCCCGGTAATGTTTTGAGTACAAACCGTGCGGTGGCCATTAATGCCCCTGTATTACCTGCGCTGACACATGCCGCCGCCTTGCCCTCTTTCACTAGGTTAATCGCCACCCGCATCGATGAATCTTTCTTTGATCGTAATGCCAGCGCGGGTGATTCATCCATGGCGACTTGCTGCGAGGCGTGCTGTATCGTGATCCTAGGATCACCTGCTTTAGCATTGGTTTGCAAAGCAGCTTGTATGCTATCGGCATCCCCTACTAAAATAAAGCTTACTTCAGGGTGATCTGCTTGCACGCTAATAACAGCGGGAATCACGATCTCAAGACCGTGGTCCCCGCCCATTGCATCTATCGATATAACTAAGCTCAAGGTTATACCTTATTCAGCAGTTTTACCTTGCACCACTTTACGACCGCGATAATAACCATCTGTAGTCACGGTATGACGACGGTGTAATTCACCTGATGTTGGATCAATTGAAATCGTTGTTTCAGTTAATGCATCATGCGAACGACGCATGCCACGACGTGATGTGCTTTTTTTACTTTTTTGAACTGCCATTGTTACTGCTCCTAAAAAATCCTACTGTAACGACCCGCTTATTTTGATTTTAAGCTAGCCAATATATCAAACGGGGAGCTTGTCGGCGCCGCGTCTTCTTCAACCTGTTCTAATACTTCTGTCTGCCATGCTTTAGCGGGAAGACACGCTGAATCATGCTTTGCTACTAGCGGTAGCGCTAAAATCAACTCGTCTTCAACCATATCTGCCAAAAATACAACTGATTCCTCACCAATCAACCAAGGTTCGTATGAAGATGGCATATCATCTACCTGATGCTCATGCTTCGCTATGCCCAATGTATTATTAATTTTAATATCAAATGGCATGGCTTTTAAACACCGTTCGCAAGTGACCATTAACTGCGTTCCAAACTGTCCCTTTGCATAGGGTTTATGACTGGCATCAAATCCAAAATCTAACCGCACCTTTACTTCACCCACGTTCTCTGCCAAATAAGGATTTAAACGCTTCAGTGTCGCAACTGAAAGTTTTCCTTCCAGTATTTGACCTTGCTTTGCTAATTTAAGCGGCTCAATTTCAACGGGTAATTTTTGATGCATAACTGGTCAATTATACGGAAAAAGACAATATAATGTCAAAAAAATCAGATAGCTATCATTAGATTAATACGCGATGCAACAAGAGCAGATCAAGATTTTAATACCGTATCCACTCCTAGTCTAACGTCATAAATCACTTAATTAGTATTATGCAACTCAATAATTTCATTTGATTTTTCTAAATTTTGTTTTGATACGTCATTCCGCAAGGCATGGAGCTTTGTCAGATATGCGGTGTCAATGTCACCTGTAACATAATCTGCATCAAAACATGAAGTATCAAATCTATCAACTCTATCTTTGATATCTACTGCGGCAATGAGATCAGCCAAATCTTGATAAATCAGCCAATCTGCCCCCAGTTCTTGGTTTATTTCTTCCACTTCTCTATCATGTGCAACCAATTCCAATACTGATGGCATATCAATCCCATACACATTTGAATAGCGCACTGGAGGCGCAGCAGAGGCAAAGTACACTTTATTTGCACCGGCATCGCGTGCCATTTGTACAATTTGCTGGGAGGTGGTTCCGCGTACGATAGAATCATCAACTAATAAGACATTTCTACCTTCAAATTCCAAACCAATGGCATTCAGCTTTTGACGCACTGATTTTCGACGTTGGGTTTGCCCTGGCATAATAAACGTGCGGCCAATATAGCGATTTTTAATAAAACCTTCGCTATAAGGCAAGTCTAAATCAATAGATAGCTGTAATGCAGCGCTACGGCTAGTATCAGGGATTGGCATCACCACATCAATATCAAGGTTCGGAAATTGCCGTTTAATCTTAGCCGCTAACGCACTGCCCATCCGCAAGCGGCTCTTATGAACAGAAATACCATCCATCATAGAGTCTGGACGAGCAAAATAAACATATTCAAATAAACAAGGTGATGTCATCGTTTGTTTGGCACACTGCGCTGTATGTAATTTTCCTTGCATATCAATAAGCACACATTCGCCTGGCGCAATATCGCGCACAAATTTAAATTCAAGCATATCAATAGCAACACTTTCAGATGCAATAATATATTCTTCGCCTTTTGCAGTCATACGTTTACCAATAACCGCAGGTCGAATACCATAGGGATCTCTAAACGCGATTAAACCGACACCGACTACTAAAGCAACGGCTGCATAGGCACCACGAACTCGGTTATACACTTCTGAGACAGCTTGAAACACATCAGCAGGCGTTGGTGTTAAAGTATGGAACTCTTGTAATTCATGGGCTAATACATTTAATAAAACTTCTGAATCAGACGTTGTATTTAAATGACGGCGATCACTTTTAAATAATGCCGCTTTTAATTCTTGAGTATTGGTTAAATTACCATTATGCGCCAATACAATGCCATAGGGGGAGTTCACATAGAAAGGCTGTGCTTCAGCAGACGTTGAGCAGCCCGCAGTCGGATAGCGTACATGACCAATGCCGATATTGCCTTTCAAACCCATCATATGCCGGGTTCGGAAAACATCCTTAACCAAGCCGTTATCCTTACGTAAAAAAAGCTGACCGTTAGCATCACATGTTACGATCCCCGCTGCGTCTTGACCTCGGTGCTGCAATACCGTTAAGCCATCATATAGCGACTGATTAACTTCAGATTGGCCGAAAATACCAATAATTCCGCACATAACTCTCAGGCCTATTTTATTGTGGTTGAATGAGGGGATCCACAGGTTCTTCTACTACCGTGGGTGGTGTAACAGGAGCAGATGCAGGAGGGTCAACCGATGGAGGTTGAATGACCTCACCCGTTGTTGGATTAGTTTCAATATTAATCACAGCAGGTGGTTCAAAACTAATGTGTGTAGCAATATTGTCAGGTAGAAAGTTATGTGCCCATTTTGCATATGGCTCAAAGTGAGCTAATAATGCTGACTCCTGCCACCATGGATCAGCAGGCATCACCGTTGTCCTACCCAATAAAATAAGCAAAACAACAATTGCGGCACTACGCAATAGGCCAAACACAAATCCCAGTGTGCGATCGGTGCCGCTCAGCCCTGTTTTCTGGACCAGCTTTGAAATCAAATAATTAATCAGCGCACCCACAATTAAGGTGATGATAAACAAACCTAAAAAGGCAGCAAAGCTCCGAATAGAAGGGGTGGCAATATAATCCGTCAATAATGTTGCAACTTGCTGATGAAAAGTAAATGCAACCCAAATTGCAACCGCCCAGCTAATAAGCGAGAGAACTTCTTTAACAAAACCCCGTATCAAGCCCACCCCTGCTGAGATAACCGCAATGGCAATAATAAGGTAATCAACCCAATTCATAATAAATCCTTAACATCGATGAGTAAGTATTACTCATGTTGATTTTATCAGAAAGGGCCAGCCAAAACGCAGCTGTTTTTTCAACCCTATTCCTGATTTAATTGCTGCGGCGCAATAGCTGTGGTGTTATATCAAAATATTGTTTGATTTTATCTGCTGTTTGTTCGACAGTATTCTTGCTAGTTTGCGGTATTGTGCGCACACGGTAAAGTTGTCCTGTCTGCCCAATCACCATATCTGTTTTCGCAATAATATCTTTCTGCTTCAGCTTCTGTACCAATTGCTTTGCATTTTCTTGTTGTGAAAAACTCGCAATTTGTAAAAACCATTTAACGCCTGCTGTCTCTACTGCTTCAGGCTCAGTAGGAACAGATAATTCTGCTCCGGCTATTTCTGGTGTCGCCGTTGGTAATTCAGGCACAACGAGTATCGTTTCTTCTACTTCTGTGATAAGCTCAGGTTCACTTGGTTCTGGCGTTATTTCTACCGCTTCTGGAATAACATGATCAGGGATTTCTTCTACCGCAGAAAGTGGCGTTGCCATTTCCATTAACTCATCTGTGGCTACACTCATTTCCGTAGTCACGATTTCCTCATCTTCTCCATCACGCAATAATAATGCTGCTAATATGAGAAAAATAAGGCTCAGCACTGCAGCGCCAACTATACGTTGGAGCGTCATCCTATCGCTTCCATTTAGTGCTCATAATTTAGTGTCTCGGCCGCTCATTGTCTGGATAATTAACATCTTCAACCGCTGAAGGTGCGATAACATCCGTTGATGTTGCATTTCTAATCGGCATTTTTTGCAACGCAACTTCCAATGCCTCATGCACCCATTTCACAGGCCTGATATCTAAACCTTCTTTCACATTGTCAGGAATTTCTTTCAAGTCTTTCGCATTTTCCATTGGGATCAATACGGTATCAATACCACCACGTAAAGCGGCCAATAATTTTTCTTTTAAACCACCAATCGCCAAGACTTCTCCTCGCAAGGTGATTTCACCCGTCATCGCCACATTGGCTTTAACGGGGATCCCAGTTATCGCTGAAACAATAGAGGTACACATCCCCACACCCGCACTAGGGCCATCCTTAGGAATCGCGCCTTCAGGCAAATGGATGTGGATATCATGGTTTTCAAAGAAACCAGCTGCAATCCCCCACTCTTCTGAACGTGATCGCACCACCGTAGTTGCCGCTTCAATAGACTCTTGCATGACATCACCCAGCTGCCCTGTGTGCGTTGCTTTACCCTTACCAGGCATGATAGCGGTTTCAATCATCAATAATTCACCGCCTACTTCAGTCCAAGCTAAGCCAGTTACTTGTCCGACCTGATCTTGCTCTTCAGCAAGACCAATTTGATAGCGTTTCACGCCCAAATAATCTTCTAAATTATCCGCGGTAATGATGAGTTCCTGTGTCGGTTTCTCTTGCAATATTTGTTTCACTAATTTCCGACATAGCCGCGCAATATGTCGCTGCAAACTACGCACACCGGCCTCACGCGTGTAATATTGAATGATCTGCAATATCGCTGATTCTTGTATTTCAGCTTCTTTATCTTTCACCCCATTATCTTTCAATGCTTTTGGTAATAGATATTTCATCGCAATATTACGTTTTTCATCTTCGGTGTAACCCGATAGTTGGATAATTTCCATCCGATCACGCAAGGCATCAGGAATATTCAGTGTATTAGCGGTTGCCACAAACATCGTATCCGACAAATCATATTCCACTTCTAGGTAATGGTCAGAAAAACCTTTATTTTGCTCAGGATCTAATACTTCTAATAAGGCAGACGCAGGATCACCACGTGAATCTTGTGCCATTTTGTCGATTTCATCAAGCAGAAACAAGGGATTTTTCACGCCTGATTTCGTCATATTCTGCAATACTTTTCCTGGCATAGAACCTATATACGTGCGACGATGACCCCGAATCTCAGCTTCATCACGCACGCCACCTAATGACATGCGGACAAATTTACGGTTGGTGGCACGCGCAATTGACCGTGCGACTGAGGTTTTACCCACGCCAGGTGGTCCGACAAGACATAGAATAGGGCCTTTTAATTTTCTCACACGTTGTTGCACAGCGAGATATTCCAAAATTCGTTCTTTAACTTTCTCAAGCCCAAAATGGTCTTCATCTAGAATTTTCTGCGCCCGATTCAAATCACTTTGTAAGCGAGATCGTTTTTTCCACGGTAAATCAACTAAATAATCAATATAGTTACGGACTACGGTGGCTTCAGCAGACATCGGCGACATCATTTTAAGTTTTTTCAATTCAGAGTCAGCTCGTTCTTTCGCCTCAGTACTCAACCCTGCTTCCGTTACCTTGGCGGTTAATTCTTCAAACTCATCCGCTGTTTCATCAATTTCACCCAGCTCTTTTTGAACGGCTTTCATTTGTTCATTCAGATAATATTCACGCTGGCTTTTTTCCATTTGTTTTTTAACGCGAGAGCGGATCCGTTTTTCAATATTTTGCAGATCAATTTCGCTTTCCAAATGCACCAATAAGGTCTCTAACCGCCGTTTTACATCAATCTCTTCAAGCAACACCTGCTTTTCTGCTAGTTTTAAAGTGATATGCGCTGCCACCGTATCGGCTAAGCGACTAGGATCATCAATACCTGCAACTGAATTGAGTACTTCGGGTGGGATTTTTTTATTCAGCTTCACATATTGTTCAAACTGCGTCACCAAGGTACTCATCAGTACGGCTATTTCCCGATCATCCTCAGCTGTTTCTTCCAACAACACATCTGCTACAGCAGTGAAAAACCCAGCTTCTTCAGCAGCTGATGCGGGCGTGAGAAATATTCTAATACGTGCACGATCAGTTCCCTCAACCAGTACTTTTACCGTACCATCAGGCAACTTCAAGAGTTGTAATATATTGGCTAGGGTTGCAATTGAATATAAACCCTCCGCATCAGGCTCGTCTGCCGAGGGATCTTTTTGTGCTACCAGTAAGACTTGCTTATTAGCTTCTGCGGCAGTTTCTAGTGCTTTAATTGATTTATTACGTCCCACAAATAAAGGCGTCACCATAAAGGGATAGACGACAACATCACGTAACGGCAAAACGGGCAATTCAATGCGCTCATTCTCTTCTGTTGCTTCGTTTTTTTGTACTATCTCATCATTATCCATAATGGCTCCTTATTAATCTGTTTCTCTAACAATAGACTTCAGAACTATGAAAACATTTTACAATATTATGAATACGGGGTCTCATTCACCTGAGATCAAGCGCAAAAAACACTTAGTTTTCTGAGGCTGCATGTTCCACTGATTCAGGCTCAGCATACACCACAATAGGCGGATTCTCCCCTTTGATCACACTGCCATCAATGACTACTTTTGCAATCGCATCATTTGAAGGAATATCAAACATCGTATCCAACAAGATATTTTCCACAATTGAGCGCAACCCTCGCGCTCCTGTTTTACGATCCAGGGCTTTTTCCGCAATCGCCTCTAAGCCATCTTCACGAAATTCAATCTCCACGTTTTCCATTTCGAATAAGCGGCTGTACTGTTTGGTTAAGGAATTTTTAGGCTCGGTTAAAATGGTAATCAAGGCCGCCTTATCAAGCTCTTCTAATGTTGCAACAACGGGCAAACGGCCAACAAATTCGGGGATCAGACCATATTGGATTAAATCATCGGTTTCAACTTCTTTTAACACATCGCTTATCGCGCGTGTTTCATCTAAGCTTTTCACCTCTGCCGAGAAGCCGATCCCACCCTTATGAGAGCGATTACGAATAACAGCATCTAAACCTGAAAATGCTCCACCACAGATAAATAAAATCTTGCTGGTATCAACCTGTAAAAATTCTTGCTGTGGATGTTTTCGGCCACCTTGCGGCGGAATAGAAGCAATCGTGCCTTCAATTAATTTTAGCAAGGCTTGTTGCACACCTTCGCCTGAGACATCACGAGTAATAGAGGGATTATCTGATTTGCGTGAAATTTTATCAATTTCATCAATATAGACAATGCCTGTTTCAGCTTTTTCAACATTATAATCACATTTTTGCAACAACTTTTGAATGATGTTTTCAACATCTTCTCCCACATAACCTGCTTCGGTTAAGGTGGTGGCATCTGCAATTGTAAAGGGTACATTAAGTTGTCTTGCTAACGTTTCTGCTAATAAGGTTTTACCGCTACCGGTCGGACCGATCAACAAAATATTGCTTTTTGATAGCTCTACCTCATCTTTTGATTTTGCATATCGCAACTTTTTATAGTGGTTATATACGGCAACTGATAATACGCGTTTCGCTTTTGCTTGGCCAATAACATATTGATCTAAAGCCGTATTGATTTCTTGTGGTGTTGGCAAGCTAATTTCTACTTCCACATCACCTTCAAGCGTACCTTCCATCTCTTCTTTAATGATGTCTGTACAAAGTTCTACACACTCATCGCAGACAAAAACAGAAGGTCCAGCAATGAGTTTTTTAACTTCATCTTGGCTTTTGCCACAAAATGAACAATACAGTGTTTTGTTGTCGTCGCTCATAATAGTTCGCTTATTTTCTTACTTAGGTTATTCGCCAGCTTGGCGGTTATTCAACACAGAATCAATTAGACCATAAGCCATTGCTTGCTTGCTGTCCATAAAATAATCACGGTCGGTGTCTTGCTTGATCTTTTCAATATCTTGACCAGAATGCGAAGCAAGAATGCTGTTCAAACGTTCACGGATGGTTAAAATCTCCCGCGCATGAATATCAATATCAGAAGCCTGGCCTTGAAAGCCGCCCAATGGTTGATGAATTAACACTCGTGAATTGGGCAAAGCATAACGTTTACCCGCTTCGCCACCTGCCAGCAAAACCGCACCCATACTGGCTGCTTGGCCAATACATAACGTACTCACATTAGGCTTAATAAACTGCATCGTGTCATAAATCGCCAATCCAGCTGTAACGGCGCCCCCTGGCGAATTGATATACAAATGAATGTCTTTATCTGGATTATCTGATTCTAAAAATAACAACTGTGCCACCACCAAATTGGCCATATGGTCTTCAACTGGCCCCACCAAAAAAATAACGCGTTCCTTTAATAAGCGCGAATAAATATCATAAGAGCGCTCTCCCCGAGAGGTTTGCTCTATGACCATTGGCACCAATGCGTTACTGATACTGGTTATCTCACTCATTTTTTACTCACTATTGATTAAAATATAATAGCCCGCGCCCACTGACATGAACACGGGCTATCATTATAGCTTAAATCGGCCTGTTTATGCCGCCGCGTTTTGTGCCATTACATCGCTAAATGAACTGCTGACTTCTTTGATTTTTACATTGTCAAGCACCCAGTCAACAACCGCATCTTCAACGACCACCATTTGCACTTCAGACAACTTTTCAGGTGTTTCCATATAATACTTCATCACATCTTCGGGATCTTCATAGCTCTCTGCAATACCCTCAATGATTGCCTTAACGCGATCTTCTGCAGGGGTTATTTTGTTATCCATAATGATCTTATTGACTAATAAACTTAAAGCAACACGTCTTTCCGCCGGCGCTTTAAAGCCAGACGCATCTAAATTCAGTGCCGCCACATCCACACCTTGGCTTTTAATATTATTACTGGCTTGTTCTAATAAGAATTGTGATTCTCTTTCAACTGGAGAAGCGGGCAAGGTCAATTCATTATTTTCAAATAAGACATCCATTACTTTACGTTTGTTTTGATTTTTCAGCGCAGAAGCCAATTCCCGTTGCATATTGCCACGCACATCTTTTTTCAATGTTGCAACATCTTTAACGCCACACAGTTCAGCAAAGGCTTTATCCAATTTGGGTAATTTCTTTGCTGCTACTTCGTTAACTGAGATATCAAACTCTACTTTCTTGCCCGCCAAATGTTCTGCACGATAATCTTTCGGGAAAGTCATTTTAATCGTGGTGTTGCTGCCTGCTTTTTGACCTTCTAATTGCTTTTCAAATTCAGGCAGCATTGAGCCATTACCAATTTCAACTTCAACATCCGATCCGGTTCCGCCATCAAAAATATCGCCACCTACACGGCCTACAAAATCAATGGTGACTTTATCGCCTTCTTTCGCCGTATGCTTAACAACTTCCCATTCCATTCGTTGATTGCGCAATGTTTCTAGCATACCGTCAAGATCTGCATCCGTAATATCAGCCACTATTTTTTCAACAGTTAAGCCTTTTACCTTGATTTTATCAATTGTTGGGAATATTTCAAATGCAACGGTATAAATGAGATTGCCGTCTTTTTCATTCATCTCACTGATATGTGGTGGGCCGGCAGATTCAATTTTTTCTTGTGTGAAAGCTTCTTGCATGCTGCTTTGCACCAGCCCATCAATGACATCACCACGTGCTTCGCCACCATGCGTTTGTTCAACCATTTTCATCGGAACCTTGCCCTGACGAAAGCCCGCCATTCGAACAGTGGGCGCAATCGCTTTTAGGCGTTGCTGAACAGCATCATCAATATTGACATCTTCTACTGTGATCGTCATTTCACGACCAATTTCACTTACGTTTTTTACAGCAACTTGCATGTACTACCTCAAAACTTTCAAACTAAGAAATTTTACAATGATGGTACGAGTGGGGAGACTTGAACTCCCACATCCTAAGATACTAGAACCTAAATCTAGCGCGTCTACCAATTCCGCCACACTCGCATTATTCTGTTTTAACTTGTTACCAACAAAGCTCGCTATTATAAACAGTCATTGAAAAGAACGCTAGCCTTATTCACTTAAATCCCACCACCTAGAAAGACAATTATATAACGGTTCATTCATTGGCGATACCATGCGGCACATGCCCTGTTGCCACATGCTCACGTGCGGAATCACAATGTCCCTGCTGATCATCAAAAAAGATGTCCGCACCAAATTCTTTCAAGAAAGGCCCTTTAGGCATCCCACCTAAGAAAATAGCCTCATCAATCCGAATGCCCCATTCTCGTAATGTCCGAATAACCCGCTCATGTGCGGGCGCAGAACGGGCGGTCACTAGCGCCGTTCTGATCGGTGAATTATCTCCAGGAAACGCCGCTTGCAAATGATTTAATGCTTGTAAAAACTCTTTAAAAGGTCCTTCACGTAAGGGCTGTTTGGCAGTTTCTTGCTCATTCTGGGTGAAGGCAGCTAAGCCCTGTTCTTTATAAATACGCTCAGATTCATCTGAAAACAACACCGCGTCACCATCAAACGCCATTCTTAGTTCTTGATGTGAGGGCCTATTGCCATCTTTAGTCGGCGGCATAATAGTTGCCGCTGCCACGCCCGCCGCGAGCGCTTTGCGCACATCTTCTGCGGCAGTGGATAAGAATAAATTGGCACCAAATGGCTTGACATAGCTATAAGGGCTACGGCCAGAAGTGAAAACCGCGCGGCTAATATCTAATTGGTGATGCTGGATGGAATTAAATACGCGTAGGCCTGTATCCGCACTATTACGAGACAACAAAATAATCTCTACATTTCGCTGATCACTTTCCTTGCCATTCAAAGCCAGCAATTTTTTCACCATAATATAAGCACCACCAGATGATAGTGGCACATCTTCATTGTCTATTTGATAATCACAATAGGCCTGGGTACCTTCTTCCTCATAAATACGGTGGCTTTCATCTAAATCAAATAAGGCGCGTGATGAAATAGCCACCACTAGTTTTTGATCATTATTGTTTGGCTGTGTCATTTCGTTGCACTCAATGCTTTGCCGTCTTTCCGCGCAATGCGTCGGATCCGTTGCCAAGCTTCTTCACATAAGCCTATCGCTAAATTCTGTTGAGGCAAGGCTTTAAGTGCCTGAGGCAAGTTTGCTAATGTTGTTGCGCCTTCAGGCGTGCCTTTTTCAAATGAGGCTTCTTCGCCTAGAACAACCAAGCTATAGACTGGCACGCCAGGCACTAAACTTTCGATGACTTGTTGTGTCACAGCAAGCGAATAAAATGGGTTATCAAACTTGATACTGCGACCCTTTAAAATCTGTGTCCACAGATCAATATGCGCCGCACCGAACACACGACCTTGTGCCTCTAGTTGATCGACCACAACGATACCTTGCTCAATTTGAACCAAGCGCGGGATATCTAACACCCCGCCGATACCATCTGGCACCACAATGTCAGTCATCGTCTGTGATTTTGAGTGCGCAACTTTAATCCCGATTTTTTGCGCCAATGTGCGGGAACGACGCATGAAAATCAGCCATAGCAATCCAAGTAGAGCTGCCGTTCCTACAAGCCAGAACAATATTCCAACGTTAAAACTCTCCATCTAGTCTATCTCTCCTAAGATCACAGGATCTTCATGAATAATGACTTCTGTATTCGGTAGTAATTGCATAATTTCTTTTTCTATTTCATCGGCAATATGATGGGCATCGCGCAATGTAAGTTGCTCATCTAATTCCACATGCAGCTGGATAAAGGTCGTCATACCTGATCGCCGTGTCCGTAAATCATGCAAGCCTTGCGCATGTGGATGATGCATCACAATCTGTTCAATATAGTCACGCTCCTCATCGGGTAACTCATGATCCATCAATGAATCAATCGCTTCACGCACAATATGCCAAGCACTATACAAAATGAAGGCGGCAATAGCCAATGCAAAGATAGGATCGAACCCCACCCACCCATACACACTTAGTAATAAGGCGATAATCACGCTGCCATTAACTAATAAATCTGTTTTGTAATGTAAGGCATCGGCTTTAATCGCAGTTGATTGTGTCCGTTTAATCACATATTGCTGAAATAATACCAGCAACAGGGTCGCTATCATCGAAAATATCATTACCCCAATACCCAGCTGCAAACCCTCTCCTAGCGACTGCGGGCGAATCAACCTCCCCGCCGCTTGCAATAACAATAAACCTGCCGATCCAGCAATAAATAAGGCTTGCCCCATGCCTGCTAAGGCTTCTGCTTTACCATGACCGAAGCGATGCTCATGATCGGCAGGTTGTAATGCATGGCGCACGGCAACAAGGTTTAGCATTGACGCCAGCAAATCCAAGCTTGAGTCAATCAAGGTTGCTAAAATACTGACCGAATCCGTCACTAACCAAGCAATTACTTTAACGATAATCAATACCACAGCCGTTCCCACCGAGGCATAGGTCGCCCAGCGCATTAGTCTGTTATTGTCTATATTTGTTGATATTGTCATAATGTGGGGCGTATAGTGGTCTCTACGAAATAGCAAGATATTAACAGGATAGCAAAATATGACCTCTCTCTCCATCCAAACTACCCCATTTAACGATCAACGACCTGGCACATCGGGCTTACGCAAAAAAGTCACGGTCTTCCAGCAAGCTCATTATCTCGAAAACTTTGTGCAATCCACGTTAAATGCGCTGCCCGAACGCCAAGGTAAAACCTTAGTAGTGGGCGGTGACGGTCGTTTTTATAACCAAGAAGCTATCCAAATTATTCTCAAAATGGCAGCTGCCAATGGTTTCTCAAAGGCAATTGTGGGGCAAGATGGCCTGCTTTCAACACCCGCCGCATCCTGTATTATCCGCAAATACAAAGCCTTTGGTGGAATCATTCTATCAGCCAGCCATAATCCAGCAGGGCCAACGGAAGATTTTGGCATCAAATATAATATTAGTAATGGTGGCCCAGCCCCCGAAGGCGTGACGGAAGCCATTTTTAATAATAGCCAATCATTGAGCGAATATGCCATCTCAGATGCGCCTGATATTGCACTCGACACATTAGGCGCTGCCGACTTAGACGGCATGGCGGTAGAGATTATCAGCCCCGTTACAGACTATGCCGAATTGATGGCCAGTCTGTTTGACTTTGGTGCCATCCGCAGCCTGCTTACATCGGGAAATTTCCGCATGCGCTTCGATGCCATGCATGCGATTACCGGTCCCTATGCCACTGAGATACTGGAAAACCAACTGGGTGCACCCGCTGGCACCGTAATCAATGGCATTCCCCTTACCGATTTTGGCGGTGGCCATCCTGATCCTAATTTAACTTATGCCAAACAGTTGGTTGATGAATTGTTTTCAGATAATGCGCCTGATTTTGGAGCCGCTTCCGATGGTGATGGCGATCGTAATATGGTGCTCGGCGGCAATTTCTTTGTTACCCCTTCTGATAGCCTTGCTATTATTGCCGCCAATGCCGAATGTGCACCCGCCTATCAAACTGGTTTGACAGGTATTGCGCGGTCAATGCCAACCAGCCAAGCACCTGATCGGGTTGCCGAACAACTTGGCATCCCTTGCTTTGAAACCCCGACTGGCTGGAAATTTTTCGGCAATTTACTAGATGCAGATAAAGCCACCTTATGTGGCGAAGAAAGTTTTGGCACGGGTTCCAATCATATTCGCGAAAAAGATGGTCTGTGGGCAGTGTTATTCTGGCTTAATATCCTTGCCATAAAACGCGAATCAGTTGCCGATATCGTTACCACACACTGGCAAAAGTTTGGACGGAATTACTACACGCGCCACGATTATGAAGCCGTGCCAAGTGATGTTGCACAGCAACTAATGCTTGATTTAGAAGCCAAACAAGTAAGCCTTGTAGGCCAGAATTTAGCAGATCGCACCGTTAGCTATGCGGATAATTTTAGTTACACCGATCCTGTCGATAACAGTGTTTCAACGAAACAGGGTTTACGCATTGGCTTTGATGATGGTGCCCGGATTATTTTCCGACTGTCTGGCACAGGCACGGAAGGAGCCACCATTCGTGTCTATGTGGAATCTTACGAATCAAACGCCGATTTATTGCAACAAGAGACACAAACTGCATTAGCTGATTTAATCGCACTTGCTGACGCGTTATCGGAGCTCAGCAGCCGAACAGGCCGCAACACACCCACTGTGATCACCTAAATGCTGCCATTAATATTAGGATCCAGCTCGCCGTTTCGTGCTGAATTACTTTCAAAGCTGGCATTGCCCTTTGAAACTGCGTCACCCGATATTGATGAATCGGCGCTTGATGATGAAACAGCACCACAATTAGTATTACGCCTCGCCGAAGCAAAAGCTCGCGCAGTTGCCATCCTGCATCCAAAGGCCTTAATTATTGGCTCAGATCAAGTTGCCGTCTGCAATGGTAATATTTTAGGCAAACCAGGCGATTATGAAACAGCGGTTAAACAGCTGCAAGCCGCTTCAGGCAAAACCGTCTTCTTTCTAACAGGGCTCGCGCTCTATAATAGTGAGTCAGACAGTATACAATCTGTCGTTGATCCCTTCGCCGTGCATTTTCGCGAACTCAATATTGCGCAAATAGACGGCTATTTGCGGCAAGAGCAACCCTATCAATGTGCAGGTAGTTTCAAATCTGAAGGGCTAGGTATTAGTCTATTTGAAGCACTACAGGGCGATGATCCCAATAGCCTTGTTGGTTTGCCACTGATCCAGCTGATTAAAATGCTGGAACATGAAGGAATCGATGTGTTGCAACCCCCTCACTAAACGCCGTTAGTGGCTTAAGCCACCTTCCTGCTCCAGCTGCATTTCACGCGCTACTTTTGCATTCATAATATTGCTCATTAATTTTCTAGCTGATTGATTACGACGTTTTTTCAAGATACCCAAGGTAAATTGCTTATTCACACCATTTTCATCCAGCATTTTTTGTATCGATGCTAAATGCACCTCACATTCTTCCATCACTTCGCCCGCTTTCTTTTGTGGATCAAGTCCATCCATAAAATATTCTTCCCGAGGCTTTTGCATACAAGCATTGTAGTTGGCCAAGGAAACTAACATTTCGTTTTGTAATGCTTCAGATAGGTCTCCTGGTGTTTTAGTATTATAGTCTTCTTCCGTGCTTTCAACGCTCGAATTAACATCATCATGTGAATGGGAATCTGTATTACCATGGCTATGTTCAGCAGCTGACACTTCCTCAGTTTCCACCTTATCTGCTGCTTTATCACAAGCCACTAACAGTGATAAGCCTAGCGCTAAACCCGCAACCATTAAATTTTTCATGTTTTTTCCAGTTAACTATTTATAATGAGTCGATAGGATATAGTGTCTTTACTCACAATACCAGACAATAATATGTTGCAGAAGAAACTTAAATACAATATATACTAATAAATACAAACCATTAAAGAGATAGCTTGATAAATGACATTAGATAAAAGGCTTAATCAATTGAACCACTGGTTAAGCCAACAGCTGCCGCCAGATCCGTTCACATTAGAACCTGCGTCGAGTGATGCCAGCTTCCGCCGCTATTTCCGTGTCAGTCAATCGGGTAACAGCTATATCGTAATGGATGCACCACCCGAACAGGAAGATACCGCGCCTTTTATCACTATTGCAGAACATCTCACCGCTCAAGGTACGCCCGTTCCATTTATTCACGCAAAAGATACGCAACAAGGCTTTTTATTGTTATCAGATTTGGGTAATCAACCCTATTTAGATATCTTAGAACCACATACAGCAACAGCGTTATACCAAACCGCCATCGATGCCCTTATTCAAATGCAAACTGCCGATCATAGCCAACTTCAACTATCCAACTATGATGCGGCGCTGCTGCAACAAGAAATGGATCTGTTCCCTAATTGGTTTCTCGGCACCCATCTCGATATCACACCCCCTGATTTTTTAGCTGATACCTTTAAAATATTGACCGATAATGCCCTTGCGCAACCCACTGTTTTTGTACATCGTGACTACCATTCTCGCAATTTAATGCACACACCCGATGAAAAACTAGGCATTATTGATTTTCAAGATGCGGTAATGGGCCCAATTAGCTATGATCTGGTCTCCTTACTGCGTGATAGTTATATTGCTTGGTCTGATGCCGAAATTGCTAATTGGGTATCGTATTACTGGCAACAAGCCGTATCCACGGGCTTGCTAAAGAAGGTTTCACTTGAGCAATTTACCCGTTGGTTCGATTTAATGGGCTTGCAACGCCAGCTTAAAATACTCGGTATCTTCTGTCGACTCTATTATCGTGATGGAAAATCTAATTACTTAAACGATCTGCCGCAAACACTCAAGTATGTACAACAAGTCAGTGCCCGTTACCCAGAACTGACCGCCTTACACACGCTTGTTACCACAAATGAAAAAATAGCGAGCATCGTAAAATGAGGGCAATGATTTTAGCGGCAGGTAAAGGTGAGCGTTTGCGGCCACTAACGGATCACACGCCCAAGCCGTTATTACAAGTGGGGCAACATCGTCTAATTGAATACCTAATTCACAATTTAGCCGCCGCGGGTATTGATGACATTATCATCAACTATGCCCATTTGGGCGAACAGTTTGAGCCAATACTCGGCGATGGTGCACGATACGGTGTCAATATCACCTATTCTCCTGAAGCCACTGGGGGCTTAGAGACCGCTGGTGGTATTATCAATGCCCTACCGTTATTGGGTAAACAGCCATTTTTAGTCGTTAATGGTGATATTTGGACGGATTACCCTTTTGAGAAACTAAGTCAATTATCGTTAGCAGCAGATACGCTTGCGCATTTAGTCTTGGTCAATAATCCGCCGCATCACCCCCACGGAGACTTTTCGTTAGATGATAGCATCATGCAAAATGGGGGTAAAAATTGCTTTACATATAGCGGCATTGGTATCTATCATCCTGATTTCTTTGCTGATCAGCCAATAAGTCGGTTACCACTTCGACCATTACTCAATGAAGCAATGACTAAACAACAAGTGTATGGCGAGATCTATTCGGGAAAATGGTTTGATATTGGGACAGTTGAACGGTTAGACGACTTAGTCAAACAATTACAGTAACATGCCTAAAAACAGCAACACTAATGCTGTACCACTGATTAACAGGCCAATTTGGCTTATTCTCCGCACCCCAATTTCAGGTGTTTCATCAATCGGAGTGGCTTCCCAATCGGCCACAATCTGCTTCGCTTGTGTCTTATCTGAGTCATCAACCACCACGCGGATCAGATCTATCGCCTGTAAATCCCCCACCCCGCCTTGCAAATATTCACCTTCAATATAGGCCTCAATATCTTGTTGTGCCAACACATTCTTAATTAAATGTGCATCTAAGGCATTGCCTGCACGGTAAACACAAGTACGCATACTAGGCCATCAATAGCTCTAATAGTGCTTTCTGCGCATGCAGGCGGTTTTCTGCCTCATCCCACACCACGCTGTGTGGATCGTCAATCACCGCTGCCGACACTTCTTCACCGCGATGCGCAGGTAAACAATGCATAAACAGCGCTTCATTATCAGCCAACGCCATTAAGTCTTTATTCACTTGGAACGCTGCAAATGCTTTTTCACGCTTCTTCTGTTCTTCTTCTTGACCCATACTTGCCCATACATCGGTCACCACTAAATCAACCCCTTCAACTGCTTCTCGTGGATCGGTGTGCAATGAGATAGTGGCGCTGGTGTTTGCCACAATATTCGCATCAGGTGTGTAATCGCTTGGTGTTGCAATCCGCAAATCAAAATCAAATTGCGCCGCCGCATTAATATAAGAATGACACATATTATTGCCATCACCGACCCACGTCACGATTTTACCCGCAATACTGCCACGCTGTTCCACATAGGTCTGCATATCCGCCAAGAGTTGGCAGGGATGGTATAAATCTGTCAATGCATTGATAACGGGTACAGATGAATATTCCGCAAAGCGTTCCACTTTTTCATGCTCAAAGGTCCGGATCATTACCGCATCGACCATGCTTGAAATTACCCGTGCAGAATCCTCAACTGGTTCACCACGGCCTAACTGCGTATCATTAGGCGATAAAAATATCGATCCCCCACCTAACTGAATCATGCCTGCTTCAAACGACACCCGCGTTCGGGTAGAAGACTTCTCAAAAATCATCCCTAACACTTTATTTTGCAAGGGGGAATAAATCTCACCTCTATGGTGGGTTTTCTTCAATTCAATCGCGCGGGTTATCAATGTATCTAATTGCGCTTTTGTTAAATCATCTAAGGTTAAAAAATGTTGCATTATGCTTTCTCTCTGATGCGGTTTAGTCCGCAATAAATGCCAGCACTAAACTGCTGACCTTGTCGACCATCTCCAATGCTTCGTCATCCGTCATAATCAATGGCGGCAATAAACGAATCACTTTATCTGTGGTCACATTAATCAAAATACCCCGCTCTAAGGCTGTAGCAACCAATTCTGTACAAGGCATCTCTAATTCAATACCAAACATCATGCCATAAGACCGAATGGCAACCACCGCTTCTTTATCTCCCAATGCCTGTTCAAAAGCAGTTGAGATAACAGCAGATTGCCGAGTTACATGTGCCAACGTCGCTGTTTTTTCTATGATATCTAAAACAGTCAATGCCACCCGACAAGCCAATGGATTGCCACCAAAAGTAGAGCCATGATTACCTGCCTTTAATACACCCACCGCAGCGCCGGCGACCAAACAAGCGCCTACAGGCATCCCATTGCCCAGTCCTTTTGCCAGCATCATCACATCGGGGATTAAATCTGGTGTATGCTGAAAAGCAAACCATTCACCCGTTCGACCCATGCCAGTTTGCACCTCATCCAACATCAACAATAAATTCCGTTGGGTACATAAATCCCGTGCTTCAGATAAGTAATCGTCATCTAATAACCGCACCCCACCCTCACCTTGAATCGGTTCAAGCATCACTGCCACCGCCTCAGGCCAATGGCCAATCGCCATCCGCAAGGCATCTAAATCATTATAAGGCACCCGCACAAAGCCTGGCACTAGTGGTTCAAACCCTGCATGCACTTTTGGATTGCCCGTGGCGCTCAATGTCGCCATTGTCCGACCATGAAAACTACCGTCCATCACGATAATAACGGGCTTTTCAATCCCCTTATCCCGGCCATATTTCCGTGCAATTTTAATTGCCGCCTCATTCGCCTCAGCGCCAGAGTTGCATAAAAAGACCTGTTCCATTCCTGAAATATCGGTCAATTTAGTAGCTAGTTTTTCTTGCAAAGGGATATGATATATATTGGAGGTATGCAATAAGGTTTCAGCTTGATTACAAATAGCCGCTGTAATCGCAGGATGGCTATGCCCTAGGCCACATACCGCAATGCCACTCAATGCATCTAGATATTGCTTGCCATCCGTATCCCATAGCCAAACGCCTTCACCCCGCTCAAAAGCAACGGGTAAACGGCCGTATGTAGGCATAATGCTGCTTGTTGTTGTTATTGTTTCATTACTCATATTTATTAAAATATCAATTTTATAACACTATTCTATATGAACCATATGAACCGCCTTAAACGGGCTCTCCTAAGGTAACGCCTGAGCACTTGGCCCAATATCTATACCTTCAACATGGCCTAGAGGTCTTGTTGAAACCTAAGAGTTCTCCCGCTGATCACGAAATAATAGTCCAGTGTCACCTTGATATATTTCTCCCTCTGGTCGAAATGACGGAGTATTATCACCGTGATGTTTTTACTCTCAAGTTTTTCCGCTAGTGAAATAACAGTAAATTGCCACCTTGAGCGCAGCCGAAAGGTCTTTTTGGATAGCTAAGATTTCTCCCGTCGATCGAAATGACAGAAAACAGCAGTCGAAATAATCACCCTGATCTACTTAAAAAGAAAAAATGGCAGTACCCGAAGGAACTGCCATTAAAATAATTTCGAAAATTATCTTTTTATTCGTTGGTTTATGCGCCTAAGTTATCTGCAACAAACGCCTATTTATTACACTCCAAAATGCTTCCATATAAATAAACAGGCTATCATTCTAAACTTGCCAACCTAATAAATCAAACAATTTCTATTTCCAGCAACCAGGGCTAGGTAATGTTACCCCAGTATGTCTAAGTTGCATCACTGTCCCTTCGACTCCACATCCAGTAAATTTTATTTGGTCATTTTTAGGTATAGCCCTTAAGGTAAATGTTGTTGCCGACATACCACCAAGCCGATACTGGTAGTATTGGGTTCCTCCTGTGCCACGCCTATTATCGGTAAAAGGTAAGTCTCCAAATAGTAAAACAGCACCACCAGGAGCAGTTAAATAACCATTGTTTACGGTATAAGTTCGCTCCATAAAACTGGCTAATTCTAATAAATCTGCCTGTGCGTCTGTTGCTCGTGTTTTACGGACAAATCCCTGGTATTGTGGCCAAGCAATCGCTGCCAACAGGCCAACAATAACTATCACGATCATCAGTTCAATCAGGGTAAACCCTCGTAATTTGCGTAGTTTATTAATGTGCATAAGGTAAGTCTCTCCAAGATTTACGGCCTACTGGATCGCCTGCTGATTCGCCAATTTCAAAAATATTGGCATTAGAATCTCCCCCATATTTATGCTCATTACCATCCTCTGTGGTGATAACCGCCAATCCGCCCAGCATTCCGCCATCATTGCCATCTTTGACGCCAGAAACAGGCACCTTGATTGTGGTTCCATCAGGCAGTGTAATTTCAACGAAGTCTTCCTCATTAAATTCGCCATCATTATTAACATCAAATGGTGTTTCAGAAAGTCGACTACCCGATACGGCATCCATCTCCATTATCCAACTTATTCCACCACCCGCGCAGGGATCTACATTGGGAATAATCGTCACAAAAATAATCCGGCCATCTCTTAATAATGCACCGCGCACGACGCGTTCTCCTTCTACGCCATTAACTGGAGACTCCAAATCCATATACCAGCCTTTTTTACTGGTATAATCCGTTGCATGTTCCGATGTCACCCTAATCAAGAAATCAGCCGAATTTGAGACAGCCCCTTCATAATCAATAGTCTGCTGTTGTAAAAAAGCATCTCTTGGATCTGAGAGGACGGTTGTTCCTGTTGCATCATCACGGATCCCATAGAAAGATTGGATCCCTGCTGGGATATTAACATCATCGATCCCATAATATTTTCCGGTACCAAAATAAACCATAAAGCCACCATCTGGATGCGTTCCCACTTGTGGTTTTGCCGTAATCGGCTGTCGCAGACCTGAATCATCCTGTGCAACAAATAAAAGCTCACTATACCAAGCAGATTCACTTGTTGCGGAAACATCAAACCGCCACATATTACCTAATAAATCACCTGCGTAGATAACGTCAACAATAAAATCACCATCTTCATCGACAGGGATAGGTGCAGATAAGCCATTACCACCGGCCGTACCAGTATCGAGCGCTGACAGAATTTCTCCCGTTTCGACATCAATTATGTAGAGTACTGCTTTACCACTGACACTTTCATAACCATTAGCAACAAGGGCATAAAAATTACCATTATTCATTCTAACAATTGAGGATTCTGGCAAAGTGTAGCCTAAATTATTTTGGAACTCAGCTAAGTCAACAGCACCGCCTGGTGCTTGTAGATCTGAAAACTCCCACATTACTTTTCCTGCGCCAAAGCTATCTGGATCGGTTACATCAAGTGCAAAAACCCCTTTGCCACCACGGCCTAAAGAGCCAATCAGTATTGTCTTCCAATCGCTATTAACATAAGCGTCAAATAGCTTCACATCACCATCTACAAAATAACGATGACTATAATTAGTTGCGGTTAAATGGTTCAGATTTCCAATTACGGCATCTGGAATGTAAGTGAATAATTCATCCCCCAGTTCAGCATCAATCGCATGCAACATGCCACCATTACTACCAAAATAGATCGCATTTCTCCTGGACAGCTTGTCTGTTCTAAAGTCACTATATTCTGTCCCAGCAGCGCCAGGTAATCGCGTATAGCCAAAGTTTTCTGTTTTGCTCGCAAGTGCAGGGCTAGAATTCACCAAATCTCCCATTAGTGAGGCTCGGCTACGGAATAAGCCCCCCTCTTCACTTCTATCTCCTCGAATATAGTCGGCACGTAATGCACCATTGCCATCAAATGTACCCGCTGCACTGTGGTCTAATAATGCCTGTTGCCCTGCATTCAAATCGGCATAGTTAAACCCAATGCCGTTGTTTGTAATCGGATCATAAGTATAAATATCTCGGTTAGTGGGAATTTTATCAGCAGCATCCCATACAATAGCACCAACAGAGCCATCCGCGTTTATTTCCAAGGCCTTAAAATGTCCCTGCCAGTTATCAGTCTCAAAACTTGCTTGGTATATTTTACTGTTCGTATTTAAACGCGAAGAGTTAACCGTTACCGCGGCACCGCCTGCTGATGTTCGTGATAATAATTCGGCAAATGATTCTTCAAGTTGTTGTTGTAGTTTGCCAGCATTGGTGACTAAATAATAGCCATCAGGATCACCATCACCATCGCCATCCCATTCATCTGGTGTTAGAACACCATCTTCATTACCATCTGTTGCTGACCATTTCACCGCATACCAAAGTGGATCATGTTTGATAAAAGAACCTGCTGCTAACAGCCCTGGGGTGAAAGTTCTTTCTGCCGTCAGTTCAAGCGGCACGCCATCATTCCAATTTCCACTTGGCAACTCTCCTGGTGGCGTATCTAAGAAATAATCAACATCCACCAATGGATCTGTATCAAAATCACGCACCTCAAGATAGATGCCATCTGCTGTTGTGCCCGAAATAATATAGCCGATATGGTGATTAATATTACCCGATGCATAATCAGAGGATAATGACACTTTTAGTTTGCCAGCTGGCGTCACTTCTACTGTATAAGTGACAATCGCATCCATATCATGATCTGCGCCTTGCTCAACATCCTCATAATTAATCCGGAATTTACCATAAGGCCGCCCACCATTAACCACTATATTGGTATTCGCTGGTGTGGTGTTGGCAATTTCTGCAACATAAAAATCGACTATTTGATTTGTCGGTTGAAAATCTCCTTCCGCATGATTAATTGACAAAGCTGCTGTTGATTTGGCAAAGGGGACTAATTTAATCTGCTGCCCCCCTACATTAAAATCAATTGTTGGAATAGGGGATGCTAATACCACCGCTAAAGTATCTATAGTTTGCTCACTTTCTGCAGCGCTAATATCATTTTGCTTAGCATACATTGCAACACTCGCAGAATAATAACCACCTTGTTTAGTGGGTTCTTCAGGAGATAATCCACGTATATTCTTAAAGCTATTCGCTATTTTTGCTGATGGACTACCATCATAAACACCATTGGATTCACCAATAAAAATAAGGCTACTTTCGCTTTCTCCCGCCCAAATAGTATCTGCTAGCGTTGACACATTCAATCCTGGTAAATCGCCTGCAAAGCTAGCAAAAGAGCTGCCTGGCAATTGGTCAGTATCAAAAGAAGGATTAATATCGCTGATCACTAATTGCAATGGTTTAGCACAATATGGATGCCCACCATCATCCTCGCTTCTATAAGGATCTTGCCAGCTTGGTGTCGGCAAATCTAACTGTGAAGTACTGGGTACAAAGGCAGGGGTAGGCGATGCTTTTCCCGCAAAATACCGTACGCTCTCATACATCATTTCTGCAATTGGATTTCCCCAGTCTCTGGTCTCTCCCTCATCCATTGGCCGAGTTGTGATCCAAGCGGTAGGCCAGCCACCTTCATAGACTCCATTATTATTAAACGCCAAAATCCTTAACTTGTCTATTGTATTAATAATGCCATCAGAATCTAAAATAACACCTGTATCATTATCAATTTCATTAATAAAAGATTCAATATTTTTCCGCAGTACACCGCCAGACATGTTTTTATCGAAAGAACCGGTTAATAAACCAAATAGCATTTCCTCTGATTCACCATAATCATGCAATATGCCTGTTGGTTTATATGATGGTCCACTACCGTAGGCCTTACAATTTGGCTCAAGCATACCCGCCACACAGACCCTAACAAACACGTCCAATATAGCATCATAAGATGACACTGGAATATCGGCACCATTTCTGCTATTCAAAACAGGGCGTTCTGTACTGGCCCACTCCCAGATCCGAATATCTTCATTCAATAGCACACGGAGTTCAGGTGCACCACCCACATTGGATGGCGCTAAGGGCGTTACACTGCCAAATAAATGCCGACGTCCGCCCGTTGGTACTGCATAAGGCGTGTAATCTGAAATATCATAGCCATCATTGCCTATACTGGTATATTCCTTACCCCAGCTATGTGCATCTTGTGGAATATAAACGCGCTCTAAAATTGTTTCTGTTGCGGTGTCTACCTTCCGTGTACCACCATAGAGCACTTTTCTGAGTGCATCCATCCGGCTGGTTGTTAAATAGTTAAGATAGTCTCCACTCCAGTTTCCTGAGCAGGTTTTTGTTGCTGTTGTCGGATCTGGATCATAGGAAGATAAATCGGGTTCAAACACGCTGCTAGAATAGTCATAACATTTATAGGAATCAAAATAGCCCAAATAATCTATACTGGGCTTGTAATGAATCTCTAACACACCATCATCATCTAAATCAGAGGCATCATTATAGGCTTCATAATAAAGTTTATGATCTTTGCCCATGGTTAGCATGACTAGTGGTGATGCAGTGCCCCCTACAAACAACGGCATCTGTGCAATATCGGCATTGGCTTCTACACTCAATATCGATAAGACAAATGTAAATGGCAGTAATATCTGTTTAATTCGTTTTTTCATATCCTTCTCCCCAGAGAAATTATATCTTTTAGTTAAATTCTAAGCTTACCGCTTATATGTAGTCTGTAATCTACTTTTTGCTGTTGTTGTTCCCCCCACAGCATCCGCAGTCACCCGATAATAAATATTTTCGATTATAACGCCAGCTTCTTGGCTATCGCCAGACTCCACAAAAGGAGCCATTTCTTCAATAATGGCATCCGGCAACTCTGCCAGCTCAGAGGATAATGCTGTTGGATAAGCCAAGACTTCAGTAGTATTATCCCAATTAACCTGCTCCCACCGGGGTGCGCCAGTTAGTGTTGCTTGATATAGCCCTGGCGTTGAGTCATTATAATTTGCAGTGGGGGTCGCTACAATAAAAGCCTCGGCGGCGCGTAAGCCAGATTCTGCTGATTGGAAAGCAAGATTGGTATTTTTAAAGTTACCTGCCATTTTCTCTTCCATAATGGTTGTATTGATACCCGACACACCCAATAATGTCATCACCAGCAAAATCAGTAAGCTTATCATTAAAACTGTACCAGATTGTCTTTTTTCCGCTGCTAGCCTCTTCATTGTACTTTATTCCTTAAACTAATCGTGGTGGTAAATTGACGTCTTAATTGTTTATCTGCCAAGGCAGGCGTTAACGTTGTGACGCCATCGGGAGTCATAGGATCCGCGGTAGCTACTGTGTCTAAAATATTGTCAGAGATTGAGGCAGCTAATATACTTATCCGAACACTGACAACTTGTGACCAATCTGCCACCACATCTGCGGTTACATAGGGCCCATCTTGAACATCATCACCAGTTGTGCCACCCGAGCCTATGGTATCAAGCCCATAAAGAATTTCCATATCATCAACCCCTTCAACCAGCTCTATCGCAGCATCATTGTTTGTTTGCTCAAATAAAGCAGGCGGATTGGCTGTGCCTAAACCATCTCTTTTTCCAATATAATAAGTTTTGGTATCAAACCGCATCACTTCCGCATCATAATCATATAATTTTCCTACCAAGCAAGATGTCCCCGCTGCATCATAAGACTTACAAAATGGTGTGGTATGTGTGATATCGCCTGCTGCACTTGCCACCGTAAAAACATGTGCATCCGTGCAATCTGAAATCAATGCCAGATCACCAGCGTTAAAATTACATGAGTTGCCCGTAAAAATAGGGATGTTTGCAGTTGTACTTGCAAGGCTCCCTGTCAATGTACCGCCACATGAGCTTGGTTGTTGAATTCGAATCACATCGGTTCCTGGTACAACATCACTAGGGTTAAGCGATGCTGGAAGTGCAGGTAACCAGCTACCTGTGCCACCATCAAATCCTGCAACCATGGTGTCTGCTGTAAAGTTAGCAGGGACAGGTAACGGGCTTGCAATAACGTTTAACCGTATTTTATCTACAGTCCGACAACCCGAAAACCCAGATTCTCGGATGTTGCCCTTTAAGCTATCGAAGGCGAATCGTGCATTTTCCTGAATACGAGAGGAGCCTTCCTGCATTCGGTAATTTTGATGATTGCCAATAAATAAATTAATCACCCCTAGCATAATTAAAGACGCCAACACAAGCGCAATCATTAGCTCTATCAAAGTGATGCCAAGCTGTCTATGTTTATATCTGGTATCTTGTATTATCATAATTGCGTACTTACACTGAATTGTTGTTCTCTAGCAGCGGCTATCGCTGCTGCCGTATTCTTTCGACTGCCACGAGAATCATCCCACTGTACGGTTACGGTAACAATACCCGTAGCAGGATCGGTATTAATAATGCCATCGCCCCCATTAAAACTGGCTGCTAAAGCAAGTTTCCAATTAGTTACATCTGCTACAGCAAGCGCATCACCCGCAGCGGCTCCGCCCAAACCAACATCATATCCCTGCGCTAAAGCCACGACGCGATTTACGCGCATTCTATCCACGATATCATAAGCCGCTAATGTTGCTTCCGTTCGATATTGTGCACTCTGGTTATTTTTCAGTGACACCATTTGAAGAGATGCGAGACCCAATAGACCCACGGCCAGCAGTAATACTGACACTAACACTTCTATTAGTGTAAATCCTTTGGTGCGTTTTACTTCTCCCATCATTCTGTCCGCCTTACTGTTTATCATTATCGCCCATTCGTGGCCGGCCTGAAGGACCAACAACTAATGTTTTCGGATGAGGCACATCATCATCGGTTAGTGTAAATGTTCGACCTATATTATTAGATAATCGACCGTTTGCCATGTATATCATATTGCTCGCGCCATTAGTCGTGATTAATGTGTTCCTAACAGTTTCATCACCACCCGACAGCGGGGCAAAAGCCCTGAGTATTTCGTCTCCATCAGCTATCTCAAAACTGCCATCGCCATCACTATCCGAAAAAACCAGCCAGCCATAATCCCAGCGCTCTCCTATCGCGCAACCATCACTATCGTCATTACTACGACACATTGTGATAGGTGCTGCCCGCTTTATCGCCTCACTTCTAGCTAAATTAATCGATCCAATTAAGGTATTGATCTGTGCTGTTAACCGGTTTTTATTGACTAAACTTGCCAAATTAACCGACATTGCCACCATTACCGCGATAATAACGATTACGATCATCAACTCAACCAGTGTAAACCCTTGTGATTTATGAATTTTTACCATTTTCGTCATCCCTAAACTTAGGCCTCAACTGTCAGGGTATGTGAAGCCACTTAACATGTCAAGTGAATAACCCCATAATAATACACTTAACAAATAACAAGCATATTTCATGCCTAGTATTTAATTCCTAGCTATTGCACACTTTTATCTTACATTTTTGATTGATATATCACGCAATAGTTCTATTTTTTGTCAGAAAGTGACTTTTTATGATCTCTAAGCCAACGATAATTCTCTAAAATATTACTATTTATTTAGTCTAATAGCATCAACCCCATCAAAACAGCATCTTCTCGGCCTTTTTTAGCAGGATAATAATTAGATCGGATCGCCATTTCATTAAACTGCGCACGGTGATATAAAGATTGCGCACGGTGATTACTGCTCCTTACCTCTAACAATACTATAACAGACTTACATCGTTTTGCAAACTCTATCACATGTTTAATAATGTCTGTGCCATAACCTTGCTGTTGATATGATGATGCCACGCAGATATTAAGCAGATGGGTTTCATCTAGAATTTGTTGCACAATGGTGTAAGCAATCCTTGGCTCGGTATCCGTAAAGTAAATTTGGCAGGCATGACCCGAACGGATACACTCTTCAAATGATTTTTCTGACCAGGGAAAATCGGTTGCTGCGGCTTCAATAGCAGCAATGGCTGGCACATCTGCTAGGGTCATTTGGCGTGACTTAAGCACTGCGTAGCTTTTGCAAGTCTTGCCATGCCGCTGCTTTATTGGCTGGCTGGAGACATAAATCAGCTGGATGGTAGCTGATCCAGGTGTCTATATTGGAAAACTGCTGCTTTTGTCTGCGTAGACTGTCTATTGATTGTTGCGCAAAACAATCTTGGCTAGCCTGCTCTCCTAATATCACTATCTGCGTTACCGCGCCTTTCTCAAAATGTGTTTTTAGCAACGCAAGCTGGTCTGCTTGCCAAGACAATACCGCAATATCATCTCTGCCCAGTCCGATTGCAAAGAGCATGGCAAGCAATAAACGCGAACTGGGCGTGTTACCATCCACCGCTAAATTTTCCCCGATAAACAGTATAGGAGCATCAACGTTGCCCAGCAATGGTAAAACAAGATCAGCCGCCACATCCGCTGCTGGTATGGCAGCTGACTCGTTTGCTACCGCCTTTATATTTTCAACGCCACTTTTTGCGAGCTGATCTTGTTTAAACCAAACGGGGAGCCCCATGGCATCTAACGCCGCATATTGTGTTTCGGTGAGGATTGCCATTAAACCTGTGGATGCGCGCGTTCTGATGGCACAAGCATTTTGTTTAGAGCTTGAATATAAGCTTTAACTGAGGCCGTGACAATATCAGTATCAGAGCCTTGGCCGCTAACAATCCGCCCGCCCTTTTCAAGCCGCACATTCACTTCACCCTGTGAATCTGTGCCTTTGGTGATATTGCTCACTGAATAAAGCTGTAATTCAGTTTGGCTTTGTACGATTTTTTCCACCGCTTTGAAGGCCGCATCGACGGGGCCACCACCGGTGCTTTCAATTTTCTGCTCTCCACCATCAATAGAAAGCGTCACGATTGCCCGTGGTGTTTCTCCCGTTTCGCTGTGAGCAAGTAAAGAGACTAAGCGAATACGCTCATCAACTTCACGGGTGCTGGTGTCGGTTACCAAGGCTTGTAAATCTGCATCAAAAATTTCATGCTTTTTATCTGCCAATTCTTTGAAGCGTTTAAATGCGGCATTCAAGTCTGCTTCTGAATCAAAGCTAATGCCTAGCTCTTCTAACCGCGTACGAAAGGCATTGCGCCCTGAATGCTTGCCTAACACCATTCGATTGGTATGCCAGCCGACATCTTCCGCACGCATGATTTCGTAAGTCTCACGATTTTTCAACACACCATCCTGATGAATACCTGATTCATGGGCAAAGGCATTGGCACCGACAATCGCCTTATTCGGTTGCACAGCAAAGCCGGTAATCCCTGACACTAATCGTGATGCGGTTAAAATTTGAGTGGTATCAATATCGGTATCGCAGCTAAACATATCTTGGCGGGTGCGCACGGCCATCACGACTTCTTCTAAGGCCGCATTCCCCGCTCGTTCACCCAAGCCATTAATAGTACACTCAACCTGCCGCGCACCATTCAATACCGCCGATAAAGAATTGGCTACAGCCAAACCCAAATCATTATGGCAATGCACTGAAAAAATAGCTTTATCTGAATTAGGAATACGCTCGCGTAAAGTATGAATCAATTCACCAAATTGATTGGGTAAGTTATACCCTACCGTATCAGGGATATTAAGTGTCGTGCCGCCCGCATCAATTACAGCTTCTAAAATCCGACACAAAAAATCTGGCTCACTGCGTCCTGCATCTTCAGGTGAAAACTCCACATCATCGGTATATTGACGTGCTCGCTTCACCGCTTTCACTGCATTCTCAACCACCTGATCAGGCGACATCCTCAATTTCATTTCCATATGAATGGGTGAGGTGGCGATAAAGGTATGGATCCGCGAGGCATTGGCGCCTCTCAAAGCCTCCCCTGCCCGATCAATATCACCACCTAAAGCACGCGAAAGCGCACAAATACGGCTATCTGTAATCGCATTGGCTACTGCTTCAACTGCTTCAAAATCGCCAACACTGGCGATCGGAAACCCCGCTTCAATCACATCCACCTTCATTCGTTCTAAAGATTTCGCGATCCGCACTTTCTCATCCTTGGTCATCGATGCACCAGGGCTTTGTTCACCATCCCGTAAGGTGGTATCAAAAATAATTAATTTGTCACTCATTGTTCTGCTCCGACTTTTATACAGATTATTTTACATTAAATTTATATTGGCTATAGCGCCAATAAAGCTGTATTACTTCTTGTATATGCCCTAAGGCAGAAGCAGGAGTGATTGCAGACTGAACACGCACACAGATAAACGTTGCTGAGAAATAGCATCGTGATTAGCTGAGAAAAATTCATTATGTGTGTTCATAAAAGGCATTGTAATCTAAAATCCAGCAATGTCCAACTATTATTCTTGCACTTGTTTGTTTTTTCGCCATTCGTTTAATGTGAACACAGGGCCAGAGAGCGTATAAATTGCAAAAATACTGAAGAGCACAATCGGTGGATCAAGCGAGATTAATGCAAAGATAAATACGATCATCAAAATAACAACAAACGGAACTTTACCATGTAAATCAACCCCTTTGAAGCTATGATAGCGAACCGTGCTCACCATTAAAGCACCACAAATAAAAGTCAGGAAGAAGCCAACTGTTGTAATCACATTGGCATTTAAATCATTGGCAGACCCTAACCAAACCCATCCCATTAAGCAGGCGGCAGCGGCAGGACTTGCTAGCCCTTGAAAAAAGCCTTTGTCGGCATCTGGTTCATCAAGCTGGGTATTAAACCGCGCCAAGCGTAACGCCGCACAGGCAACATAAATGAAGGCCACCAACCAGCCCGCTTTGCCCATCTCCACTAAAGACCAATGATACATCACCAATGCTGGCGCCATTCCAAATGACACCATATCTGCCAAGCTATCATATTCAGCGCCAAACGCACTTTGTGCACCCAGCATTCTGGCAACCCGCCCATCAAACCCATCCATTATCATCGCAATAAATACGGCAATAGCAGCTGATTCAAAATCACCACGAGTAGCGGCAATAACCGCATAAAATCCAGCAAACAAACCCGCTGTTGTAAACAGATTAGGCAATAAATAAATACCTTTAGTATCCTGATATTTTTCTTTTAATGACATGGCTCACTACTCGCTTTGGAAAACTGAAAATAAAATGGGGATAAGTATCGCTACTTATCCCCATTAATACTACTTTATTTTATTCAGTACGTTTAGGTTTTTGCTCAAAACAAAGCTTTTTCTACACAGAAAAACACCATGCTGAGTGAAAAGATAAATGTGCTGTTAGTTTTTAGACTTATCTACAATCTTATCGATCCACGGCATCATCTCACGTAGCTTCGCACCTGTTTTTTCAATCGGATGCTCTGCATTAATGTGGCGCATTGAAGTCATTTCTGGATAACCTGATGCCCCTTCTAGAATGAACTGTTTGGCATATTTTCCTTCTTGGATATTTTTCAATGCTTCACGCATTGCCCAGCGGCTTTCTTCATTAATGATTTTAGGACCGGTCACATATTCACCATATTCGGCATTGTTTGAAATCGAGTAGTTCATGTTGGCGATACCGCCTTCATACATGAGATCAACGATCAGTTTCAATTCATGTAAACATTCGAAATAAGCCATTTCGGGTGCATAACCTGCTTCCGTTAAAGTTTCAAAACCTGCTTTAACTAATTCAACTGCACCGCCACATAATACCGCTTGCTCACCGAATAAATCTGTTTCAGTTTCATCACGGAATGTCGTTTCGATAATACCCGTACGACCGCCACCCACACCAGAAGCATAAGACAGTGCGATTTCTTTCGCACGACCTGAAGCATCTTGGTGCACGGCGATTAAATCAGGAATACCACCACCGCGTACAAATTCACTACGCACGGTGTGACCTGGTGCTTTAGGCGCAATCATGATGACATCTAAATCACGACGCGGCACCACTTGGTTATATAAGATACTGAACCCATGAGCGAAGGCTAATACGGCACCTTTTTTTAAGTTTGGTTCGATTTCATCTCTATATAATTCAGATTGGAATTCATCGGGCGTTAAAATCATCACCAAATCAGCATCACGCACTGCCTTAGCCGTCGTTTCCACACGCAAACCAGACCCCGTTGCCTTTGGAATTGAAGAGGAATTATCACGTAATGCAACGGTGACATCGACACCTGAATCTTGCAGGTTATTTGCGTGCGCATGGCCTTGTGAACCATAACCCACGATGGTGACTTTCATCCCCTTGATAATCGATAAATCACAGTCTTTATCGTAATACATATTCAAACTCATAATGTTTTCCTTAAAAAATATCTTAAATTAAATTTATTTTGTACACACGTTCCCGCCACGGGCGATGCCTGACACGCCAGACCGCACGGTTTCTATAATTTCATGTTCTGATAATGCCGCAATAAATGAATCAATCTGCACCACTGATTCCGTTAGTTCAATAATATAGGTATCAGTTGTGACATCAATAATTCTACCATTGACCACTTCTGCCAGATGTTTTAAATCTTCGCGTTGTTGGCTTTCACTAGCTTTGACCTTCACCAATACAATTTCACGCTCAATATGTAAGTCGCTGGTCAGCTGATTCACGGCCACCACGTCTATCAACTTATCCACTTGCTTGATAATTTGATCAATAATGCGTTCTGAACCCGTTGTCACAATCGTGATCCGAGATAAGGTCGGATCTTCCGTTGGCCCCACCGTTAATGATTCAATATTATACGCACGTGCAGAAAACAAACCCGCCACCCGCGACAACGCGCCCGCTTCATTCTCAATTAAAATCGAAATAATATGTCGCATTACGCTAATTCCCGCCGTGGATCTTGTGGCAATTCACAATGCGGCGAATGATGCATTTCATTATGCGCCATCCCCGCTGCGATCATCGGATATACATTTTCTTTCTGATCTGTCACGATATCAATAAACACCAAGCGATCTTTCATCGCAAAGGCACGCTTTAATTCTGATTCTAAATCTTCTGGCTTTTCAATACGAATGCCCACATGACCATAACTTTCGGTGAGTTTCACGAAATCGGGTAAAGATTCCATATAGGAACTTGAATAGCGCTCTTTATAGAAGAACTCTTGCCATTGGCGAACCATCCCTAAATAGCGATTATTTAATGCCACAATCTTGATCGGCAAGCCATATTGCAAACAGGTTGATAGCTCCTGAATACACATTTGGATACTGCCCTCACCTGTTATGCAGACCACAGTTTCATCAGGATAGGCGAGCTGCACGCCCATTGCCGCAGGCAAACCAAATCCCATCGCGCCAAGGCCGCCTGAGTTGATCCAGCGATTCGGTTTCTCAAAACCATAGAATTGCGCCGCCCACATTTGATGCTGGCCTACATCAGACGTAACATAGGCATCACCTTTTGTAATTTCATGGACAATTTCAATCGCCCGCTGTGGTTTGATTTGATCGCTATTACGATCATAGGCCATACAATCTTTCGACCGCCAGCCGTTAATTGTTTTCCACCACGCTTTAATATCAGGCTTGCTTTCGCTTGCCAACAACTTATTCATCTCTTGTAAGACATTCGCCACATTGCCCACAATTGGTACATCAACCGTAATCGTTTTCGAGATTGAGGACGGATCAATATCAATATGGATAATTTTGGCGTCTGGACAAAATTCCGCGATTTTTCCGGTAACCCGATCATCAAATCGTGCGCCAATCGCAATCAACACATCGCAATCATGCATCGCCATATTTGATTCATAACTACCATGCATGCCGAGCATGCCGATAAATAAATCATCATTGTATGGGTAAGCACCCAAACCCATTAAGGTACTGGTAATCGGAAAAGCTAATTGCCGTACAAAGGTACGTAATTCTTCTGATGCTTGACCCAACACCACGCCACCACCTGAATAAATCATTGGTTGCTTCGCTGTCAGCAGTAAAGCGATGGCTTCTTTAATCAACTCAGGATCCCCTGCTGTGGCAGGCTGATATGAACGCATCGCCACCGCCGTAGGGTATTCATACGGCACTTTGATTGCGGGATCGGTAATATCTTTAGGAATGTCAACCACTACGGGGCCAGGTCGGCCGGTGGTCGCCACGCGAAACGCTTTTTTCATCGTTTCAGCAATTTTGTTGACATCTTTCACCAGGAAATTATGCTTCACACAAGGCCGGGTAATTCCTACCGCATCAACTTCTTGAAAAGCATCACTGCCAATGCTTGAGGTGGCCACTTGACCTGTGATCACCACCATCGGAATCGAATCCATATAGGCTGTTGCAATACCGGTGACGGCATTGGTTGCCCCAGGACCTGATGTGACCAACACTACGCCCGGCTTACCTGTTGCGCGGGCATACCCATCGGCAGCATGGGTAGCGGCTTGCTCATGACGGACTAGAATATGTTTGACATCATCTTGCTTATACAGTGCATCATAAATATGCAAGACGGCGCCACCTGGATAGCCAAATAAAAATTCAACGCCTTCGTCTTTTAAACAACGAATTAAAATGTCGCCACCGCTTAGATCCACGTGTTTCCCTTGTTATTGAGTGTGAGTGCCTGCCAGCCCAAAAAGCGCTAGGCCAGTAATAAACCCGTTAATTTACTTATAATCCCGCTCTACGTCAAGCCCTCAAGGTTGTTTTAAGTATAAAATAATGCTGTTTTTTTAGTCTTCCATTGCTGTTGCTGGAAATAAATTTTCAACTAATAGCTGTAAATTACGTTCACCGCGAAAAGTATTCACCGAAATGCGATAACACACGAACACCTCTCCGCCTGTTTCTAACCATGTAGGTCGAATTTCACCAAAGGCCATGGCAGTAATGCTAACCGTTTGCTCAGGGTGTTGTAATTGCAGTCGTAAATGATTCTGATCCTGCCCTACCAGTCGCCAGGCGACAACCGTGAAAACACCTTGAAATAGCGGCGCTGTAAATCCTTGCCCCCATGGTACAAATTGGCTTAAGGTATCGGCTAATGGCAGCGTTAATTCTGTACCTGTTAATGTGCCATCGGTAATGGTTTTTTGCAGCAATGTTTCTGGCGATACCCGCTCAGCCAATACTTGTAAAAACAAGGCTTCAAACCGTGGCAAGTCTTGTTCTAATAAGGTCATCCCCGCGGCCATACTATGACCACCAAAACGCGACAGCATATCGGGTGCTTGGCTTGCCATTGCGGCCAGTACATCCCGAATATGCACACCTTCAACCGAGCGTGCCGAGCCTTTCACTTCGCCCTTATCACCACGAGCAAAGGCAATCACGGGGCGATGTTGTTGGGTTTTAATCCGAGAAGCCAATAAACCAATCACGCCTTGATGCCAGCTTTCATCAAATAGGCAATAGCCCAATGGTTGTGCCTCACCCTGTTGCAATTTAGGCATGGCATCCAACATGGTTTGTGCCTGTTGCTGCATATCTTGTTCAACAACCCGCCGCTGTTTATTTAAATCATCTAATTGCATTGCAAATGATTGCGCCACCGCCACGTCATCAGACAGTAAGGTATCGATCCCCAGCCGCATATCTTCCAACCGGCCAGCGGCATTTAAACGCGGTGCGATAGCAAAGCCGAGATCCGATGCGCTAAGTTCTGCTAATGATTTCCCCGCCACATTAAGTAATTCTTGTAACCCAGCGCCCACTTGCCCGCGCCGCATGCGCGCCAGACCTAATTGTACGAAGGTACGATTTAACTTATCCAAAGGCACGACATCTGCCACTGTACCTAATGCCACTAAATCTAGTAGATCCGTTAGTCTAGGTTCCGTAATCGATTGTTTTTCAAACCAGCCTTGTTCTCTTAGATAAGTACGCAAACCCAGTAAGACATAAAAACACACGCCGACTCCTGCTAAATTTTTACTTGGGAAACGGTCGCCTGCCTGATTGGGGTTTACAATTGCTGCTGCCTCGGGCACAGATTTGCCAGGTAAGTGATGGTCGGTTACCACCACCTGCATACCACGGATATTTGCCGCTGCAACGCCCTCCACGCTTGACATACCATTATCAACCGTCATCAGGACATCAGGCTGATCTTGCAATGGAATATCTGCTAATAATTCAGGCGTGAGCCCATAGCCATGAATAAACCGACTCGGCACAATATATGCCACGGCCTGCGCTCCCATTGCTTGCAAACCACGAATCGCCACCGTACAACTGGTTGCCCCATCAGCATCAAAATCCGCCACAATCATAATTTTCTGTTGTTGCTGAATCGCCGTTGCTAACACTAAAACCGCATCATCCATCCCCATCAACTGCTGTGGTGCGGGTAAATCTGCCAACGCATAAAGCAGATCTGATTCATCGGTGATTCCGCGGGCCGCTAATACCCGCCGTAGACTGTCTGGCCAGCTCTTTGGTAAGTTATTCCATCCTGTAGAATCAAGTTGAGATAGTTCTTCTATCATATTGATTTACCAGAATTTCCATGCAGAAAAAAGTGTTGCGTCATAATAAGCCAACTCTGGAAAAACAAACCGTACTCGGGAGAGCTTTCGCCACTTCAAGGCGGCCAGAACCGGCTTAAAAATAGTATTTTCCAAGTCAATTAGTTGGCTTTCAATATCTTGTTCTAATGAAATGGTGGGTAATAGCATTAAGTGCTTACCTGCTGTCAGATCATGTAGCTTGCTTGCTGTAGGCTGCACGGTGACACCCGCAAAGATTGCCAACCGCGATAAATCATCATTAATACCCGAGACACTTGCCCATCGTTCTGTGGCGGCTTCAAACGCCCCCTTGCCCCAAAACCACACACTATTAATCGGCAATTTCCCTTCTGCTATCCGCTGCGTATTGATTGCACATTCATGCAATACCATCTGAATTTCATTCCATAATTGGATCCAGCTAGTTGCAGCCTCCCCTGCGGGCAAATACACTTGCACTGCGCGCCCATTCACATCAGCTAACGCCGTGAGTGCTACTGCTGGCTGCTCTGGCAAGCTTAAATGCCACTTATCAACTTCTTCCATCTTGAGTTGTGCTGGCATCAGTGGTTGAATAAGTGTGATCAATGCCGCTGCTTCCGTTGGCGTTATCGCCAATTGTTCTGGGCCAAATAAGTGCAATTGGTCTCGGTCGGCCTGAAGATAACAAGGGCTGACTCGGATACCCGTATTAATCCCTGATAGTGCTATATCAGGCAAGTCATTGCCCTGCAGCGCGTGTTTGCTAAACAAAGAAAATAGCTGCCGAGATAATGTCGCTTTTTCCGCGGTCCGTTTACCATACTTCACACTCTGCTTTAAATGCTTAGGCAATAAACCTGCCGCTATCTCTTGCGTCAATAGTGGTGCCAAACCAGGGATAATCACAGTCAGTGATTTATCAGCCATTTAATGAATGGTTTGCTTTACAAAAGGAATGGTTAAACGCCGCTGTGCTGCCAAGGATGCTTTATCTAAATCTTGTAAAACACCCATCAAACTGGCCATGTCTCGGCCATAGTGTCGTAATAAATAATGCGCCACCTCTGCAGGTAAAATTAGCCCACGATATGCCGCTTGCTTCATTAATGCCTGTTGTTTATCGCTATCTTGCAGTGGCATTAATTGATACAAGGTGCCCGTGTCTAATCGAGATCTTAAATCTGCCAAGCTTAATCCCAATTCACTGGGGAGGGCAGATGCTGCCACCAGCAAGCTTGTACCCGCCTGTTGCAAACGATTAAAACAATGAAAGATAGCCTCTTCCCACTCAAGCTGCCCCGCGATGGCATCGAGTGCATCCAAGCACACTAAGTCTGCTTGTTCGATACCATCCAATATGGCAGGACTTGTGGTTTTGACTAATACATCTAATGGGAAATAAGCCGCATGTTTGCCACTCTTTTTCGCTGCATGCATTGCTGCCATCAATAAATGTGATTTCCCTTCTCCTGCTGGTGCACAGAGATATAAATAAGCCACACCATCAGCGTGTGAGAAACGTGTTATCGCTTGTTCTGCTTCTCTCTGCGGACCAAAGTAGAAATTATCAAAACTAAATGTTTCTGTGGGATTTAATGGCAGCGTAACTTGCTTTGCATCCTGCATCAGGAATATAGTTCGCTGTCTAAATAACGTTGATGCGCATGACGCAATAGCACCATACACACGGCGGCAACAGGCAATGCCAATAGTAAGCCTGCAAACCCAAATAACTGACCGCCGGCTAACACAGCAAAAATAACGACAACAGGATGCAAGCCAATACGATCACCCACTAAGCGGGGTGTAAGCACCATACCTTCAATCATTTGAGCAAAGGTGAATACAGCAACCACTTGCGCCACCGGGATCCAAGAACCAAATTGGAAAAAGGCGGCCACACCCGCCAAACAAATACCGACAATTAAGCCTAAATAAGGCACAAAGCTGACAATACCCGCAATCACCCCTAATAATAAGCCCAATTCCAAACCAATCAAACTCAATCCGACGCTATACATAATAGCCAGCGCCACCATGACGAGGATCTGACCACGCATAAAGGCCGATAACATACTGTCACATTCTAATGATAATCCAATCACTCGTGCCGCATGCTTTCTTGGCAATAAAGCGCGAAAGCGAGAGACCAAAATATCCCAATCACATAATAAATAAAAGGTCAGCACTGGAATCAATATAATATTAGCCAACACTTGTAATGCCGCCATCCCTGAGCGGGATACATAGCCCATCACGCCACCCACCACCTGCCCGACTTCTGACCAATACGCCGTCATTGTATCGCGCAAATTATCCAGCGCTAATATATCAGCAGGCAATCCCATTTTCACCAACCATGATGTTAACACTGTCTGTAGTAACACCAAATACTCGGGCATATGACTAATCAATGCGCCTAACTGTTTCACCAGTAGTGGCATTAGCACTAATAAGAGCACCAGTATAACCAGTGATAAAATACCAAACACGATGGCCACCGAGACTGTGCGAGATAATCCTTTCGCTTCCAGTTTGTCCGCAAAAGGGTCAGCCAAATAGGCCAATATGACCGCCACAAAAAAAGGCGCTAAAATGGGTGCTAACAAATGAAATAAATAGCCACCACCAATCACTATTACCAACCACCAAACCTTGGTGGAATCAGCTATTCTTGCTTTATTTTCTGCCATGCGCGTATTCCCCATACTAAAACATATTCCGATCCTGAAATCAGGATGCTCGCCATCACTATCCAAATCATACTCATCACCGCCGCATCAAATACGGGATATAACTGCTGACAAATAATTAGCGCCACTAAAGCAATCTGGCTAACCGTATTAATCTTACTGCTCCATAACGGCATCAATGAAAATCGGCCAATTAAATGATGGTAAGCGATACCTCCGACCACAATCATCACATCACGGCACACCGCCAGCCACACCAACCAGCCTGGCATTAATCCCAACCATGCTAGGGTTAATAAGCTCGATAATAGTAGTAATTTATCCGCAACGGGATCCAAAATCGAACCCAAGCGAGATTCCCACTGATAGCGCTTGGCTAGAAAGCCATCTAACGCATCCGAGATACCCGCCACAATAAATAGAAAAGCGGCTATAGAAAATTGTTCTGTTAATAAGGCCCAAACAATAGGGATGACTAATATAATCCGAAAAACAGAAATCATATTAGGCAACTGCGTACGGTTCATCGTGATTAAGGCCGCACGCGATAATACAATCTATCTACGCCAACAATATCCTGCAATGATACCAATAATTCGCCACCTGAAATAACAGACCTTAATGCCTGTTCATCACCAAAATAATGTAATGATACCGTCAACACACCTTCAATTAAGGCATGTTGTTGCACCTGTTCAACATGCTGTAAATCGGATAAAAAAGCCGTCACTTGCTGATGTGCTGCAAATCCTACCACACCTTCAACCTCCAAAATAAAAGGCTGTGACGCTGCTGTTTTTGTATGGCTAAACTGTCGCGCTAAATTATCTGCTAGATCTGCCATCCCCAGCTGCACTGCTTCCGCCGCCGCTCCCGCTGACTGCCAATGATTCACTTTACCTTCTAAATTATATTGCCACTGTATGCGCCATTGTCCGTTGCCTTGGCTTGCCATTCTTGCCGTTACCAGCAATGGTGATTGATAGCGTGCGGCAAAGGGTGCTGTCGCCGCAAAATCGCCCGCCCACAATGCCGCCATATTCAAACCCTGATAATCGGCTAAATCCATTAATGGCATCAAGATCGGCACACCACGTGATGCCGCCTCATCTAAAGCAACGCTGACCAACGTATCATCCACCAATATTTCTCTATGACCCGCTTTATCGCGTATCAATAATAACAAAACGGCAGGCCGTGTCTTACCCCAGGAAGGTAGACCCCAGTCTGATAATTGTTGATTCACCTTCATTTCATCAAATTTCAATCGCACGGCTAACTGCTCTGGTGCTGTATTGTCATGGACTGCATTAGCCGCATTGGCATTAAAATATTGATGTTGTTCGATGAGTGCTGGCGCAACTTTTTCTATGTCATCAAATGAGAGCGAGGCTAACTGCGCACGATCTCCTACCACTTTAAGTAAAATAGCCTCTAGTGCTGCTGCCGAAACAGCATCAAGTGCGGCGGGATCTTGTGTCTCCACACGCTGTTCTGCCACATATAAACCCGTTACCTCGACCGCTACGGAAGTGGTCGAAGCAAACAAAAAGGCAGTCGTTAAAATAATAATGAAGTGGCGCATTGTGTTATTCTATCACGCTGTTTTACAGCATAGAAAGACCCAAGGATAAACATGAGCACTAAACCAACAGATTCCCTCAGTTATAAAGATGCCGGCGTTGATATTGAAGCGGGTAATGCACTGATTGAACGCATTAAACCGTTGGCCGCAAAAACCCGCCGACTTGGTGTGATGGCTGGTTTAGGGGGCTTTGGTAGCTTATTTGAATTGCCACTAGATCGCTACAAACAACCTGTTTTAGTCTCGGGTACGGATGGTGTCGGCACCAAGCTCCGCCTCGCCATCGAAACTGGGATCCATGACACCATCGGCATAGACTTGGTCGCCATGTGCGTCAACGATATTATTGTATTAGGTGCCGAGCCCCTGTTCTTCCTTGATTATTATGCCACCAGTGCGCTTGATCTTGATGTCGCCACAGCGGTTATCTCCGGGATCGCAGATGGCTGCAGTTTAGCGGGCGCCTCATTAGTAGGCGGTGAAACGGCTGAAATGCCAAGCATGTATGAAGCAGGCGATTATGATCTGGCTGGGTTTTGTGTGGGTATTGTTGAAAAGAAACGTATTATTGATGGTAGCCAAGTGCGCCAAGGCGATGTGTTAATTGGGCTAGCGTCATCAGGCCCCCACTCTAATGGTTATTCGCTGATCCGTAAAATTGTCGACCGCAGCGGCGTGGCGCTTGATACCGCCTTTGACGGCAGCACACTAGGTCAAAAACTACTCGCCCCAACCAGCATTTACGTGAAAACACTATTGCGTCTTCACAATGAAATAAACATCCATGCCCTATCGCATATTACTGGTGGTGGTTTGTTAGAAAATATTCCACGAGTATTGCCTCAAGGTGTCAATGCAATTATCAATGCTAACAGCTGGCAGCAACCTACTATCTTCAATTGGCTACAAGAACAAGGCAATGTCACCGATGAAGAAATGTATCGCACCTTCAATAACGGCATTGGCATGGTCATTTGCATTGCTCAAGAAGATGCCGATGACACTCTTGAATTACTCACCGCATTAGGCGAAACTGCTACGGTAATGGGTCATGTTGAAACGGCAGAACAATCAGATGCTGATCCTAAAGTTATCATGGCATAATCTAAAATAATGACAGCACAAAAACCGCTTTCACTGGTTATCCTTATTTCAGGCCGGGGCAGCAATATGGTCTCCATCGTTGAAGCTATTCAGCATGATAATTTACCCGCTCAAGTTAGCGCCGTTATCAGCAACCGCCCTCAAGCTCCGGGATTGGACTATGCGGCAGCACAATATATCCCAACGACAACGATTGATCATCAAGCCTATGATGATCGCCTCAGTTTTGATCATGCGCTTGCCGAAGAGGTTAATAAGTATCAGCCTGATCTCGTTATTCTAGCGGGCTTTATGCGGATCCTTACCCCAGAATTTGTCCAACAATTCTCAGGTAAACTCATCAATATCCACCCCTCTCTACTACCTAAATTCACCGGTTTAAATACCCACCAACGGGCAATTGATGCCGGCGAAGCCGAGCATGGTGCCAGCATTCACTATGTCACAGAAGAACTTGATGGTGGCCCTGTGGTCTTACAAGCAAGGGTCACTGTTTTACCTGATGACACCAGCGACACACTTGCCAAGCGGGTGCTTGCAGAAGAACACAAGCTCTATCCTGAAGCCATCCGACAAATTGCCACAGGACAGATAACACCACCAAAATAAGGGAAAATATGCGTTACGTAATTTCACTACTCCTGTTTATTATCAGCACTACCTCAGCGCAATCTATGCCTGATTTTGAAGCCGATTACATGGTATCGACCAAATCAATGAAGGTTGCCCAGCTACATCAGCAACTCACCACCAATAGCGACAATACCCGTACCATGGCCACCAGCAGTAAGCCGCTTGGGCTGGCTAAAATGTTTGCGCCCGATCTTATCCAAGAAAAAAGTAACTGGCAGGAAGCCAATGGCCAATTACACCCCATTAGTTATGCCTATGATCGCACTGGCGGTAAAAAAGAAAAGCACATTACCACGCTATTTGACTGGACAAACAATCAAATCAATATCGACTATAAAGGCCGCCCATACCAACTTCCCTTAAGCCCCAATACTTTTGATAACTTATCCTACCAACAAGCCTTAATCAATGATCTCGTTGCGGACAAAAAAGAACTCCGCTATAGCGTCGTCGATAAATATCGCATCAAACAATATACCCTTGCCAGACAAGGCACAGAAACCATCACCACCCCATTCGGTGAATTTGAAGCGATCAAACTTGTCCGTCAACGTATCAAAACAGAAGATAACAAACCCGAACGCCAAACCACGCTCTGGTGTGCGCCCGCCTTAAATTATTTACCGATCAAACTAGAGCATATCGAAAAAGATGGATCCAAATTTATCGCCTTATTGCAAAACCTAATAGGCATCCAACCACAGCCTTAAGATCTAAACACCCCAAAAAAAACGTCCGTTTTTGTGTTCACACTCAGATCATGTAAAATTTCCAATATGAAAAAACAAATCGATCTACAACAACATGAGAATGTCTATGATGGCTTCTTCAAACTCAAAAAACTCACCCTCCGCCACACCCTATTTGAAGGCGGCTGGACAGATAGCATCGCCCGCGAATTATTCCATCGCAATAATTGCGTTGGTGTCTTGCTCTATGATCCTATTCGAGATGAAATCGTTTTAATCGAACAAATCAGAATGGGCGCGCTGTTTCAAGACAATCCCGATGATGCCTGGCTGCTAGAGATTGTTGCGGGCGGCATCGAACAAGGCGAAACTGCTGAAGAAGTTGCCTATCGAGAAGCGATTGAAGAAGCAGGTTGTGAGATTAAAAAACTTACCAAAATAAGCCAGTTTTACACCAGCCCAGGCGGCTCTTCAGAACAACTCACTCTGTTCTATGGTGAAGTTGACACCACCAACGTGGGCGGCATTTACGGCTTAACCGAAGAAAATGAAGATATCCGCGTCAGCACGGTTAAATTCGATGAAGCCTATCAAATGATCCAAGATGGTCGTATTGCCTCCGCCATTCCCATTATCGCCATTCAATGGCTGTTTATTAATCGAGATAACCTTCTAAATGGCTGACAATACTCTGATCAACTAATAAATATTTTAAAACTGATAGGCCACTGTTATCGTATGCTTTTCTGTAGGTGCCAGCTTAACAGTATCATCCCCTGTATTCACCGTTTCGACACAAATAAACTGCTGGTAAGCAGCGTCATTTAAATCTTTCATTTCAGCCGAAATAGCTTGCCAGGGATTCCAAATAACGGTCGTGTTGCTGCCCGATGATTCAATATCAATACTGCGGTTATTTTTTTTATCTTGAAGCTGCAGTGTGCCTGCGAAATCAGTGTAGATCCTATCAACTTCGGCAGCGATCTTTACTGCGCCAGCTTGCTGATGACTTGTGTTGTTACCCGCGACAGTATTGATATAGTTAACGCCATTTAAGCCGCTTACTTGTGTTTGAGCAATATCACCGACGGCAAAATAGGTATGCATTGCTTGCGAGAATTGGAAAGAGTCTGTGCCGGTATTTTCAGTTGTTAGGCTTAAACTTAATTGCTCGCTAATTGTAATATCCAATGTTAGCTGGAAGGCATGATCCCACATCTCACGGGTTTCAGCATTATCTTGCAATATTAGTTGTAACTGCACCACATCATCTGCCCGAGAGGTTTCCGTTACCGCCCATATTGATGTCCGTGCAAAACCATGATTAGGTAACTGTGGTCGTGGTTTTTCTCGGCTGAACCAAGGCCAACAAATGGGAATACCGCCACGCATCGCTTTCCCTACTTGATAATTAGCTTTTTCACTCAGGAAAAGCAGATCATTGGATGCAGACTTCGGCTGAAATGACAAGACTTGCGCACCATATAAAGAGATCACCGCTGTTGCCAGCGGCGTATCAATTTTGATCATCGGCAAGTCACCTGCACCTGATGTAAACTCAAGCGCACCTGCAATACCAAAATCCTTATTTAATTGCTGGAGAGTCATTTCTATATTCCTAAAATCACACCATGTGTTTTTTAGTGTTGGTGACCGCCTTCGCCATGCACATGTCCATGCTCAATCTCTTCTGCCGTCGCTTCACGCACATCACGCACTTCAACCGCAAAATTAAGATGCACACCCGCTAAAGGATGATTACCATCCACAGTTACCGTATCATCAGCCACTTCAACCACCGTGACCATCACCGGTCCTTGATCTGTTTCTGATTGAAATTGCATGCCTGGTTCAATATTATCGATCCCAGCAAATAAGTCGCGTGGCACTTGCTGGCTCATTTCTTCAACCCGCTCGCCATAAGCTTTATCAGGCGCAATGCTGGCTTCTATTTTATCACCCGTTTCTTTACCGATTAACGCTTCTTCTAAGCCAGGAATAATATTACCCGCGCCTTGAAGATAGGTTAATGGACCCGCGCCTTCTGAGCTATCAATCACTTTGCCATCATTGTCTGTCAGGGTGTAATCAATTTGTACGACTAAATTTTCTGCAATTTTCATGTTCTTTCCTTACATTTTACTAATAACGGCTGCAGCGTAATCGCTACAGCTTAAAGCTTCTACGCCGACCATTTCAGCCAGATCACACGTGACTTGTGATCCTGCAATCGCACCCGACACGCCTTTTATCACTAAATCTGCCGCCTCATTCCATTCCATATGGCGTAGCATCATTTCTGCTGACAATACGAGTGAAGATGGATTAGCCATGTTCTTACCGGCTAAAGCAGGTGCGGTACCATGCGTTGCCTCAAACATGGCGACTGAATCAGATAAGTTTGCACCTGGCGAAATGCCAATGCCGCCTACTTGGGCTGCCAATGCATCGGACACATAATCACCATTGAGATTTAAGGTTGCAACCACATCATAAGCCGTTGGGTGCAATAGTATTTCTTGTAAAAACGCATCGGCAATACAATCTTTAACAATAATTTTTTTGCCTGTGTTTGGATTGGTATACGCATGCCATGGGCCACCATCAACCGGCATCGCACCAAATTCATTGCGCGCGATATCATAACCCCACTGCTTAAAAGCACCTTCGGTGAACTTCATAATATTGCCTTTATGCACAATCGTCACAGAATCACGATCATTATCAATCGCATACTGCAATGCTTTACGCACCAAGCGCTCTGTACCATCCCGTGATACAGGTTTAATGCCAATGCCAGAGGTGGCTGGGAAACGAATTTTTGTCACTCCCATCTCACCTTGTAAAAATGCAATCAATTTATTGGCTTCAACGCTTTCCGCAGGCCATTCAATGCCTGCATAGATATCTTCCGAGTTCTCCCGAAAAATCACCATATCAATTTTCTCTGGTGCTTTTACCGGGCTAGGAGTGCCCGGGTAATAGCGCACAGGACGTTGGCAAACATACAAATCTAATGTTTGGCGCAATGCCACATTAAGCGAACGCATGCCACCACCAACTGGCGTCATCAAGGGGCCTTTAATCGACACTGAATAATCCCGAATTGCCGTAAACGTTTCTTCTGGCAAGAACTCACCCTCGCCATAGGTTTCAACCGCTTTTTCACCAGCATATACTTCCATCCAAGCAATTTTCTTATCGCCACCATAGGCCTTCTCAACCGCAGCATCAATAATTTGCTGCATCGGCCCCGTAATATCTGCACCAATACCATCACCCTCAATAAAAGGAATAATCGGCGTGTTCGGCACCGTCAACGAGAAATCATCATTCACCTGAATCACGTCGCCCTGCGGTACAGTAATATGCTTAAAAGCCATGTTAGAATTTCTCAGAATTTAAAAAACGGCTATTTTACCATAATACTTTGATACACTCTGTTTAATATGAAGCAAAAAGATCAAGGTGATAACCAAAGCCAGCGGCTAGATAAATGGCTATGGGCAGCGCGATTTTATAAAACCCGCAGTCTTGCTGTGGAAGCCGTCAATGGTGGTAAAGTTCATCTCAATGGCCAGCGCTGCAAGCCCAGTCGCACGATCAAGCCCGATGATCAACTCACCTTATCTAAAGTACCTTATGAATTCCATATCACCGTGCTGGGATTAGCCAAACAGCGGCGGCCTGCCAGTGAAGCGCAGTTACTCTATCAAGAAAGTGCTGACAGCATCGACAAGCGCGCCCTCTTGCATCAGCAAATTAAAGATCAACCACTAGGCTATCGCCATCATACGGGCCGGCCTAATAAGCGTGATCGTCGGCATATTATTAAATTTACCCGAAAAACCTAGGATGCGACATGATACCAAACCCTACTGCTAGAGTACTAATTGATGCCATTGACAGCAGCTTGCCAACACTCAATTATGCCGCAGCCACCCAAACGATGGCAGCGAATGTCGGCTTTGATTGGCCTGAGGTATCTGGCGTCATTGATAAAGTGCGAGAAGAATTGGCCGAAGTGGAAGCAGAGCTAGGTATTCCGAATAATCAAGCAAGATTGGCCGATGAAATCGGTGATTTAATTTATATTTGCACCAGCCTCGCCCGTCGGCTTAATATTGATCCTGATCAGGCGCTTAAAGCAGGTAATATCAAATTTCAACGACGCTTTATCCAAATGGAAGACTGCTTGATTCAACAAGGCCTCTCGTTGCAAAACAGCTCTCTAGCCGAAATGGATACCTGCTGGGATATCGTCAAACAAAGTGAAGAACAGGCATTATAATGCAAGAAATCAAACTCACACAAGAACCGACCGACCTCTATAAAATCCTCAAGTTTGAAGGACTCGTATCAAGCGGTGCGGAAGCAAAACAAGCCATTGCAGATAGTCTAGTCCAAGTCAACGGCGAAATCGAAACCCGAAAACGCCGCAAAATTATGGCGGGTGATACGATTCAATTTATGGATACACAGTTAGTAATGACAATTTAGCTTGGCTTAAATCATCGCGCAGAAAAGGTATCACACTGATCCATGTCGCCATGGTCAAAGCCATGGCTAAACCAATATACCCGTTGTTTTGATGTGCCATGGGTAAAGCCTTCTGGTCGTATCTGACCTGTTGCTTGTTTCTGCAATCGATCATCACCAATCGCACTGGCGGCATTCAAGGCTTCTTCAATATCACCTCGCTCCAAGACTCCCTTCATGCGTTGGGTATGATTCGCCCATACTCCTGCCAAACAATCTGCTTGCAATTCTAGCTTCACCGACATCGCATTGCCATCGGCTTTACTCATACGTCGTTGTGCTTGCTGCACTTGTGCTGACATCCCTGATAAATTTTGAATATGATGCGCCACTTCATGTGCAATAACATAGGCTTGCGCAAAGTCACCAGGTGCACCATGGCGCTTTTTCAAATCCTGATAGAAAGATAAATCAATATAGATGGTTTTGTCGGCAGGGCAATAAAAAGGCCCCATTGCTGCACTTGCATTACCGCATGCAGATTGCACTTGCCCTGTAAACATCACCAGCGTTGGTTCAGGGTAACGTTGACCACGCTGTTGGAAAATATTGTTCCATACATCTTCTGTATCGGCCAATACGACTTTAATAAATTGCGCCAATTCATCCTCGGCAACTGACGGTTGATAAGTGGATGTCTGCTGACCGCCACCACCCAACCCTTTCGTCAATTGCATCGCCATTTGTGGATCAACACCGAAGTACATCGCAGCCAACACAGCAATCACAGTCAACATCCCGCCGCCTTTCGCCGTCTTACTCACCCGACTACGGCGCCTGTCATCCACATTGCTACTGGTTCTACGATTTCGCCACTTCATTATGATTACACTCTGATTAAGATGTCATAATTGTAGTGAGATATTCGCTTAAAGACAAGAATTAATTGATTTATACTGCCTGGCTGCTGGCTTGCGTTTTGGCCTTTTTTATACTACAAAATCATAGCTTTGCTATAATTCCACAACCTGCCCGCATGGGTTTTTTTTATTTACGAAGGAATATAATGATGGCTTCAGCAACAGCGCGTCACCTACTGGTTGACTCAGAAGAAAAATGTCAGCAACTTAAAACTGAAATTGAAGGTGGTGCAGATTTTGCCGATGTGGCACGTGCTAATTCATCTTGCCCTTCTAGTGCGCAAGGCGGTGATTTAGGGAGTTTTGGCCCAGGTCAAATGGTGCCTGAATTTGATACTGTGGTTTTCTCTGCACCAGTAAATACCGTGCAAGGCCCTGTTAAAACACAGTTTGGCTATCACCTCTTAGAAGTCACGAGCCGACAAGACTAATCAGGCGTAACCGGTTGATTCATGCTCTGGTAAACTCAGAATACACGGTTAACTTTGATAGCGTGTCATCTCGAGGATAGGAGAGATCTTTAAGCTTGATAAGATCCCTCCGCTACGGTCGGGATGACAAAATGTTTGGGGTAGTCGGGATGGTTGTGCTTATCTCTAGTGCGGCTTATGTATCATCGGCAGGGCGCAATAACGCCTTGCCGATGACATCTGTAAGCATGCTCAAATCGGCCGGCTCAATGATAAACGGAGGCATAATATAGATCAGTTTGCCAAAGGGGCGAAGCCAAACGCCCTTATCCACAAAAAAAGCTGGCAACCATTGCATAACACTATTATCTAATGGTTTGATTAATTCGACCACGCCAATCCCCCCTTTCACTCTCACATCAGCCACACCCTCATACTGTTTATAGGGCATTAATTCAATTTCCATTTGGGATTCAATATCCGCCACTTGCTGCTGCCAGTGTGATTCCGCCAGTATTGCCAAATTTTCAGACGCCACAGCACATGCTAGAGGGTTCGCCATATAAGTTGGCCCATGCATCAACACACCCTTGCCATCCGCTGCGATACCTGCGGCAACATTGTCCGTACATAATGTCGCCGCCAAGGTCATATAGCCGCCGGTTAATGCCTTACCTAAGCAGAGGATGTCAGGGCAAATATCCGCCTGTTCATAAGCAAACATCGTTCCTGTTCGGCCAAAATTAGTGGCAATTTCATCGAGAATAAGCAATACATTATAGTCATCACACAGGGCGCGCACTTGCCGCAAATATTCAGGGCAATAAAAATTCATTCCGCCTGCATTTTGCACCAAAGGTTCTAGGATAACCGCCGCAATCTCATGATGATGCGTACTAATCAACTGTCGAAATTCAGCAATATCGCTGTCTTGATAATCTGCATCAGTCACACAACTTGGTGCGGGAGCAAATAAATGTTTGGGTAAAACCTGTTTGAACATACTATGCATTCCATTCTCAGGGTCGCATACTGCCATCGCACCAAAGGTATCGCCATGATAGCCATTACGTAGCGTTAATAAGCGTTGTTTATTGGGTTTACCCTGTGCAAACCAATGCTGAATCGCCATTTTAATCGCCACTTCAACCGCAACCGATCCTGAATCTGAAAAGAATATAGTTTGCAAGGGTTCTGCAGTTATTTCAATTAGTTGACGAGCTAACTTAATCGCAGGTTGATGGGTTAATCCGCCAAACATCACATGTGCCATGTCATCTAATTGATCAGTAATCGCTTGGTTGAGGCGGGGATGATTATAGCCATGGATTGCAGCCCACCATGATGACATACCATCGATCACTTCTCGCCCGTCAGCTAGAGTGAGTCGCACACCACTGGCTGAGGTTACTTGGTGGATCGGAAAATATGATTTTAAGCTGCTATAGGGGTGCCAAATATGTTTTGCATCAAATAGGGTATCGTCTAAAGCCACGCTATTTTGTTACGCTAAAACTCTCACCACAGCCACATTCGGAGATGACATTGGGATTATTAAATTTAAAGCTTTGATTCAAGCCTTTTTTCACATAATCCAATTCAATGCCATCCAATAATTCTAAGCACTCTTCATTGACCACAATTTTTACATTTCCTTGATCAAACACTTGATCGGCATCATTGAGTTCATCGGCAAAATCAAGCGCATAGCGATAACCTGAGCAGCCGCTTTTCGTCACGCCCACCCGTAAGCCAATGCTATTTTCTCGTGTTTTCATCATGTCTGCAACACGCTGGATGGCAGATTCAGTTAATGTAATCATATTTTTCTCCTAACTTATCGTCATACCATTAGTCAGTTTTATCTTCAGCAGGTTCCAGAATATCATCCTCAAGCCCACAGTCACCCAATTTAGGCATCGGCTCATCAGATACCTCGCCCCCTAATTGCTGAATAGTTTCACACATCATCTCCATCCGCTTATCAAGCTCATGGATATGGGCAATCAAACCATGCATCGCGGTAACTACGGGATCTAAGGTTTCATCCGAGGCGCCATAAGCATCAAACCCAACCGACTGCGCCAATTTTTGACGTTGTTTCTGATCCGCATCCAAATCACGGCGAATAATCCGCCCCGGTACGCCGACCACCGATTCTCCCGCCGCCACTTCTTTCGTGACCACCGCATTTGAACCGACGCGTGCGCCTTCATGAATGCAAATAGGGCCTAATACTTTTGCTCCCGCACCAATCACCACGTTATTTTCTAAAGTGGGGTGACGCTTGCCTTCATTCCATGACGTACCGCCCAATGTAACGCCATGATACAAGGTACAATCATCGCCAATTTCAGCAGTTTCTCCGATCACTACGCCCATCCCGTGGTCAATAAAAAACCGGCGGCCAATTACCGCAGCAGGATGAATTTCAATCCCCGTCAGCCAACGAATAATCGTAGATAACCATCGTGCTAACCATTTCCAGTCTTTCGTCCACAGCCAATGGCTTACCCGATGCCACTGAATAGCTTGAACCCCTGGATAAGTGGTCACAATCTCAAACACATTACGCGCCGCAGGATCGCGATCAAACACGCATAATACGTCTTCTTTTATTTTTGCCCATACACCGTCTGTCATGTTTTCTCGCCTCCCTCATCATTCCCGTGGTGTTTTTCTGCGGCGCTTAAAATACCCCGTAAAATCTGCAACTCATTTTGATCTAAATCAGCGCGATTAAACAAATGCCGTAAGCGACGCATTAATTTTCGTGGTTTATCTGGATCCATAAAACCAATCGTAATCATCGTCTGTTCTAAGTGTGTATAGAGGTATTCTAAATCATCTGACGTCACAGATTGTCGAATTTCACCAATTCGCCCCGGATCAATCGCCGAATCAAATTCCATTTTAAGCTCATATGCCATCACCTGCACCGCTGCAGCTAAATTAAGTGAGCTGTAGTCTGGATTAGCAGGAATATGAATTAATTGATGACAATGGTCTAATTCCGCATTCGATAAGCCTGAATGCTCGCGCCCGAATACAATCGCCACCGGCTTATTTTCATGAACACGCGGTGTAATATCCGCCACCGCCTCCCGTGGATCTCGCACAGGCACTTGTAAATGTCGCAAGCGTGCACTCATCGCATACACCTGATCGCAACCTACCAGAGCGCTTGCCAAATCGGCATGTACCACACTCTTCGCCAACACATCATCTGCACCCGATGCGCGCGCCGTTGCTTCCGCACTGGGATAATGCAAAGGCGCGACCAAATGTAACTGGGTCACCCCCATTGTTTTCATCGCCCGTGCTGCTGCGCCAATATTACCTGGATGTGTGGTGCCCACCAATACAAATAGAATGTTTTCAGACCATGTGTTATTTGTCATGACGTCTCTTCAAGGCATTGATTTGTAACAAACATCGCATCACCATAACTAAAGAAACGGTATTTTTCAGCAACCGCATATTGATAGGCATTCAAAATATGTTCTCGCCCCGCAAACGCCGATACCAACATCAATAAAGTGGATTCCGACAAATGAAAGTTGGTCAATATCACATCGACGCTCTTAAACTGATAACCCGGATAAATAAATATATCCGTCTCGCCTTCATAAGGTTGAATATTTCCATCGCGTGACGCGCTTTCTAATGCCCGTACGCTGGTTGTTCCCACTGCAATCACTCGGCCGCCTCGCGCACGCGTTGCCTTCACCTTATCGCATACCGCTTGCGATACATCAATACGCTCTGAATGCATTTGATGGCTTGTGATCTCATCCACGCGAACCGGCTGGAAAGTGCCCGCACCCACATGCAATGTCACTTCTGCTGTCTCAATGCCCATGGCTGCAATCTCAGTTAAAATCGCCTCATCAAAATGTAAACCTGCAGTGGGTGCCGCCACTGCGCCCGTACGCTGGGCATACACTGTTTGGTAGCGCGCCTTATCTTCATCAGCCACTTCTCTTTCTATATAAGGGGGCAATGGCAAACGGCCATACTGCTCCAATGCTTCACTAATATCTGTCGTCTCAAAGGCAATCTCAAATAATACGCCCTGTCGCCCCAATACCTCAGCCGTAAGCTTGCCTTCTAATAATAGTTTTCGACCCGCAGAAGGCGATTTACTGCTGCGTATATGTGCCAATACACGCGTATCGTCTAATACCCGCTCAACCAACACCTCAATCTTGCCACCGGTTTCTTTCTCGCCCAATAAGCGCGCAGGGATCACCCGCGTATTATTAAACACCAATAAATCACCAGATCGTAATAAACTAGGGAAATCCGTAAATTGTTTATCGCTTAATCTCCCCGTCTTCCCCTCCAATTGCAATAATCGGCTGGCAGTGCGTTCTGCCGCAGGGAATTGTGCGATCAATTCTGGCGGGCAATTAAATTGGAAGTCTTGGCGTTGCATAGCGCGAGATCATACCAAAATACAGCTTTTATGGCCGAATTATCCCTGCAGCTTAAAACCTTTTCGTACTATAATGGTCTCATTACTATCTACATTAAGGAGAATACATATGCAACAAGAAACTGTCATACGGGGTAATAGCTCTGTTTTAGCTACCAATAAGGTACTTCGGAATACCTATAGTCTGCTGGCACTAACACTATTGTTTAGTGCTTTTATGGCAAAATTATCCATGATGTACCACTTTCCGCAGCTCGGTCCTTTTATGTTTTTAGGTATATTTTTTGCGCTGTCTTATATCACACATAAATTAAGCAATAGTGGCTGGGGATTGGTCGCTGTATTTGCTCTAACAGGATTTCTAGGATTAACACTAGGACCAATGCTCAATTACTACCTTAGTTCTGCAGCTGGCTCACAAACAGTTATGCAAGCCTTGGGAGGCACAGCGATTACCTTCTTTGCCATCTCTGCTTATGCGATTAAAACTGAAAAAGACTTCAGCTTTCTGCGTGGGTTTATTATTGTCGGTTTTGTGGTTGCCATTCTCGCTATGCTTGCTGCATATTACCTTGAAATAACAGGATTATCCTTAGCGGTGTCAACGCTCTTTATCGTGGTGTCATCTGCACTAATTCTATATGAGACAAACCGTATTATTCGTGGTGGTGAAACAAACTATATCACTGCAACCGTGGGTCTCTATGTCAGTATTTATAATATCTTTGTCAGACTGACGCATATATTAGGCGTGTTTGGTAATGACTAACCGTTTTTTAAATGACTGAAACTCAAACAAGCCTCGCCTATCTTGTATAAGCGAGGCTTGTTTGTTTTATAAACTAGGAGAAGCAAAATGAAAACAAATGTAGGCGGTATTGACCGCACTCTTCGTATTGTTGCTGGCATCGCCATTCTTGCAGCAGGGTTTTTTCTCAATAGCGCATGGTGGGTATTGTTAGTCGGCGCAATTGTATTAGCCACAGGCCTAATGCGTTTTTGTGGCGCATACACCTTATTTGGCATTTCTACCTGTAACGTAAAACAGGACTAAATGCCAGACAACGCCCCCACCCAACTCATTGACTCCTTCGGTCGGCGTGTCACTTATGTGCGTATGTCGATAACGGATCGTTGTGATTTTCGCTGTGTCTACTGCATGGATGAAGAAATGATATTCATGCCCCGTGAGAAATTGCTAACGCTCGAAGAAATAGCCTTCTTAATGCAAGCTTTTTGTGAATTAGGGGTCGAACAAATTCGTATTACCGGTGGTGAGCCGCTAGTAAGGAAAAATGTTGACGGGCTAATGCAACAACTCGGTGCGCTCAAACAAACCACCGGTCTAAAACAACTTACACTCACCACCAACGGTTCTCGCCTCTCCCGCTATTCCCAAACATTCTATGATGCAGGGCTGGATCGCATCAATATCAGCTTAGACTCACTTAAACCCGAACGTTTTAAACAGCTTACGCGTACGGGTAAACTTGATACCGTATTAGCGGGTATTAAAGCGGCGCAACAAGCAGGGCTGACCAAGTTAAAAATAAATGCCGTTATTATGACTGGCCGCAATGAAGACGAAATTATCGATCTCGCCCAATTTTCGCTCGAGCACAAAATGGACATCAGCTATATCGAAGAAATGCCGCTTGGCCATGTTACTCATGATCGACAAGAAAGCTATTGTAGTAGTGACACCGTGCGAGACACCCTAAAAACAGCATTTAATCTAACAGAAAGCACTGTCACAACAGGTGGGCCTTCACGCTATTTTCATATCGCAGGTTATGATAATAGAATTGGCTTCATCTCACCGCATAGCCACAACTTTTGTGCTAGCTGTAACCGTGTTCGTGTCACCGCAGAAGGTCGCCTACTACTGTGCCTTGGCCAAGAACACTCGGTTGATCTCCGCCATATTATGCGGGCGCATCCTAATGACATGCCACGCCTAAAACAAACACTTATTAAAGCGATGGCGATAAAGCCTGAAAGCCACGATTTTAAAATTGATGCACCGCAACCCATTATCTTTCGCCATATGAGCGTCACAGGTGGCTAAGCCATACGATATTCGCATGAGCAATGCCGGTATTGATGAATTACATACGACTACAGTCATTGATGAACAAGGCAATCCGCGTGATATTGCCATTACCGGCGAACGTCCGCTCACTATCTATCTCGACAAACAAGAAATCGTCACCCTCATGACGCTTGGTACCCACCCCGAGCTGCTCACCATTGGCTATCTACGTAATCAACAACTCATCGACGCACCAGAAGACATTATCTCAGTACAAGTAGACTGGGAAGTCAATGCCGCCGCCGTCACCACTCGCAATCCCGATAGAGACTTCAGCAATCTCACCGCTAAACGCACCGTCACTAGCGGCTGTGGTCAAGGCACCATGTTTTCTCATGTTATTGATTCACTAGATAGCCTACGGGTACAATGCCCGCCCTTCTCTGCCGCCACGATTTATAATATTCTTAATCAACTCCGCGACTATAACGAGGTTTATAAACAGGCTGGCGCGGTGCATGGGTGTGCTTTGTGTAATAAAGATAATATTCACCTCTTCATAGAAGATGTCGGCCGACATAACGCCGTCGATGCTATCGCAGGTTGGATGTGGGTCAATCATATAACGGGCAATGATAAAATATTCTATACCACGGGTCGCCTCACCTCAGAAATGGTCATCAAAGTCGCGCAAATGCACATCCCCCTGCTGCTTTCCCGCTCAGGCGTCACCGAAATGGGTCTCACCCTCGCCAAACAAACCCGCATCGGCATGGTCGCCCGCGCCAAAGGCCGCCACTTCCTAGTTTTTAGCGGCAAAGAACAGTTTATCCCCCAATAAAAATCTTGTATTTCTCCCCCAATCCTAGTATCATTTCGCGGCTTGGAGAGTTGACAGAGCGGCCGAATGTACTGGTCTTGAAAACCAGCGTAGGTTTATCCCTACCCAGGGTTCGAATCCCTGACTCTCCGCCATTACAATCAATTAAGCCTCTGATTATCAGGGGCTTTTTTGTTTCAACTTCTACAAGACATACTTTATTGCACCACTTGTTTTTTGCTATTGCTTTATGGGCATAAAGCGCCAGAAAAACCTAAATAACCTGAATTCTGGATAAGTACAGGCGTCCAGCACATCTATTTTAGTGGCTCTCTGCGTTAGATTTACTCCCAATAGCTCGCTATTGCTACGTAAATCTGCCTTGATAGCCACTAAAATAGAGGCACTAGATCACAATAATGACTTTGTAATCTCCCCATTATTAACGCAAGCTAAAGGTAGAGGGTTGAGCAGCATTCAATAAAAACCTCGGGGGCACGCCGCCAATAGCCGAATGAGGTCTGTCGTTATTATATGTCCAAAGCCATTGTGTTGCCAATAGCTGGGCTTGTGCAATTGTCTCAAATAAATGTAATTCTAACCATTCATGTCTAG
>DBOG01000039.1:21608-21738 GCA_002299915.1 Proteobacteria bacterium UBA652 | reverse complement strand
CCGACCCTTCCCGCTTGTCATCCCGACCAGAGTGGAGGGATCTTAAAACCCCAAAAACCCAGCTGACCCTCAAGATTCCTCCGCTATCGGTCGGAATGAAAGGGGCTTTTGTCATCCCGACCACTCCCCG
>DBOG01000039.1:0-21330 GCA_002299915.1 Proteobacteria bacterium UBA652 | reverse complement strand
TCTCCGCTTGTCATCCCGACCCTTCCCGCTTGTCATCCCGACCACTTCCCGCTTGTCATCCCGACCAGAGTGGAGGGATCTTAAAACCCCAAAAACCCAGCTGAGCCTCAAGATTCCTCCGCTATCGGTCGAAATGAAAGGGGCTTTTGTCATCCCGACCCTTCCCCGCTTGTCATCCCGACCAGAGTGGAGGGATCTTAAAGCCCCAAAAACCCAGCTGAGCCTCAAGATTCCTCCGCTATCGGTGAAGTGCAGGAGCATAGAACGATCGGAATGACACACTATTCCCTGTTTTTTCTGCCATATTAGGCTAAGATAAAAGACAATTTACTGTTCAAAAAAACTGCGCTATTTCTTGCGCATTCGAGCAAAGCTAAAGGAACCGCCGTGTCAGCACCGTTATGGGAGAAATGTCTCTCCCATCTTGAAACCGAATTATCTGCGCAAGATTTGAATACGTGGCTGCGCCCGCTACAAGCAGTCGAAACCCCGACTAGCTTGCGCTTGATGGCGCCTAATGCGTATGTGCAAGCATGGGTGGCAGAGCAGCTTTCACCAAAAATAGATGAGCTGATGAGCGCACTAAGCAAAGGCAAAATTAATCAAGTTAACATCTCGGTGGGGCATGATAAACCTGTTGAAACGCAGGCTGAAACCAAAGCGATCGCCTCTACTTCTGCCGCCCCGCCTGCTGCAGGTGCGCCGCTAAATCCGTCGCAAACTTTCGATTCTTTTATTGAGGGGAAATCCAATCAAATTGCCCATGCGGCTTCGCGCTATGTGGCGGAGAATTTGGGGATCAGCGGCTATAATCCGCTGTTTATTTATGGGGCAACAGGATTAGGGAAAACCCATTTAATGCTGGCTGTGGGCAATCATATTAAGCAGCAAACACCTGATGCCCGGGTGCTTTATCTGTCCTCTGAGCGTTTTGTGCAGGATTTTGTGACCGCGGTGCGCAATGGCAAAATGGAGACATTCCAAGCACATTATCGCAGTGCGGATGCACTGCTAATCGATGATATTCAGTTTTTTGCTAAAAAAGAAAAATCCCAAGAAGAATTTTTTCATACCTTTAATAGCTTGCTTGAAGGCCAGCGCCAAATTATTATGACCTGCGATCGCTTTCCAAAAGAAGTAACCGAATTAGATGCTCGCCTACAATCTCGCTTAGGCTGGGGTTTAACCGTTGCGGTGGAACCGCCAGAATTGGAAACCCGGGTGGCGATTTTGATTAAAAAAGCACAGCAGCAAGAGTGTGTATTGCCTGATGATGTGGCGTTTTTTATTGCTAAACGGATCCGCTCCAATGTGCGCGAATTAGAAGGCGCTTTGCAGCGCGTATTAGCGCATCATCGGTTTACCCATGAAGATTTTTCGATTGATATGGCGCAAACAGCGTTAAAAGATCTGATCGCGCTCCATCAAAAACTAGTGACCTTGGAAAGCATTCAGAAAACAGTGGCCGAGTATTTTAAGATCCGACTATCTGATTTATTATCAAAAAAACGCACCCGTTCTATTGCCCGCCCACGGCAAGTGGCCATGGCTTTGGCAAAAGAATTGACCCATCATAGTTTGCCCGAAATTGGCGATGCCTTTGGTGGCCGCGACCATACCACAGTGATCCATGCCTGCCGAAAAATTGCCGAGCTGAAAGAAACGGATAGCCGAATCGCAGAAGATTATACTAATATATCCCGAACCCTATCGAGTTGATGGTGCGCTTAACTTTGCGGTCTGTCATTCCAACCCTGTCCTGAACATCATCGAAGGAGTAGTGGAGGAATCTTAAGGGACAGCTGAATTTTGGGGATTTAAGATCCCTCCACTCCGGTCGGGATGACAAGAAGATCGGTGAAGTGCAGGATCACAAATGCCGCGATGCAGAAGCATAGAACGGCCGAGATGACCGACAAAAATAGTGGTTGAGATGACAAAGTTGTGGTCGAGATGATAAGCTGTGAGAAAGATCAAAACATGGTTGTTTTTAACTAAGCTTAGATTTAATTAACGAGAATTAAAAGATGAAATTTACTGTTTCCCAAGAAATCCTACTGCGTCCATTACAGTTAGTCTGCAGCATTGTTGAACGTCGTTCGACCTTGCCAATATTGTCTACTGTATTACTGAAAGCACAGGATAATACCTTATCGCTGACCAGCACCGATATGGAGCTGGAAATTATCGCGACATTGCCGGTTAAGGTGGATGAACCAGGCACCATTGCTATTCCTGCCCGTAAATTGTCTGATTTTTGCCGTACTTTAGCGGGCGATGCGAGCATTAGCTTTAATAGTAAGGATAATAAAGCGGTGGTGCGGGCGGGTAAAAGCCGGTTTAGCCTGGCCACCTTGCCAAGCGAAGATTTCCCCAGCAGCGAGGGCGCGGACTATAGCGATGAGATCAGCTTGAAACAAGCCGATCTAAAAGCGCTATTAGATGATACTAGCTTTGCAATGGCGAGCCAAGATGTACGCTATTATCTTAATGGCCTGTTATTCGAGCGCGAAGAAGATCAACTGCGCGCCGTGGCGACTGATGGCCACCGCCTTGCGCTCGGTAGCTTAACTGCTGCTGATAAAGCAGCTGAAAAGCATAGTATTATTATTCCACGCAAAGCGGTGATTGAATTAGGCCGCCTGTTGGAAGATACGGATGACGCCGTTAAAATCTCTTTTAGCCCTCAGCAAATTAAAGTGGAATTGAATAATATTCACTTCACTTCAAAATTAATCGATGGCCAGTTCCCCAATTATGAACGGGTTATTCCGCTGAGCAATGATAATGATAAAGTGGCGATTGCAAACCGCGAAGAGCTACGCCAAGCGCTGTCACGGGTGGCGATTTTATCTAGCGATAAACAGCGTAGTGTGCGGATTAACCTGGAAAAAGGCCTGCTTAAAGCGACGGTGACCAACCAAGAGCAAGAAACCGCCGAAGAAGAATTATCCGTCGATTATAAAGGTGATGAATTGGAAATTGGCTTTAATAATGGCTATCTTCTTGATTTGCTCGGTGCGATTGACGATCAAAATGTCACCCTTACCTTCAGCGCTGATGGCGGTAGTTTATTAGTGACCCCTAACGCAGCTGAAGTTGATCGGCAGTATGTGGTGATGCCGATGCGGATCTAAGCCCGGGGAACTAAGCCTAGATAACTAAGCTATCGGTTCCGCATCCGTCACCATCATTGATAAACCCAGCTGATACATATCAGCCGCTTCCTCTGTTTTGCCCGCGGCAGTCAGTACCTGCGCTAATTCCTGATAGGTTTCGCCCCGTGGGCCTTGCTCAATGCTGCTGCGCAAATAATCTTCCGCTTTTGCCCACAGTTGATTCTTTCGCGATAAGCGACCCGCCACTAATAGTAACCAGGGATTATCTGCCTGCTTTTTCAGCCATTTTTCAACCGTAGACAATTTTTCTAACGATTCCCCCTCCTCTATATCACCATAGAAATAAGCTAAGGAATCGCTCCATTGTTTACGCATAAAACTTTCAATTAACTGCATGGCTTGTGGCGCTCTGTCTTGCTGTTCTAGCCCTTTTACATAGGGCGTTAATAGGGCTTCTGTTTGGCGCAATTTTGCAGGCGCATCTCGCCAAATAGCGGCCATGCCTTCCCAATCTTGGGTGTCTAATGCCATGTTTAATCGGCCGGCTGTGGTGTCTTCCGCTAATTCTTTTACCTCTACAGACGGTAATACATGCCGTTTCCGTAAATCAGGCAATACATCTTGCATTCCTTGCCATTCATCTGTTTCAACATAGAGCTGCTGCAAATTGTTTAATACTTTTGGATGCTTCGGAGCAATCTCTCGTAGGCGTTGTAAATTAGCAATCGCTTGTTCTTTTTGCCCTGCTTCAATCTGCAATTCTGATTGCACTAAGCCAACTGCAATCTCTGCTTTATCCGTTGTTTCACGCGCCAGGCGTAAATAATTATCACGCCGATCTCCGGCATTTTGCTGTTGTGCTGCCCGCGCCGCACCTAAATAATGCAATAAAGGGGTATCACTCTTCCCCGCATGACGCACTAATAATCGCTCTGCCTCAGTAAATCGACCTTCTTCTAAGGCAATCAGGCCTTTAGTCAAAGCCCCTCGCGATTTTTTGTGCTTGCGATCATCATTCCATTTCCCCACTTCTTTGGGGCTACGACGCAAAACACCCCAGCTGCGCAACAACATATATAGCAAGCCAAATAAGATCAGCATCGCGATTAGTAATACAATCACCGAGGTTTCAATACTCCAATCACCATATTTGAGCAACACATAGCCCGATTCTTTTGCGGCTTGTTGGGTCACCCACCACCCTGCAACAAGCGCAAGCAGTATTGTTAGAGTGAGTTTCAGCATTAGCGATTACCTCGTTGCTGGTTCAGCCATTGTAGTGAGCCTGAAATATCAGGCAGCTGCACTGTGATCGCTTGTGTTTGGATATTTGCCAAGGTGCTGAGCATGGCATCACGTTCGGCACCCGTAAAATAATCTTGTGTCCACTGGCTTGCTGAGGCCAAGCTATCAGTGTAAATTTCTTGTTCACCACGCAATAATGCTAAGCGTGCGGTATCCAATTTTAACCGTAAGTTTTGATATAAAAAATAGCGTTGTTCTGGCACTAATACTGCTTTTTCACCTTCTGCTTGATGGCGAATGACGACCAAGGATCGTAATTCATCCCACGCACTGCCCAAGGCTTGTTCCCATTTTTTATCGGTTTCTGCTGCGTCTTCTGTTACTTCTACCGCCTGTTCGCTCGGTTTATCACCAGATTCAGCGGCGAGTAATACGCGTAAATTATCCACATTTTTAATCGCGCTTTGTAACCTTGCTGCCAACCCAACCACATCCACTGTTGGCACGGCAGATAATGCCTGTATTTCTTCTGCTAATAAAGTACGCAGTGGGAATAAGCTCGGTTCACCTAATATTCTCGCCCGATCATCAGCCAAGGTTAAGGCTGCTTTTGCGCCTGCCGCATCTTGCGCCAACGCCACCCGGTGATTTGCCAGCTTCACTAAATAGTTTAATTCTTCATGCGCCCATTCTGTGCGGGCATCTTTTTGCTCCCCTTGTGCGGCTTTATTCGCCTCGCTCATTGCCGTTAATGAGGCAAGCGTTTGTTCATCTGCTTGTGTTAAGGCATCCAATTGCGCCTGCATCGCTTCGGCTTGCTGTGTCCATTCTGGCTTTTCTGCTGCTATCGCAGTTTGGGCTGCTACCTGCTCGCTTACATTTTCCTGCAATGCGGTCATCGCTGTTTGGCTTGATGCCACCTCTGTTTGCAAGCTGTCAACCGCACCTTTTTGTTGCATAAATAGCCAGCCCAATCCTGCCAATGCGGCGCTTAATAATAAGGATAATAAAATCCACCCCATCGCTTTTTTACCGCTGGGGTTTTTCGGTGTGCGATCCGTTATTTCTGGGGTTTCTGAGCCTGACTCCATTGATTTTGTCTCCGCTGTTGGCTTGCTGACAGTCGTTTCCTGTGTCTCTGCCGCCGTTTGAATATCCAAGCCATCAAGCGCTTTTTGTACTCCTGTTTTCTGTTTTACTGCTCTTTTTTTTCTCGCCATCTTCTATTCCTCTATTTTCATCCCAAGCAACGCTTGCATAATCGCATCATCACTTGCCCCTGACGCTACTATAACCTGTTTGAACCCATATTGTACCGCATGCCGCGCGATTCGTTCACTGATCACAATGAGCGCTTGCTGCTGTATTTTTTGCTTTTGTCTTGCCAATAGCAAAAGCATGTTATCTAACGCAGCCACACTGGTCACGATTACACAGTTAGCTTGTGCAGCCAGCATCTGCTGTGCTGGCAACACTTTAGGTAATTGCCGTTGATATACTTCCACATATTCGACCCGCGCACCGCGCGCACGTAGGCCTGCTGCCAGCGCTTCCCGCCCACCTGCACCCCGTACAATGCAGATCCGCTTGTTCTCCATGTCTACTATAGATAATAAGGCAAGCAAACCCTCACTATTTTCTATTAAAGCTTGTGCATCCACCGATAATCCCGCCGCCTGCATTTCAGCAGCGGTACCTCCCCCCACGGCAATTAGTTGCACTCCTTTGGGCAAAACACCCTGCCAAGCTGCCACAAAATGGATCACTGCATTGCGGCTTACAAAAATCAAAAGGTCCAGATCTGTCACGTCAATTTTAGCCCACGCAGTCGGCGGAATAGGGCAGATCTTAATCACCGGAAATTTTATCGCCTCATGACCCACCTGTCCAATTCGCTCACACAAACTCTCCGCCTGCTCAACAGGGCGCGTTACTAACACCTTCATGACTTAACTACCGTATACATCCGCTAAGATCTTATCCGCACCTTGTGCCAATAAATCTTCCGCCACCGCCACCCCCAATGCCACCGCAGCCGTTGCCTTCCCTCGGATCTCAGCCCGTAACATCTCGCTGCCATCAGGCCGCCCCACCAGGCCGCGCAGCCAAATTTCATCACCTTCTAACAAGGCATAGCCCGCGATTGGCACTTGGCAACCTCCTGCCAACCGCGCATTCAACGCCCGTTCGGCGCTCACCGCTATCCATGTTTTATCACACCGCAATGGCGCAATTAAGGCATTTACTTCTGTATCATCTGTCCGCGTTTCAATCCCCACCGCGCCTTGGCCAATCGCAGGCAAACTTTGCTCAGGCGTTAAAGCGCTACGGATCCGATCTGCAAATCCCAATCTATTTAATCCTGCTGCCGCCAAAATAATAGCATCAAAGCCACCCGCATCCAGCTTTGCCAACCGTGTATTCACATTACCGCGTAGCGGCAACACCACTAAATCAGGCCGATATGTCCGCAATTGACATTCACGGCGTAAGCTAGACGTGCCGACCGTGGCACCTTGTGGCAAATCATCAATCGACACATAGTTATTTGATACAAACGCATCGCGCGGATCGGCCCGCTCGCAAATCACCGGTAAATGTAAGCCCGCTGGGAATGCCACGGGTACATCTTTCATCGAATGCACCGCAATATCTGCCTCGCCCGCCAACATCCCCAACTCCAGCTCTTTCACAAACAAGCCCTTGCCACCCACCTTCGCCAACGGCACATCTAAAATCTTATCGCCCTGCGTGCTCATCTTGACTAATTCAACCTGTAAATCAGGGTGCAGTTTAATCAATTCATCCCGCACATATTCTGCCTGCCACATCGCCAGCGGGCTTTTTCGGGTTGCTATTTTTAGCGTTCTATTTGTCATGTCTTTTCAACTTTCTGTTTATTCCAATCATTTTTCCTGCTATCCCGACCACCACGTTACTCTGCCCCCCCCCAATCCATTTCCATCCCGACTAGCACACTGTACTGTGTCATCCCAATCCTGCCCTGAACATTGTCAAATGAGTAGCGGAGGGAGCTTTAACGCTCAAAACAATAAGATTTCTCCTTAACAGTCGAAATGACAAACTAAATTTTAGTTCTGACTGAATTTTACCATCATCACGCGATCTACGAAGAACCACGTTATAATAGCTACATTATTTCATGACAAAAGACAGCTCTCATGACCACACCCAATAAAAAACTCTCCTCCGCTCGGCTTACCCAGCCCACCAACGCCTTTGTTGAAGAATTCACTGCATCGGTGCAATTCGATCAGCGGATGTATGCCCAGGATATTCAAGGTTCAATAGCCCATGCCACCATGCTGGCGAGTGTTGGCGTATTAACAGAAGCTGAGCGCGATCAAATCATCGCCGGCTTAAACACCATCAAATCCGAGATCGAACGCGATGAATTTGACTGGTCGATTGCGCAAGAAGATGTGCATATGAATATCGAAGCGCGGCTAATCGCGCTCATTGGCGAAGTGGGTAAAAAGCTTCATACTGGCCGCTCTCGCAACGATCAAGTGGCGACAGATGTAAGGCTTTACTTACGTGACATGATAGTACCGATAAGGTCTGAACTATTCAGATTGAAAGAAGAACTGCTCAATGTTGCTGAACGTGAAGCCGATACCATCCTACCTGGATTTACCCATTTGCAAACCGCACAACCTGTTACCTTTGGCCATCATATGCTGGCATGGTATGAAATGTTAGTGCGCGATGCAGAGCGGTTGGAAGACTGCGAAAAACGGGTGAATTCATCTCCCTTAGGTGCCGCCGCATTAGCGGGCACCACCTTTCCGATTGACCGCAAGCTCACAGCTGAATTACTAGGCTTTGATCGGATCTGCCTGAATTCCCTTGATGCCGTGAGTGATCGGGACTTTGCGATTGAATTTAATAGCGTTGCCTCTATTTTAATGATGCATCTATCGCGCTTCTCCGAAGAGCTGGTTATCTGGTCATCTGCGCAATTTGATTTTGTTGATCTAGGCGATGCCTTCTGCACCGGCTCATCCATCATGCCACAAAAGAAAAATCCCGATGTACCTGAGCTTATCCGCGGTAAAACCAGCCGTGTGTATGGCAATCTATTTAATTTATTCTCTTTAATGAAAAATCAGCCACTGGCGTATAACAAAGATAATCAAGAAGATAAAGAGCCACTATTTGACACGATCGACACATTATTGGGTTCGTTAAGGGTTTATGCCGACATGATGTCAGCTATTACCACCAAACCCGATAATATGCGCAATGCTGCCTTGCGGGGCTATGCCACCGCCACTGATCTCGCTGATTATCTAGTGCGTAAAGGCATCGCCTTCCGTGATGCCCATGAAGTGGTCGGTTTATCGGTGGCTTATGCCATCAAACACAATAAAGACTTATCAGAAATGAGCCTTGCTGAATTACAAGCCTTTTCCGATCAAATTGGCGATGATGTGTTTGATGTGCTCACGCTTGAGGGCTCTGTCGCCGCACGTGATCATTTGGGTGGCACCGCACCCAATCAAGTCCGCGCCGCAATGAAAGCGGCTCGCAACAAATAATTCAAGAGACCACTACAACGCCATGTTAAATAGCCAAAGATATATCCGTTTTAACCTTATTTTAGCCACCTTTCTTATCTCTACTGGCTGTGCATCCGTGCATTATGACAGTGTGCAATATGATGATACGAAGAAAGTAACGCAAATTACAAAGACAGATCCCGCACAACAAGAAAAAATAGCGGCACTAGAAACGGCGATTCTGTCGCTGGGTGATAATATTGATCCTGAAGAAGCCCAATATGTCGCGCATGAAGGCGTGGCTTATCCGATGGTGCTGGCAAATCAATATGATTTAGTGTCTTCTCCGCTATGGCAGAATGTATTGGTCAATTATGGCTATCGCGAAGCAGGCTTATGTTGGCAATGGACCCGAGATATGGGCGCGCAGCTCGGCAAAGAGCCCTTAGAAACCCTAGCTTTCCATCATGCAGTCGCCTTTCGGGGCAATCCTTGGAAAGAACATAACTCCCTAGTCGTCACCGCCAAAGGCAAACCTGTTAAAGATGGCATCGTACTCGATCCCTGGCGAGATTCTGGGATCTTATATTGGAATTTTGTCTCCCAAGATACTAAATATCCTTGGGTGTTATTTGTAAATGAGCAACCAGCAGAAAAATAAACAGACGCTAACACAGTGTCTATTTATTTAACCTGAGAACGGGATAATAATAATTAACTTTGGTGTTTTCTATTCGCTTGTTGGCGGTAAACTAGTATTAAAAATATCACGGTGCAATTTCCATTGCCCGTCTTCCATTTTCCAAATCACGATATATTTCCCCGCGTCGGCAATTTTATCGCCCTCACTATACAGCGTGTATTTGCCTACTTCATAAAGTGTATCGCCCTCACCTTCGACTTCTAAGGTTTCAAGCTTTGCTTGTTTAATGCCCGCATCAAATACCGACTGCCACACTGCGGCTATCGCTTCTTGACCCTTCACAAAATCACTATGCGTTGGCATCAACGCGCCATCTGCTGTATATAAATTTGCCATTGCAGCGGCATCACCTCGGCTAAAAGTAGCCATAAATCCTTTGTTTTCCTCAATAATGGCTGCTTTATGCTGTATATTGTCCAATTCTGGTGCCGCATTAACAGCTGCACATGCGCTGAATAAGAGGGTTAAAAAAAGTAGCTGTATGCTTCTCATGCGTTGCTTTGTTTTCATCATATATCCTTTATTTAGGCTTATAATGTTCCATTATTACATATTACACAAAATATTATTAGCAGAATATATGAACTTGTCCTTAGGTTGGTTTCTAACAGTGACATATAAAAAAACGGCGATGTTCTATCGCCGTTTTTTTATGTTTTAAGTTAACGCTAAGCCTTAAAAATCAAGCGTTGCACCAATTTCATAATAACGCTCTCTGCCTGGGAAGAAACGATAATCACCAAAGGCGAAATCTGCCCGATCGGCATATTCTTCATCCAGTAAATTTTTGATTTGACCATGAACCGTTAGGCCAGAACTTACTTTCGAGCTGATGCGTAGATTTAATAAATCATGGCCATCATATTTGGATGTGTTCGCAGGATCCATATAATAGCTGCCAATATGGCTCCATTCTAATTCGGCGCGGCTAGCTGCTTTGAAATTCCAACCTAAACGAATATTGGCAATCGTTCGGGGTGCGGTATCAATATCATCGCCGCTGGTAATCGTTTGAGATGCTAAATTAGGCTTGGCGGCATGGCTGCTATCATATTCATGAATTGCATAAGTCGCACTTGCGCCAATGTCAAAATTACCGCCTAATGGCATGCTAAACGATCCTTCAATACCCCGATGTTTTGTTGTTGCATCTGTAACGCTATTGCCAAATGAATCGCGGAATGAGAAATTCTTTTTCTGCATATAGAATGCAGACAAATCATAATCCAAGCCTGAATCAAACCGTCCACGGACACCAATTTCTAAGTTATCCGCCCGCTCTGAATCCAAGGCACCAATAGTTTGGTTCTTCTGGATACGGTAAATATCGGTTGTTTGTGGGGCACGTAGTCCACGAGATACATTGGCAAATACACTTTGCTCATCCGATAAATTATAAATCAAGCCTAGTTTCGGGCTCCAATCATTGAAGGTATCATCACGATCACCTGGCCGTTGATACAAGCATTCCTTGCCCTCTTTGAAACACGCACTGCCATCTGCCTCACCCGTGCCATCTGCTATATTATTATCATACTGATATGCCGTATGCTCTAGGCGTAAACCTGTTGTTGCGCGTAGTTTATCCGCTAGCTGCCATTCCGCATGGACAAATGGCGCGAGTACCAATACATCGACATCATAATCATAATGCACGCCTTGTTGGCGGGCTTTACCAAATTTAAAATAGCTCTCACGCTGTTGAGTTTGCTTTAAATGCCCTTCTGTATAATCAAAATCCATTCCTAAAATAACATTATGGCCACCCGCTAAATCCATATAATAAGCAGTTTGTACACCGACACTATCATGGCCATTTTCTTCAATCGCTTTTGATGGCAAATAATGTTGGCGGAATTCCATTTCAGTGCTGCGAAGGTAGGGCGTAATGCTCAACGTATTGCCATTTGCCATCTCATGATCCCAACGTGTTGCCAGCCGCATAGACCACCAATCACGATAACCATCTGGATTTTCATTTGTTTCTGTGACGCTACTGCCACGTTTATACAATTCATCATCTGTTTCACTGGTAATGAAGCCTGCGGTTTCTTGATTCACATTAAAGGCTGAAAACGTCGTTTTGAAACTATCGCCACTGGGGGAAAAATAGTCATGTCGCAGCGTCAGTTTTTGTTGATCAAGCCCTGATTCATCACGCCAACCACTATCCGCCACCCCACTAAATGTTGCACGATAACCGTGTGCACCGATGGTGTTGCTCACGGTGCCGCGTAATTTATAAAGATCATCCGATCCTAGGGTCAAATTAAGTGACCGTTCCAATTCTGCTGCTGGGCTACGGGTTAATACATTAATCAATCCATGAACCGCATTAGACCCATATAAGGCAGAGCCTGGGCCGCGCACAACCTCAATCCCACCTGCTTGCTCAAAATGTGCTTCCGACAAACCTTGGTTATTACCAAAGGCTGATGAACGAAGCGGAATACCATCTTCCATAAATAAAAAGGCACCGCCGCCACCTGGGCCGGTTAAGACAGGAGAGCGCAATGCAACCGTCATTTCCACACCATTAAGCCGTTGCATATTCATACCGGGAATGCGCAATAAGGTTTCTTCAATATGATCCGCATTTAATAAATCAATCTCTGCCGCATCCACTTTACTCGTATTACCCGCCAAATCTAATACTGCCGTTTCTGAACGGGTACCGGTAACAACAATATCATCCAGGCTCAAATCTAAATCAGCGGCCACCGCAGGCATCGCAACGCTGGCGCCGATACAAGCGACAAATAAGGTGTGTTTAAATTGCATTTGTTTCTCTCTTCTAAAAACAGCTAAAATCTTATTAGGGTGCGCATTATCACACACCCTAAGCAATATAAGCATCAGGATTTTCCTTAATATAAATGAAGGATTGAAAGAGCCCCTTTTCGCCCCCATGTAAACTATAATGAAAATATGATGGAAACTTAGCCACAGATGGAATATAAAGACTATTATCAAATACTAGGCATCTCAAAAACTGCCGACGCAGATACGCTCAAAAAAGCGTATAAAAAACTTGCGCGTAAATATCATCCGGATGTTAGCAAAGAAACAAATGCCGAAGAAAAATTCAAAGATGTGGGTGAAGCCTACGATGTGCTCAAAGATCCTGAAAAACGGGCGCAATATGACCGCTTCGGCAGCAACTACCAACATGGCCAATCCTTTAATCCTCCCCCCGGTGCAGAAGGTGCTGACTTTGGTAGTTTCTTTGACAATATGTTTGCCAGCGGGGGGGGATTCGGCGGTTTTGGTGGTGGACAACCTCAATTCCCAGCCGCCAAAGATATTCAAGCACGCCTCAAAATAAGCTTGGAAGACGCTTTTAATGGCACAACAAAATCAATTCGCCGCCCTAAAGCGACGGGTAAAACAGGTGAACTCACCGTTAAAATCCCTGCGGGTATTAGTTCTGGTAAGAAAATCCGGTTAGCGGGTCAAGGGGAAACAGGCCGCGGCGGTGACACCGCTGATCTCTATCTCGAAATCACAATATTGCCACACTCGCATTATCGTTTGGAAGGCAAGGATATTTATTTAGACTTGCCCCTTTCTCCTTGGGAAGCGGCATTAGGTGAAAAAGTAACGGTGCCCACTTTGGCCGGTAAAATCAACTTAGCCATCCCAGCAGGTGCGCAGAGTGGCAAAAAAATGCGCCTTAAAGGTCGAGGCTTGCCAGGCAAAACACCGGGGGATCAATTTGTTGTTTTGCAAATCATCACCCCACCCGCAGATACCGATGATGCCAAAGCACTTTATGAAAAAATGGCAGAAACAATGGATTTTGATCCCCGAAGTGGTCTAAACTCCTTATAAGCGCTGTTGTTTCACCCATAACTGAGGAATATTTAAGCCCTCGGAGCTCTCTCAACGGTAATATGGAGTGATGGGATGACAGGTCAACTAACACGTTATTAGGGAATCCCCATGCGCATCTTAACAATCGTACTCTTGGCGCTCACCGTATTTAGCATCAGTAGCTATTGCGCCACTGCCGCCCTACCGTCACATTGGTTCGGCAATAAACAAGAAATGCCCTCGCTGGCACCCATGATCGAAGATGTCTCCCCTGCTGTTGTAAATATCGCCACCCATAGCTATGTTCGCCAGCAAGATAATCCCATGCTAAACGATCCCTTTTTCCGCCGATTCTTCAATATTCCAGATCAACAAACCCAAAAACAACGCCGAAAGCAAAGTCTCGGTTCAGGCGTCATTATCAATGCTAGAAAAGGGTTAATCCTAACCAATAACCATGTTATCCGGGGTGCTGATGAAATCACCGTATCTCTCTATAATGGACAAGATTATCCAGCCAAACTCGTCGGTAGCGATCCCGCGACAGATGTTGCCTTAATCCAAATCAAAGCCAACAATCTCACCGCCTTGCCGCTGGCCGACTCAGATACCTTGCGCATTGGTGATTTTGTTGTCGCTATCGGCAATCCATTCGGGCTAGGCCAAACAGTCACCTCGGGCATTGTGAGCGCATTAGGCCGTAGTGGGCTTGGCATCGAGCATTATGAAAACTTCATCCAAACCGATGCCTCCATCAATCCTGGTAATTCTGGTGGCGCCCTCGTTAATCTTCGTGGTGAACTCGTCGGCATTAACACCGCCATATTCTCGCAAGGGCAAGCCGCTGGCAGCGTCGGCATTGGTTTTGCTATCCCCAGTAATCTGGTTCAACAAATCAGCGACCAATTACTTGAATTTGGTGAAGTCCAGCGCGCCCATCTCGGCGTGCAAATGCAAGATATTACGCCAGAACTCGCCGAAGCCTTCGATCTAAAAGATACCCGTGGCGCAGTCGTCACCCTTATCATGCCCGATTCTGCTGCTGAAAAATCAGGCCTGCTCGTGGGGGATGTCGTTATCGCCATCGATGGCAACCGAATGGAAAATGCCAATAATCTACGCAATGATGTGGGGTTGCTGCGTATCGGCCAAACGATTACCTTAGATATTCTGCGTGATGGCCACCGACGGACCCTTAAAGCCACCGTCGAAACAACGCCACAGAAACAAACTAGCCAAGCGCCTGTACACCCTAAACTACTTGGCGCCACCTTCGGCGATTTAGAACAATCTTCACCCTACTACGGTAAAATTGACGGCATCATGACCTACTCAGTTGAAAAAGGTAGCGCGGCTTGGATCTCAGGTTTACGACCCAATGATATCATCACCTCCATCAATCGGAAAGAAGTGAATGATCTTGTCAGCTTCAAAGAACGCGTGCGGGGAAATCAACCGCTTTTACTCAACCTTATCCGCAATCAGCGGGGAATGTTTTTGTTATTGCGATAAAAAAACAACTAATAACGCTGTTTAGTTGGCACCGATTATCATGCTTTTTTCAGGACAAGATAACCCACAATGCCTGATAAAAATGAACCTAGCAAAATAGCTAGTTTATCGGCATATTCATAAATCTGGGCATTATCGAAAGCTAGGGAGTCAACGAATAAACTCATCGTAAACCCAATACCTGTCAGTATAGAGACACCATATAATTGCCGCCAATTGCCGCCATCTGGCAATGAGGCAATCCCCATTTTTATCGCGACCCAGCTAAACCCAAATACGCCCACTTGTTTACCGATAAATAAACCCAGCATAATACCCATTGGTACCGGCGTCAGCATGGCCTCCATCGACAGTCCTCTCAAATCAACCCCTGCATTGACAAAAGCAAATAACGGTAAAATCATAAAGGCAACCCAATAATGCAAATCATGCTCCATTTCCTTACCAAGCGAAAAGATTTTTCCATCTTCTCCAACAGAGCTGAAAGGAATCAAAAAAGCAAGGGCAACGCCTGCTAAGGTGGCATGCACGCCTGATTTTAATACGCTGGCCCACAGCACCATACCCACTAAAATATAGGCTGCCTTTCTCGCCACTTTAAGCCTGTTCATGGCAAATAAAACAACCAATGCAAGTGATGCAACACTGATCGAGACGGTTGATAAGTCACTGGTATAAAATAAGGCAATAATGATAATAGCGCCCAAATCATCAATAATAGCGAGTGCCATTAAGAATATTTTTAACGATACGGGCACACGATTTCCGAGAAGAGAGAGAACACCAAGTGCAAATGCAATATCAGTGGCGGTTGGGATAGCCCAACCTTTCATCGCAAAAGATTCACCTTGATTGAAGGCAATATAGACCAATGCAGGTACGACCATGCCCCCCACCGCAGCAATACCCGGCAATGCGATTTGACGGAATGATGAGAGATGCCCTTCCATCACCTCTCGTTTAACTTCTAAACCAATTAAGAAGAAAAATACCGCCATTAGACCATCATTCACCCACAGTAGTAATGGTTTTGCAATCTGGAATCCACCAAAGCGTATTTCTACATGGGTGTGTAAAAATCCAGAGTAAGCAGCGGACAGACCACTGTTTTGTAGAATTAACGCAACGATCGTGACAATAATCAGCAACACACCTGCTGAAGATTCTTTTTTTATAAATTCACTTACAATTACCCTCATCCTGTTTCCTTACTCAATAAATAGTAAGTAATACCTAGTGCTAAAACGACAAAGCCTGTTGCGAAAATATACATCGGGGTTATTTCTTTGAAATCAATAATAATCACTTTTCGGGCAATCGCCATCAATGCTGTTGCAATCACCAGTTTGATGGGGATAACATCGGTTCTTAAATACAAAACAATATTTTGATAGATTTCAATCGCAATTAAAACGGCCAAAAAGGCAGCAAAGGTTTTGAAAATATCCGACAGACTAAGTAGCAGAAATGGCGGCGCGATCAGCTGATGGTATAAAACATATAGCACATCGGCCACTCCCCAGAAAATCACCAACACCATCAACACCGCAAGAAATTTTACGGCAAATTTAATCGCCTTATTGAGTAGCGAAAGTAAGGGTTCGTTATGCTCTGTCGGCAATTCATTGTGTTTTTTCATTTTGTATTTATCGTTACGACTGCCAGTGACGCTAATTTTAGTGTTTATGCTCCGGATAGTAAAGAGATAATGCCTCAATGCTTTGCTTGAGACTGTTCACCGAATTTAGATCCGCATTCTGTTTGGCTTTCATTGCTGCAATCATCACTGCATGATGTTTTGCCAACCGTTCTGCATAGTCTTTTTGGCTTAGTTTGACGCGTTGTGTTAGAAAATAATCGCTAATCGTTGCAATAATGTTTTGTGCATGTTTTTCTTTATTCATCACCCATCTAACGATCTGATTTTGAGATTGTGCATCTGTCTTGCCTGATAATTCAACAATTAACTTAACTGATTTCTCAACAGTGGTGGTATCTTCAAGCATAGCTTGAACACGCGCATGATCATCAAAAATTCCACACGGGATCTGACAATGCGCAAATGCTTGCTGTGGCAGCATCGCCGCCGCCATCAGGAAAGTGATTGAAAATAGTGTATTTTTAAGTTGTTTCATAATTATTCTCCATAGTATTTAAACCGCTGCTTGAACGACGCATCCGAACCCTGCGGTAATGGGTGAAATGATGCATGGGATTTGGCAACTCCTGCTGAGAAAAGTTGCATTATGATGTGGTTTTTTCACTTTTTGATAAGGATTTTTGGCCATGCAACGCCAAACCCGTTCCCGCTTCAGCATAAATATTGAAAACCGTATCAACGCCATTTTCTATTAATTCTTCCTGTTCATCTAGATAAACAGAGGTCGCGCTTATATTACCCTTAAAACCCCAATTCCTCATAAATTTTGCAGCTGCTTTATTGGTATCAACATTGGGGGAACACAATAAAACCCATTCTATCTCGCTATTTTTTATATCGAGTTGAGACCAAAAATATGAGCTACTGATATTCGCATAATATGTCTGCCTTCCTTGCTCTAATTGCGACGCAACGATCCCCGTATCAAAATCCAAACCGACGACATTATTATCTTCACTTAATTGATCATAAGCACCCCCACCAATTCGACCCATTCCGCAAATCAATATACCGATATTAGTTAAATCAATATCGGTCGTGGTTGCTGAAACGGAGGGGTGTTGATGTTTTTTCAGTTTATCCTGAAATCGAAAATAGATATTGTCACTATATTGGTTTGCTATCGAAGAAATCACAAAAGAAGCAGCAACCAATACCGCCATCACCACTAACCAGTCATTCGCAACCCAGCCTTGCGAGACGGCGACCACCAGTACGATTAAGCCAAACTCACTATAATTTCCCAATGCCAATGATGATTTGCTAGCGAGAAACGTGCGCACCCTAAATTTTGATATCAACCAGAAAAATAAACCACTTTTAAATGCCAATAATAGCAGTAAGATGAAAACAGCCATAAAGGTGGTTAAATCTGGTAATCCTGCCATTCCAATACTCAAAAAGAAGCCAATTAAAAACAGCTCCTTAACGCTTAGTAATGCTTTCGACAATTCATCTGCTTTGGGCGTGTTTGCCAATAATATACCAAACACGAGTGCGCCCAAGTCTGCCTTCATGTCTACAGCTTCAAAGAGAGCCGAACCGCCCAATGCCATTGATAAACCAAATAACAATAACAATTCTCCATGGCCCACTTTAGTCGACAACTTGATAATCAAAGGTCGCCCAATAAAAATAAGCAAAATTAAACCAACAGCCCAAATTGAGGGGATTTTTGTAGCGGACACGCCTAAATATAAAACTGCAATCAAGTCCTGAATAATCAAAACGCCAACCGCAATCTGACCATAACATGAGAGAAAATCGCCTCGCTCATCCAGTGCCTTGACCACAAATACCGTGCTTGAAAAAGACAATGCAAAACCAATAATAAACGCATGTATCACTGATAATTGGTTGAATAAGGGTAACCCAAGTTGTTTCAAAAATAAAAGTATGCCGACAGAAACCAAACTAAAAATAAGCATATGCGAGAGTGCCGTGCCCCATATTTCTATCTTTAATAAGTCTTTCAATTTCAGCTTTAAACCAATTGTAAAAAGCAGGAGTGCAATCCCAATATCTGCCATTTCATTTAGAAAATACCCACCGGCTACGCCGAAAGCATTCAGAATAAACCCGGCAACCAGAAATCCAACAAGCGGTGGCAAACCGATACCACGACTGAGCGCCCCAAACAAAAAGGCGATCGTAATCCAGATAGGATCTTTATAGTCAATTGATGAAAGTATGGATTCCAATTTTATCTCTTTATTATTAAGCCTAAATGCCGACTATTTAACCGCCACACTATTTTTCGCAATATGGGGATGCGCATTTTTCTCAGTAGGTGTGCCATGTGTTGCCCAACGCGTATGGGCAATGCCGTCCCGAGATCTCTATTCCTTCACAGGCTGTTTTTAATCCTCCAATTTTACCAATCCGTCGCCCGCGTTCTAATGTGCCATTCTTATCGACCACCACCACGCCTGCCGAATCATAGCCGCGGTATTCTAACCGTTGCAATCCTGCCAATAAAATGGGGATAACATCCCGCTGTGCGACCGCGCCAACGATACCACACATTATTTTTGATCCTTTTTAATTGGGCGCTTCCAGCCCGATAAGCTACGTTGATCACTTTTTGTTAGCGTTAAGGCGTTGGCAGCGGCATCTTTGCGCAGTGTTGTACCTGCTGCCACCGTTGCGCCTTCTCCCACCGTCACCGGCGCCACTAACTGGCTATCTGATCCAATAAAGGCATTATCACCAATCGTAGTGCGATGTTTATTCGCGCCATCATAATTACAGGTAATGGTGCCCGCGCCAATATTCACGCCCGCGCCCATGTCCGTATCCCCAATATAGCTCAAATGATTCACTTTTGAACCCAGCCCAATATGGGCATTTTTAGTTTCAACGAAATTACCAATTTTTGCTTCATCCGCTAATACCGAGCCAGGTCTGATCCGAGCAAAAGGCCCGATATTTGTATTCTCACCAATCGTGCATTCTTCCAACACACAATTCGGCAAGATTTCTGTGCCCGCACCGATTACGGCATTCGTGATCACGCAATTAGCACCAATTTTCACGTTATTACCTAATACAACCTTACCTGCCAGAATGACATTCACATCAATCGTGATGTCTTCACCCACTTCAACTTCACCACGTAGATCAAAGCGCGCAGGATCCATTAATGTCACGCCTTGCGCCATTAAGTCCTGTGCCTGTCGTAGTTGATATTCACGCTCTAAATACGCCAATTGCTGGCGATTATTCACACCCGCCACTTGGGCATTATCTTCACAACAGACTGTGGAAATTGTAATGCCGTCTACCACCGCTAGAGCAACCAAATCCGTTAAGTAATATTCTCCTTGGGCATTTTGATTTGACAGCTTTGGTAGCGCAGCTTGCAGCCAGTCACAAGGCAACACCATAATGCCACTATTCACTTCTTGAATCGCCAGCGTGGCCGCATCCGCATCTTTTTGCTCTGTAATGCACGTCACTTGTCCCGCATCATTACGTACAATCCGCCCATAGCCTGTTGGATCGGCCAGCTGAGTAGTTAAGATCCGCAAACTCTGTACATCACCACAATTAAGCAAAGCATTTAAAGTTGATTGCTGCGTTAATGGCACATCAGCATAGAGCACTAACACCTGATCAGTCCCTGCAAACTCAGCTTCGGCTTGCATCACAGCATGTCCTGTGCCTAACTGCTCATGTTGTATAACTGACGTAATGTTTTTTTCATTTAAGAACGGTAATACTCGATCAACACCATTACCACACACCACGGCCATATTTTGTGGTGACAGGCCTTGTGCCGTATCAATCACATGTTCAAGCAGTGTTTTTTCTGCTAATGTGTGCATAATTTTCGGAAGAGCTGATTTCATTCTACTGCCCTTGCCAGCGGCAAGGACTACGATGCTTAACGACATAAAACTTATACTTCCAAGGGTTAATTCTATCTATTCTAACAAATTACCCGCAAAAAAAAGCAGTCATTAAGACCGCCGATTAATTTTTAAAGATTTAAGCTCTATTAGTGGCTACCGCCACCTGTTTTTCTCATCCGTTCAATGCTACGAAGTTGTGCCATTGCTTCTGCCATTTTAGCTTGTGCTTCTGCCAAGCCTACTGTGGCATCACCATCGCTAATCGCACGCTCTGCATCGGCTTTAGCGGCCAAAGCAGCTGCTTCATCAACATCTCCCGCCCGCATCGCGGTATCAGCCAAAATGGTTACGATATGTGGCTGAACTTCAAGCGTACCACCAGAAACATAGAACTGTTCTTCTTTGCCATCAATTAACACCCGCACTTCACCCGGCTTCAAGCTGGTAAGCAATGGTGTGTGGCGTGGATAGATCCCTAATTCACCCATTAATGCTGAAACAAACACTGCTTCGCACTCACCCGAAAAAATTTCTTTTTCAGAACTTACAATATCAACATGTAGTGTATTCGCCATCGTTTATCTCCTGAAAACTTACAGCGTTTTCGCTTTTTCCACTGCTTCTTCAATTACACCCACCATGTAGAACGCTTGTTCTGGTAGCGCATCATAATCGCCATTTAAGATACCTTTAAATCCAGCTAAAGTATCTTTCAATGCCACATACTTGCCTGGGCTACCGGTGAATACTTCGGCAACGAAGAACGGTTGTGATAAGAAACGTTGAATTTTACGAGCGCGTGATACGGTTAATTTATCTTCTTCAGATAGCTCATCCATACCCAAAATCGCAATAATATCTTTTAGTTCTTTATAACGCTGTAATGTACCTTGAACGCCAC
>DBOG01000044.1:3111-3459 GCA_002299915.1 Proteobacteria bacterium UBA652 | reverse complement strand
ACAACGCGGTCAATTCTTACATCTAATGAATGTAAGCTTTACTGAGAAACAAGAAATTTATATTGCTGCACAGCTAGAAAGTGGTGACTTTCAAAATGCCAGTGAAGTTGTGCGGGATGCTCTGCGCATGCATCAATTTTATCGCCATAGAGTGATTGACGATCTTCGCACTGAAATAGCAAAAGGCTGGGAGGGAGAAACAAGTCCTCGCTCGGTGGAAGACATTGTTAAAACCAAACTAGCTGCAAGAAATAAATAGCGCGATGTATTACGTGCTCTCGCCAAAAGCTGATAACGATATTGAAGATATTTTTGATTACACTGAATTTGAATATGGCTTACAAAAAG
>DBOG01000044.1:0-2744 GCA_002299915.1 Proteobacteria bacterium UBA652 | reverse complement strand
TTTTTACAAAACTGGCGCAATCACCAGAGCTGGGCAGAACTAGAGAGGAAATCAAAGTAGGTTTAAGAAGCCTAATTCAAAACAAACATGTCATTTTTTATCGCATTCTAAACAATCATATCCGTATTGTTAGAGTGCTTCATAGTCGCTGTGATATGCCTAGTTTTTTAGAGAAGCGTTGAAATTCGAGGAATAACAGTACCTAAAATGTAGGGCGCATAAGCGATAGCGTCATGCGCCGCATGGGGAAATGAACTTGCGCTTGCTTTCATGCGTCGGATGGCGCTATCGCTTGTCCGACCTACGCGCTAGTGTTGTACCTCATCAACAATATTTTATAGCTCTCAGAGCCACATGTAGGGCATTCTATGTTCATAATCATCCTGATAATATATTTCAGAAAATCTTAGCGGGTGGAAGGTGGGCCAGTCTTGAAATATTTCTGAGTTTCAACAATAAATTTAGGTTGGCGATTATTACCACGAACAATAATATGTTGCGGTTGGCCGCTATTGATTAGTTTTCACATAAATACCAATCACTTTTATTGTACCAATGATTGGTATTACCAATTCTTAGTGATACTTTAATTCCTTTATTTGTTACTTCGTCAATAATTCTAGGATAAGGTGACTTGTAACTACAGACTCTATCACCCCTTTCAAAATTTCGTCTTTCTATATCTCGCCTTTGTTCGCGAGCTTGACGTGTTTGTACTTCTTTAATATGTTGCGTCTTAACTTGAGCAGAGGTTAAATAACCCAAGTTCTGAGCCTGCCTGAACATTTGTACGGCGCTTACGGTTGTTGGCTCTATTACTTCAAGAGAGACCTTTGGTGTTCCTGTGATATAACCTAAAACCTCCATTTTTACAAGGAAATAAGCTTTGGTTTCATTGTCGTATGAGCATAAACCTCTTTCTAAAGTACCACCTATTCCAGCACAATAGTTACTAAAGCTTGATACAACAGATGCTATGCCGTGTCTAGGGAAAAGTGTGTGTTGAGTATTTTAAATCCCCCCTCTTGTACCTCACGATTATTTTTCTTGGAAAGAACCTTATCTAAATTGGCTGACAATTCGACTACCATTTTTTTAGTAAAATCAGTAGCGTTATGAATATTAGGGGAATAGGCAATTTCTTTTTTAGCTGAACTACAAGCAGATAAAGCTATAATGGCAAGTGATGATATTAATATTTTTTTCTTTAAAGACATAATTAGGGTCCCTTTAGGTCGCGCTGTCTTTACAGCAAGTGAGTAGCGATGTTATTAAACAAAAACCAATAGAGCAAGACTTGATTGGTTTTTGCAAGTCTTTATCTACCCAGCAAGTTGACCAGCAAAGCCTTATAAACATCCGACAAAACATCCAAATCATCAACCGACACACATTCATCTACTTGATGAATCGTCGCATTAAGCGGCCCCAGCTCGATAACTTGTGCACCCGTAGGCGCGATAAAACGCCCATCGGAGGTGCCGCCTGAGGTGGAGAGTTCGGTATCGTAGCCTACGGTTGATTTGATGGCGGTTTTGACGGCATCCACTAATGTACCACTGGCGGTGCGGAAGGGTTTGCCTGAGAGTACCCATTTTAAATCATAGTCTAGCTGATATTTATCTAATAAGGCTTCGACACGTTGTTGCAATTGTTCGTGGGTCACTTCGGTGGAATAACGGAAATTGAAGATGACTTCAGCCGTGCTGGGAATCACATTGGTGACGCCTGTGCCTGAGTTTAGATTAGACACTTGAAAGCTGGTGGGCGGGAAATCTTCATTGCCTTGATCCCATTCGACATCACAGAGTTCTGTTAATGCGGGCGTAAGTAGGTGGATGGGGTTGTCTGCTAGATGGGGATAGGCAATATGACCTTGTTTGCCGTTAATAGTTAAATAACCATTGATTGAGCCACGGCGACCATTTTTAACGATGTCGCCGACTTTGTTGGTGCTGCTTGGTTCACCGACGAGGCACCAATCTATTTTTTCGCCTCTTGATTCCAGCGTTTCAATAACTTTTACTGTGCCGCCTGTTGCGGGGCCTTCTTCATCGCTGGTGATGAGAAAGGCGATGCTGCCTGTGTGGTCGTCATACTCTGCAATAAAGCGTTCACAGGCGGTGACGAAGGCGGCAATGCTGCCTTTCATATCGGCTGTGCCGCGGCCATAGAGCAAACCATCGCGAATAACGGGTTCAAAGGGCGGTGATGTCCAGTTTTCTGCTGGGCCAGTGGGTACGACATCGGTATGACCTGCAAAGGCGAATACGGGTGATTGGCTGCCGCGTCTTGCCCAGATATTATCCGTGTCGCCAAAACGTAGGTGTTCGATAGTGAAGCCGATGGCTGCTAGCCGATCTGCTAATAGTTGCTGACAACCAAAATCTTCTGGCGTGACGCTGGGGCGGCTGATGAGGTCTTTGGTGAGGTCGAGTGTGTCGGACATATTATTTTTTGAACCTTGAAATGTAATCTGTTTCTTTGAATCCTACCATACAGCCAGCAGAATCACACAATACAGGGCGCTTGATCAGCGTCGGGTTGGCGAGCATGAATTCGATGGCAATGGCTTGGTCTAATTGGTCTTTGCGTGGGTCGCTTAATTGTTTCCAGCTTGTGCTGCGTTTATTGAGCAAGGTTTCCCATGAGACGGTGTTTAGCCAGCCGATAATCGTTGCTTCATCTAAACCCTCTACACGAAAGTCGTGGAAGGTGAATGCCACATCGTTCGCTTCAAGCCA
>DBOG01000061.1 GCA_002299915.1 Proteobacteria bacterium UBA652 | reverse complement strand
ACAACGCGGTCAATTCTTACACATTAAAAGGCTTGCATACTTGGACTAAAAATGACTCGTCCGATGCGCGTCGTGATTACGATCGTCATCGGGTTGCCTTTAGCCTACAATTTTCGTATTAGAACGATAGGTAAGGCATAAAAAAAGCCAGCTTAAAGCTGGCTTTTTTGTTTCTCATGAGACTGCTTATTTTGCTTTAGCAGCTTCACGCGCTTTAACATCTGCGATTACATCTTCAGCCACATTACGTGGGCAAGGCATATAGTGCAAGAACTCCATAGAGAACTGACCACGACCTGATGTCATCGTACGTAATGAACCAATATAACCAAACATTTCACTTAGTGGTATTTCACCATTAATACGGACACCTGTTGGTGTTGCGTCTTGTGATTTGATCATCCCACGACGGCGGTTTAAATCACCGATTACATCACCTACGTGATCTTCAGGTGTAAATACGTCTACTTTCATGATCGGCTCAAGCAATTGTGGACCTGCTTTAGGGATGGTTTGACGATAAGCACCTTTCGCTGCCAATTCAAACGCCATTGCAGATGAATCCACCGCATGGAAAGCACCATCCAATAAGGTTACTTTTACATCTAAGCAAGGGAATCCCGCCATCACACCTTTAACCAAGCTGCCTTCAAATGCTTTTTCGATTGCAGGCCAGTATTCGCGCGGTACATTACCACCGGTAACCTTAGATTCAAATTCAAAGCCACTTGCTGGTTCGCCTGGCTCAATGATGTAGTCAATTTTACCAAACTGACCAGAACCACCGGATTGTTTCTTATGGGTATAGCTATCTTCGATACTTTGTGTGATTGTTTCACGATAAGCCACTTGTGGTGCACCGACGGTGACTTCAACACCATGTGTCCGTTTTAAGATATCTACTTTAATATCTAAATGTAACTCACCCATCCCTTTGATGATCGTTTCACCGCTTTCTTGGTCTGTTTCAACGCGGAAAGAAGGGTCTTCTTTAATCATTTTACCAATAGCAATACCCATTTTTTCAGTACTGGCTTTATCAATGGGTGAAATCGCAATTGAGATAACGGGATCCGGGAATACCATAGGCTCTAATGTTGTTGGATTTTTAGGATCACAGAGTGTGTGACCTGTTTGCACATCTTTCATCCCCACAACGGCAATGATATCACCTGCTTGTGCGGTATCTAACTCATTACGATCATCGGCATGCATTTCTACCATCCGGCCAACACGCTCTGTTTTACCCGTGAACGAGTTAAGCACCGAATCACCTTTGTTTAAAATACCTGAATAGATACGAATAAAGGTTAATACACCAAACCGGTCATCCATGATTTTGAATGCTAGGGCGCGCAGTGGACCTTCAGTTGAAACAATCGCGAAGTCACCTGTTTCATTCCCTGCTTCATCCACTTCTGGCTGTGGTTTAACTTCTGTTGGGCTTGGCAGATACGACACAACCGCATCCAATACCATTTGCACACCTTTATCTTTAAAGGCTGAACCACAGTATGTTGGGAAGAAGCCCATTGTTAATGTACCTTTACGGATACATTTATGGAGTTCTTCAATTGAAGGCTCTTCGCCTTCAAGATATTTTTCCATTAAATCATCGTCTTGCTCAAGTGCCGTTTCGACCAATAATTCGCGATACTCTTCAATTTTGTCAGCCATGTCTGCAGGTGGCTCATCAAGACGGAATTCCGTGGTGTCTTTTTCGTTATCCCATATCCATGCCTTACGCGTTAATAGGTCAACACAACCAATGAAATCTTCTTCGATACCAATTGGTAATACCATCACTAATGGATTGGCACCCAAAACATCTTTAACTTGTTTTACAACGCGATAAAAATCAGCACCCATACGATCCAGTTTATTCACGAAGATAATACGCGATACTTCAGATTCATTAGCATAGCGCCAGTTTGTTTCTGATTGGGGCTCAACACCACCACTACCACAGAAAACACCAACACCACCATCAAGCACTTTAAGCGAACGATATACTTCAATTGTGAAATCTACGTGACCCGGAGTATCGATAACGTTTAAACGATGACCACCCCACTCACATGTGGTTGCCGCAGATTGAATGGTTATCCCACGCTCTGCTTCTTGATCCATGAAATCCATCGTAGATTCACCATCATGAACCTCACCGATTTTATGGATTTTACCAGTTAGTTTAAGGATCCGTTCTGTTGTCGTGGTTTTACCCGCATCAACATGCGCGAAGATCCCGATATTTCTGTACTTGGATAAATCAGCAGCCATATTCGTCTCGTTTGTTTAAGTGTTCGTTAATTAAAAATGGCAAAAAATTGCCGAAGTAAACCATCTATTATAACGCATAAAGGGCTATAAAATAAAATGATTTTTAGTATGTATTTGAATATATACCCGTGATCATTCAAGTTGCAGATTTTTAACACCCATACTGAATGCGCTAGCTGCGTTATAGATAGTGAGCAATAGAACGACTATTACATCACTATTATGCCTTGCTATCCCATCCATTACGGGCACCAAAAAACCGCAATTTGAATGATCACGGGTATAGTTTAGTGATGATTAATTGCATCAATGCATTGAGCGGGAGTATAGATAGGGATCCCTTTAATTTCCTGTAGATCGGTTAAATCTTTATCGCCACTAACTAACATCACCGCCTGCGCAACAATTGCAACTTCGAGAAATTTATTATTATCAGGATCGCGGCATAGATCTAACTTGCCCGCGATATTGACCCAATCGGCGATATTACTAAAATCAAGCAGAATTGATTGGCGCATCTCTCTTGTAATATAGCGATCAAATTTAGGGCGCCAGAGTCGAGAATAAAATTCTTCATAAGTTTCGTCTGAAAAAACAATACGGCCTTGTTCGATAGTATGTCGAACAACTTGCGCCGGCAAGCCTGATGGAGAAAGTGCGGCACTGATTAATACATTGGTATCAAGGACTACCGGTTTAATCATCGCTTAATAGCTGCTGTAACACAGCTTTATTTAGGCCTTTTTCGGCAGCCTCTTTTCCTGATTTTTCTAATGAATGTAATAAGCGATTGGCATAAAACTACCGCATAGATTCATATTCAGCTTCAGACACCATAATGCCAATTGTACGGCCACGGCGCGTCACCCTCACAGGCTCTCTCTGTGCTTTATCAATAAAGGCACCAAAGTGTGTCTTTGCTTCATTTGCAGTAAATACTTGCATAATTAAGGTGTCCAAACTCAAAATAATCGTAGCTATTTATAGCATGTTTAGACCTAATCGTTCGATTCGTTCTTTTCGGCTAATTTATCCAGCACTGCGCCTAACACCTGCAAACGGCTGTCTGCATCAGGCATATCTTCGATAAAACGGAGTTTATCTTGGCCATCTAATTTATAGCGTCTGGGCGCAAGTTGAATTAAATTGATGATGGTCATTGGATCAATATCAGGTTGGGCGCGGAATAGAATCCGCCCGCTTTGTTCATACACGTCTATTTTACGAATGCCAAGCGGCGCGGCTTTTAAGCGTAACTCATGCACAGCGAATAAGGTTTTAACCGCATCGGGCAATAGACCAAATCGATCAATCATTTCAACTTGCAGTTCATGCAATGCGGCATGATCAGGCGCGGCTGAAATGCGTTTATATAAAACAAGCCGTAAATGCACATCAGGCAAATAATCTGTTGGAATCAACGCAGGCACATGCAGGTCGATTTCAACAAAGTGGCGTTCATCAAAGTCAATATTGGCTTCTTTGCCTGCTTTAAGCGCTGTCACTGCACGCTCTAATAATTCATTATATAAATTAAAGCCAATCTCTTGCATTTGTCCGCTTTGCTCATCGCCCAGTAATTCACCTGCCCCACGGATCTCCATATCGTGGGTTGCCAGGGTGAAGCCCGTACCGAGATCTTCGATGGCCTCTATGGCTTCTAAGCGTTTAATCGCATCGGCCGTCATTGCATTACGGGGTGGCACAATTAGATAAGCATAGGCGCGATGATGCGAGCGACCAACGCGTCCACGGATCTGATAAAGCTGGGCTAAGCCGAGTTTATCGGCGCGATGGATAATAATGGTATTGGCATTGGGGATATCAATACCTGTTTCGATAATCGTGGTGCAGACCAGTACATTAACGCGCTGATGATAAAAATCCAGCATCACATTTTCTAATTCCCGCTCGCGCATCTGCCCATGAGCAACCGCAACCTTCGCTTCTGGCAAAATCTCTTCGACTTCTCGGGCAATTTTATCAATATCTTCTACTCGATTATGCAGAAAATAGACCTGTCCGCCACGTTTTATTTCCCGTTGCATCGCTTCATGCAGTTTTTCTTTATCCCATTGTTGGACGAAGGTTTTAATCGCCAAACGTTTAGGCGGCGGGGTAGCGATAATCGACAGATCACGGATCCCCGAAATCGACATGTTTAAAGTGCGTGGAATCGGTGTGGCGGTGAGTGTGAGCACATCAATCTCAGCACGGAATTTTTTGATCTGTTCTTTCTGTGTTACTCCAAAACGATGCTCTTCATCGAGTACAAACAAACCTAATCGCTTGGGATCAATATCATTTTGGATGATCTTATGGGTGCCGATAATAATGTCAGCCGTGCCATCTGATAGCGCAGATTTTACGGCATCGGTTTGTTTCTTGGTGCGGAAGCGCGACATGACTTCGATTTGCACTGGCCAATCTGCAAAGCGATCTTTAAAGCTTTCATAATGCTGCTGTGCTAATAGGGTGGTAGGTACGAGCACCATCACTTGCTTACCCGCCTGCACCGCCAGAAAAGCCGCCCGCATCGCCACTTCCGTTTTACCAAAACCGACATCACCACAGATTAAACGATCCATGGGTAAGGTACTGGTCATATCTTTAATAACATCATCAATCGCATCTTGCTGATCGGGTGTGGTCTCAAATGGAAAAGCCGCGGCAAACACCTCATATTGATCATCTGGTTCATCAATAGGCGGTTTTGTATGGGCGGCACGCTGGGCATAAATATCCAGTAATTCAGCCGCCACATCGCGCACTTTTTCAGCCGCTTTACGCTTTGATTTTTCCCATTGTCCTGAGCCAAGCGTATGTAAGGGTGCCAGTTCAGGTGCTGATCCTGAATAACGGCCGATTAAATCCAGCGAGGCAACAGGCACATATAATTTATCGCCTTTGGCATATTCGAGCACCACATATTCGGTATCAATATCCCCCATATCCATGGTTTCTAAGCCGAGATAGCGACCCACACCATGATCTTCATGCACCACGGCATCACCAAGCGATAACTCAGCCAGGTTTTTGATAACCGAATTGGGATCTCGTTTTCGCCGACTGCGACGACGACGTTGCATGACTTGTTGACCAAATAATTGCGGCTCTGCAATCACCGCAATCGCTGGCTTCGCTAAGATCAAGCCCTGCTCTAGCGGCGCAACGGTGATCCCGAGCAGATCATCACCTGCTAAGAAATCATCCCAACCAGCGTATTTAACGGGATAAATAGCATGTTTTTGTAGTAAATCGAGTAAGGTTTCTCGGCGACCTGCCGTTTCAGCAGCTAACAAGATGCGGCCATCAAAGCCTGCCATAAATTGATTAAGCGCATCGCAGGTGTTTTCAGCTTGTGAATTTAGGGTGAGTTGTGGGGGTAGGCTGGTGGCGTAGTTGATATTCCCTGAGCTATTATCCAATTCATGTGATTGTATTTGTAGCCTTTGGTAGTGTTTAAATTGGCCAAATAAAATATCGGTAGGGAAAAATAGTTCGGTAGGCGGCAATAAAGGCCGTTCGATATCCACCCCACGATGTTCATAGCGCTGCTGAATTTCTTGCCAGAAAGTGTTGGCAGCATCGAAGGTATCATGGAGGTGGGTGATTAGCGTGTTATTAGGTAAATAATCTAATAAGCCTTGGGTGTGATTAAAAAATAAAGACAGATAATATTCAATTCCACTCGGCACATTGCCATCGGTGATTTCACGATAAATTAAGCTACGTTGTGGATCGCCATCAAAGTGATCTCGAAATTGCTGGCGAAAGCGATTGATGCTGTCCGTTGTAAAAGGGAATTCGCGTGCGGGGAGTAATTGGATATTTTTGATCGTGGCCGTGGAAGATTGGGTTTCAGGGTCAAAAGTTCGCAAGCTTTCTATTTCATCATCAAATAAATCAATCCGATAAGGTGCTTCGCTGCCCATTGGGAAAATGTCAATAATGGAGCCACGCACCGCATACTCACCATGTTCAATCACTTGGGAAACAGCGCGATAACCTGCTTTTTCTAATTGTTGTCGCCATTGCTCTATATTCAGTTTGTCACCTGTATTGAGCATCAGGCTGTTGCTAGCCAAGAAATCTTGTGGCGGCAAGCGGTGCATTAAGGTCGCAATAGGAACTAATAAAATACCGCGATTAAAACTAGGCAATTGATGTAGCGTGGCTAAGCGTTCGGAGATAATATCTTGGTGAGGAGAGAAGCTATCGTAGGGCAGGGTTTCCCAATCAGGGAAATGCAAGATAGGCAGTGTATCTTTGCCCATATAAAATAAGATGTCTTGCGCTAAATGGTGGGCGGAGGCGGTATCTTGCGTCACCACTAACAGCGGCCCTTCATGTTGGTGCGCAGCGTTGGCAATCAAACAGCCAGCCGCACTACCATAGAGCTGGCCTGCCTGAATGAGTTTGACGTCATCGGCTAGGATCGGTTTAAGTGGCAAGTTTTTTTCTGATGGGGACATGGCGCTATATTGTTAACGTGTTAAGGCGGCTATTTTTACACAAATGGGTATATAATTGTAATGGAATACTAGAAAGGGTGGCGGAGAATAATATGGCAAAACGAACTGAAAATGTATTGTTATTGAAAGTTATTGGTGCTTGCGAGTTGGTGGCGGCTGTATTGATGTATCTATATTCACCACCCATGGTCGGGATTATTGGTGGCTTGGTGTTATTGGGTCTAGCAGCGAATAGCTTCTATCAAGCGCATAAATGCTATCGTCGCGAATATTCACCTAAGAAGAAAGAATTTCCAGGTAAAAAATAAGTTGTATAGGAGGTTTGCACGCTAAGTATTTTTCGATAGGGCAAGGCAAAAAGGGTCGAAAAAGCACAGTTTACCAGTGTAAATGAGCATGTTGAGATTATTTTTAACGCAGCCCTGGCGGAAAAGGCGACGCGAACAAAGGTTCTATTATGTTTGATCATGCTACTTTTTTAAAAGGCCTAACCGGGCGGCCTGGCATTTATCAAATGTGTGATGAGGAGGGGGGCGTCATTTATGTTGGGAAGGCAAAAAACCTCAAAAAACGGGTATCGAGTTATTTTAGAAAAACAGGGTTAAATTCTAAAACCCAAGTGATGGTGGCGCAGATTGAGGCGATTAATACCACCGTCACCCATACCGAAAATGAAGCCTTAATCCTAGAAAACAATCTGATTAAGCAGCTCAAGCCACGCTATAACATTCTATTACGTGATGACAAAACCTATCCCCACTTGTTTTTATCGGGCGATGATTTTCCACGGTTAAGTTTGCATCGTGGCGCGCAACGGGCAAAAGGCCAATATTTTGGGCCATATCCTAGCGCGGGGGCGGTGCGAGAAAGCCTGAATTTATTGCAAAAATTGTTCCCCGTGCGTCAATGCGATGATACTTTCTATGCCAATCGCTCAAGGCCCTGTCTGCAATATCAAATAAAACGTTGTACGGCGCCGTGTGTGGATTTAATCTCAAAACAAGATTACCAGCGTGATGTGACGCATACCGTGATGTTCTTACAAGGCAAAAACCAACAAGTGATTGATGAATTATCAACCCAAATGGCGAAAGCATCTATCGAACTTAATTTTGAACAAGCAGCTATTTTGCGAGATAAAATTATTAGCTTACGGCGGATCCAAGAAAAACAATATGCCAGCACAGATGCCGGTAATTTAGATGTGTTGGCGGCGGTGGTGCGTAATGGGGTGGCTTGTGTTGAGGTCTGCTTTATTCGCGGTGGGCGACACTTGGGCAATAAAAGCCTATTTCCGAAAGGATCGGCGGGGAACACGGCGGAATCAATTTTATCCGCCCTGATCCCACAATATTATTTAGGCAGAGAAACCCCCGCTGACATTTTACTCAGCCATGATTTAGAAGATACCGATTGGCTCAGTGAAACGCTAACTGAAACGGCAGGGCATAAAGTGGCTTTGCGCCAACCGCAGCGTGGTATGGGAAGTCGTTGGATGAAGATGGCGCTCACCAATGCGGAATTAAGCGTTAGCCAACGGCTAGACAGCAAAATGAATATGCTCAAGCGCTTCGAGCTATTGCAAACCGCCTTAAAAATGGATGACATGCCCAAACGGGTAGAATGTTTTGATATCAGCCACACCAGTGGCGAGAAAACAGTCGCATCCTGTGTGGTATTTGGGATTGAGGGCGCGATTAAAAGTGATTATCGTAAATTTAATATTGAAGGCATTACCGCGGGCGATGATTATGCCGCGATGAACCAAGCGCTGACGAGGCGTTATACCCGCCTCAAAAAAGGTGAAGGGAAGTGGCCAGATTTATTGCTTATTGATGGCGGGAAAGGCCAACTTACCGAAGCGATTGCCGTGATGCAAGAACTACAACTCACCGATTTGCCTATTTTAGGCATTGCCAAAGGCCCAGCGCGTAAGCCAGGAGAAGAAAGTTTATTTCTGGTCGGTCAAGCAGGTGAAGTTATTTTGCCAGCAGATTCTCCGGCATTACATCTATTACAGCAGGTGCGAGATGAAGCCCATCGGTTTGCGATCACAGGCCATCGGCAACGGCGCGCTAAAGCCCGAGTAACTTCCGAACTAGAACGCATACCAGGCCTAGGTGCCAAACGGCGGCAGAAGCTATTACAGCAGTTTGGTGGCATTCAAGAAGTCAAACGTGCTGGCGTAGAAGATTTAGCGCGTGTGGATGGGATCAGTCCTGCACTGGCACAAAAAGTTTATGATATATTCCATAACGCGATACAATAAGCCAAATATTTTTTGGTATCGTAAGATTTAAATATGTTTGATAACTTACCCAATAAGCTCAGCTTGCTTCGCATATTGCTGATCCCCGTCCTATTGATCGCCTATTTTCTATTTGGAAAATATGGCCCAGCAATCGCAACCGTTATTTTTATTATTGCCGCAATAACAGATTGGCTAGATGGCTATCTTGCTCGGAAATGGGATGAAACAACGCCATTAGGCGCATTTATTGATCCTGTTGCCGATAAATTACTAGTCGGTGTCGCATTATTGCTAATTCTCCAACAAATGCCCACTTGGTATATTCTTATCCCCGTTATTATTATTATCGGTCGTGAAATCGCAATTTCTGCTTTGCGTGAATGGATGGCCGAAAAAGGCGAGAGAAATGCGGTTAAAGTTTCTGCCATGGGCAAATTCAAAACCGCGTTTCAAATGTTGGCTATTGGCTGTTTGATATTTGATCCAGCTGTAGGCAACAGCTTGTTTGGCTTGCCGATATTTGAGATTGGTGTGGTCTTGCTCTATATTGCAGCGGCGCTCACTTTTGTTTCCATGGTGCAATATATGCAATCTGCGTGGCCAATTTTAACGGATAAGGCTTGACATAAAATCGTAAACCGCTACAATGGGCGGCTTCTCAAAGCGGGAATAGCTCAGCTGGTAGAGCGCAACCTTGCCAAGGTTGAGGTCGCGAGTTCGAACCTCGTTTTCCGCTCCAGATACCGCGCCCGCCCTTAACCAGTTTAAGTGGCGGGTGTTTTATTTCTGGCACTATAAAAAAGTTTTAAGGCTGCGTAGCAAAATGGCCATGCAGTGGATTGCAAATCCATCTACGCCGGTTCGACTCCGGCCGCAGCCTCCATTTTCTTCCTATTTATCTCCAGATATCGCATAATGTTGGCCTAATTAATGGTCTATGCCAAAGGGAAGTTATGGTCACAGGTGAACTTA
>DBOG01000029.1 GCA_002299915.1 Proteobacteria bacterium UBA652 | reverse complement strand
CAATTGTCGTGAAAGTTCCTTTGTTTCTAAGTTGATTTATTGTTTTTGTTATCTATTTCGTGGGGATTCGTCAGGTAGCGTCCCCTTTAATCAAACAATTGCACACCCAGCCACCATAGCCATAAGCTATAATATCCCGCTTATGACAGCCCAAAAAGACACCTACGAATATAACAAACTCCGCAAACGCCTTCACCGTACTGCCGGCCAAGCGATTGCGGATTACGATATGATTCAAGATAGCGATAAAATCATGGTGTGTTTGTCGGGTGGCAAAGATAGCTATACCCTGCTGGATATTCTGCTGCATCTTAAAGAACATGCGCCGATTAATTTCGATATTTTGGCAGTGAACCTTGATCAAAAACAACCGGATTTCCCTGAAGATATTCTGCCAAATTATTTATCTGAACTAGGCGTGCCTTTTCATATTATTGAAGAAGATACGTATAGCCAAGTGCAAGCACGCGTGCCAGAGGGGAAAACAACGTGTGGGATTTGCTCTCGCCTGCGACGTGGCGTTTTATATGGCTTTGCGCGCGATAATGGGGTGACTAAAATTGCTTTGGGCCATCATCGCGATGATATTGTTGAAACCTTGTTTCTGAATATGTTTTTTGGCAGCAAAATCAAGGCAATGCCACCTAAACTGCTCAGCGATGATAAGCAGAATATTTTAATTCGGCCATTGGCTTACACCAAAGAATCGGATATTGAACGCTATGCGGCCATTCGTGAATTCCCGATTATCCCTTGTAATCTATGTGGCTCCCAACCCAATATGCAGCGACAGAATATCAAGCAGATGTTGCAAACATGGGATAAAGAACAACCTGGCCGGGTAGAAAACATCTTCCGTAGCTTACAAAATATTTCACCTTCTCAAATGGCAGATGGCGAATTGTTTGATTTTAAAAATCTAGAAGGCAAACGCAATCCCATTGCTGATTTTGATTTTAGTGAGGCTCCCGTCCCGTGGTAAACAAGCTAAGCCGCTTTATTCAGGTCATTGATAGCTTTATCGAGTGGACAGGCAAGCTGACAGCTTGGTTAGTATTGGCCTTAGTGTTATTGGTGTGTTATGACGTAGCCATGCGTTATTTCTTCCATCAAGGTTCCATCGCATTGCAGGAACTAGAATGGCATCTATTCGCGCTCATTTTCCTACTAGGCGCAGCGTATACCTTGAAGCATGATGAGCATGTGCGGGTGGATGTGTTGCTTAATAGCCGCTTTATATCTGAACGTCAGCGCCATTGGGTGAATCTGCTCGGGGGGCTTTTCTTATTGCTTCCTTTTTGTATTCTAATTTTAATCACCAGCTGGCCTTTTGTTGAAAATGCTTATTTGTATCAAGAATCCTCGCCTGATCCAGGTGGATTGCCTTACCGATTTATCTTAAAAGCCAGCATATTAGTTGCCTTTGTTTTACTGATTTTGCAAGGGACGGCTAATATTTTACGCCATGCACTTTCATTAAAAGGTGAGCAATAATGGAGTACTGGGCAATTGCGATGTTCGTGGTGCTGTTTATCTTGCTACTGGCGGGATATCCCGTTGCATTTACTTTAGGCGCAGTCGCACTGGCTTTTGGTAGCTTTTTTCTCGGCTTAGATTTTTTTAATCTGCTACCGCTCCGAATTTGGGGGATTATGACCAATTTCACCCTGCTAGCCGTGCCTTTATTTGTGTTTATGGGCGTGATCCTAGAAAAATCAGGTTTGGCGGAAGATTTGCTGGAAACCATGGGCCAGTTATTCGGCCGTATTCGCGGTGGCTTGGCTATTTCCGTGGTGTTGGTCGGCGCTTTATTGGCTGCGACAACTGGGGTGGTAGGTGCGTCTGTGGTGACGATGGCAGTGATTGCCCTACCTGCAATGCTGAAACATAATTATTCCCCTAGCCTTGCTAGTGGCACCATTGCTGCTTCAGGCACGCTAGGCCAAATTATTCCGCCGAGCATTATCTTAATTTTATTAGGGGATGTGATTGGCGTCCCTGTGGGTCAGCTGTTTGTTGCGGCTGTAATACCGGGCTTATTATTAGTGAGCGCCTATATCGCTTATATTGCCTTTATTGCATGGCGACACCCTGACATGGCCCCCGCTATTCCAATGGTGCAAGATAACCAACTCGCGCGTAAAGTGATTAAAAGCTTATTGCCGCCGCTGACGCTGGTCTTAGCAGTGTTGGGCTCTATTTTCTTTGGTATTGCCTCACCGACAGAATCAGCTGCCGTCGGCGCGCTTGGCGCGATGCTGCTGGCACTCAGCCATCGCCGTTTAACACTAGAAAATCTACAACAAGCTTTGCAACAAACAACTCGCCTGACCAGCATGGTGTTTCTGATCCTCATCGGTGCCACCGCCTTTGGTTTAGTATTTCGCGGGATGGGTGGCGATAATTTAATCTTGGACTTTTTTAATAGCTTACCAGGTGGGAAATGGACTTTCTTAATCCTGAGTATGATGATGATTTTTGTGCTCGGTTTCTTTTTGGACTTTATTGAAATTTGTTTTATCGTTGTGCCCATCATTGCACCGGTTGCGATTCATCTTGGGATTGACCCATTGTGGTTTGCCTTATTGATTGCGATCAATCTACAAACCTCCTTTCTCACGCCACCTTTTGGCTTTTCACTATTTTATTTAAAAGCCAGCGCCCCGCCTTCACTTAAATTACAGTCCATCTACAAAGGGATTATACCATTTGTGGCAATTCAGGTTTTGATATTGGGCTTATTGATTGCTTTTCCGAAAATGGCACTTTGGTTGCCCGATTTAATGAATAAATTGCAGGGATTTTAATCCGTATCCGCAAGCGATTTCATCACCAATCTCACTTGGCCTTCCCATTCTGGTATCTGCAGATTAAAAGCCGATTTAAATTTATCATTATTCAAGCAAGAATAAGCAGGTCGCGCCGCTGGCGTAGGATAATCACGGCTTGGAATACCCGTTAGTTCAGCCACATTATGCCCTTGCTGTTGCAGCATCTCAAAAATCACTTGGGCAAAACCATACCAACTTGTTTTACCGGCGGCGGTAAGATGATACACACCCGATTTGTCTGCAATTTGTTCAATTCCTTGCGTCATAATTTCTGCTGTAGCGTTCGCTAAATCTCGGCTCCAAGTGGGAGATCCAAATTGATCATTCACAACTGACACCTTATCCCGCTCTGTTGCTAAACGTATCATCGTCCGTAAAAAATTATTCCCACGGGCACCATACACCCAGCTGGTTCTAAGAATCAGATAGGCCGCGCCCGTCGCCGCTATCGCCTGCTCACCTGCCAGCTTCGTTTTGCCATAGACATTCTGGGGATTAGTCTTGTCTTCTTCTGTCCAAGCTCGGCCTATCTCGCCATCAAACACATAATCGGTCGAATAATGAATCAGGGGAATATCTAATTTAACCGCTTCTTCCGCCATCACTTGCGGAGCAAGCGTGTTAATTGCGGCTGCTAGCTGCGGTTCTTGTTCTGCTTTATCCACCGCTGTATAAGCTGTAGCATTCACAATAATGTCCGGGCTAATATGTTGAATTTTATCTCGAATGGCTTGGGTATCGGTTAAATCAAGCTGTTGCCTTTCCAGCACGATAACCTTGCCCAGTGAGGCAAAACTACGCTGACATTCCCAGCCTACTTGGCCATTCGCGCCAATCAGCAAGATCTTCATTATGCAAATGTGTCCACATCAGCCAATGCTAAACCTAATTTATCTTTATCCGATAACAATGGCGCACCTTTATATGGCCAATCAATATCGACTGTCGGATCATCCCAACGTAAACACCGCTCATGCTCAGGCGCATAATAATCAGTTGTTTTATACACAAAATCAGCGCTCTCACTCAACACCATAAAACCATGGGCAAAACCAGTAGGCACCCACAGTTGATGATGATTTTCAGCCGAGAGAATCGCGCCCACCCATTTGCCAAAGGTCTCCGAGTTACGGCGTAAATCAACAGCCACATCAAACACTTCACCTGACACGACACGTACTAATTTACCTTGTGGCTGCTCTATTTGATAATGCAAGCCTCGCAATGTATTCAATCCTGAACACGAATGGTTATCTTGCACAAAATCCACCTTCAGACCCAGCAAGTCGTGAAAGGTTTTTTGATTATAACTTTCCATAAAAAAACCACGGGTATCACCAAATACCCGTGGCGCTAATATTTTTACATCCGCAATCGCGGTATCAATAATTTTCATATTCCCATTTTAATACACTTTATCAGTTAGGATCTGCATCAAATAGTCACCATAGCCACTTTTAAGTAAAGGTGCCGCCAATGCCTCTAACTGATCAGCATCAATATAACCGCTTCGATAAGCAACTTCTTCAGGGCAGAGCACCTTAAACCCTTGGCGTTTTTCAATCTCTTGTACCAATGTGCCGGCTTCTAGTAAGGCATCATGCGTACCCGTATCTAACCATGTCATTCCTCGCCCCATCACATCAACATACAGCTGCTGTTGATCAAGATATTGTTGGTTAAGATCCGTAATTTCTAATTCTCCTCGTGACGAAGGTTGTAAATTATCAGCAATATCGATCACTTTATTATCATAAAAATACAATCCTGTAATCGCATAATTTGATTTTGGTTCTGATGGTTTTTCTGCCAAACTGATTGCCGCACCCATGCTATCAAATTCCACAACACCATAATCTTTAGGATTAGTAACATGATAAGCAAAGACACTTGCACCCGTTCTACGTTCATTAGCAACCGCCATCATCTTGCTCATATCATGACCATAAAATAAATTATCGCCTAAAATAAGCGCGCTGGGATCGTTACCAATAAAATGTCGTGCTAATGGAAAGGCTTGCGCAATACCCGCAGGTTCATCTTGCACAATATAACTAATATTAATACCCCATTGCTCGCCATCACCCAATAGCTTTTCTAACCTCGGTGTGTCTTGTGGTGTAGAAATGACACAAATATCACGCATGCCTGCTCGCATTAAAGTTGCCAGCGGGTAATAAATCATCGGTTTGTCATAAATAGGCAATAATTGTTTACAAAACGCTTTTGTGACAGGATAAAGCCGCGTTCCCGACCCACCAGCCAGAACGATTCCTTTGCGTTGTTTATCCATTATTAATTACCCTTTAAACCTAATCGTTGCTGCTGGTCGCTGCCATCTAATACTTGGTCACACCATGCCGAATTATCCAAATACCATTGTACCGTTTGACGCAAACCCGTGACAAAAGTTTCTTCGGGTCGCCAATCTAAATTTTGCGCTATTTTGTTGGCATCAATCGCATAACGTTGATCATGCCCTGGACGATCAGTAACAAAAGTCATCAGATCACGATGTGGTCGATGCGATGAATCAGGTAATAACTCATCTAGTATATCGCACAACATTTCAACCACTTCTAAATTGGTATATTCATTATGGCCGCCGACATTATACACTTCGCCCACTGTGCCCTTTTCTAACACACAACGTAATGCGCGGGCATGGTCATCCACATACAGCCAATCCCGAATATTATCGCCTTTACCATAGATAGTAAGCGGTTTACCCGCTTGGGCTTGTTGAATCATGAGCGGAATTAATTTTTCAGGGAATTGGTATGGCCCATAATTGTTTGAACAATTCGTTATCAATACCGGTAAGCCATAAGTATGATACCAAGCGCGCACTAAATGATCGCTACCTGCTTTGCTCGCGGAATAAGGGGAATTAGGCTGGTACGGTGTTGTTTCAGTAAATAAACTCGTTTCATCCAAGCTGCCATAGACTTCATCGGTTGAAATATGCTGAAACCGAAATGCTGATTTTTCAGCTTCTGGTAAATCAGTCCAGTAAGCCCGCACCGCCTCCAATAAGGTATACGTCCCCACCAAATTGGTTTGAATAAAATCACCTGGTCCATCAATAGAGCGGTCAACATGGGATTCTGCCGCCAAATGCATGATGGCCGTCGGTTGATATTCTACCAATACGGATTTCATTGCAGCAGCATCGCAAATATCTGCTTGCACAAAATGATAACGGGGTGAGGCTGCAACCGATTCTAATGATGCCAGGTTGCCTGCATAGGTTAACTTATCTACATTAATAATCGTTGCATCTGTCTCATTGATGAGCTGCCTAATCAATGCGGATCCAATAAAGCCCGCACCGCCTGTTACCAATAATCTCAATGCGCTACCCCACATATTAATATAAAATACCATTCTAACAAAAAAGAGACTGTTATTGGCTTAATAAAGGTCTAAAATAGTCAGTTAATTTCCCCAACTTGAGAATAGCGTGTCACCTGACCAAAACCAACCCCGTCTCGGCATATTGCTCACCAATCTTGGCACACCAGACTCCCCTCAGCCAAACGATGTGCGACGGTATCTAAAAGCCTTTTTATCCGATCGCCGAGTGGTAGATACGCCACGCTGGATCTGGTGGCCCATTCTCTATGGCATAATTCTGCCTTTACGGCCTTATAAAGCAAGCAAAGCCTATCAAAAAGTTTGGACTAAAGCCGGATCACCATTACGTATTATTTCAGAATTACAAACGGCAAGCCTACAACAAACGCTCTCCGAACCCGCAACTGTTGCATTAGCTATGCGCTATGGGAAACCCAGCATTGCAACGGGATTAGAAAAGCTGCAACAAGCAGGGGTAAATAAAATTATCGTGCTCCCTCTCTATCCACAATTTTCACACACCACGACCAGCAGCACTTTTGATGCGGTTAATGCCGTATTACAAACTTGGCCAACCCTACCTGAACTCTCGCTTATTCAAGATTACCATGAGCATCCTGCCTATATTTTAGCACTGGCTAATTCGGTACGCACCCATTGGCAGCAACATTCGCAAGCGGATGTGTTGCTCATGTCATTCCATGGTATTCCCCAACGATTTTGTGATGCTGGTGATCCGTATGACACACAATGCCTGCGCACAGCTGAATTACTCGCCGCCGAACTCAAACTATCCCCGACACAATGGAAAATTAGCTTTCAATCTCGGGTCGGCAGAGAGGCATGGTTGCAGCCTTACACCTTCCAAAGCTTGCAGCAACTTGCCGAACAAGGCAACACATCTGTCCATGTTATCTGCCCCGGCTTTAGTGCGGATTGCTTAGAAACATTAGAAGAAATTGCAATAGAAAATCTCGATCTATTTTTAACTACAGGCGGTAAGGACTTCAGCTATATCCCCTGTCTCAACGCTCAAGCTGATCATATTGCACTCCTAAAACAACTCATCGCTAACGCATGCTAGAATATAGACTCTATAATTCTTAGGAGATAAAATGAAGAAATTATTCACTATTTTGTTCTTATCGCTCAGCCTCATGGCGTGTAACTCTGGGTTAATCAATACATTAGTCGAATCTCCCGAGATTAAGGGGATCCAACTTAAATCTTTTTCAATAGCAGACAAAAGAGTTATCTTTGATATTAATTTATATAACCCCAACCCCTTCCCACTACCTATTTCAAGTCTGAATGGTAATTTCAAGCTGAATCAACTCGCCATCGGCTCTATTGCGGCAGAGACAGAAGAAAGCCTTGCCGCACAAACCACTCAAATAGTCACGCTCCCTATCTCATTTGATACCGATGCACTGATTGATGCGGCACAAAGTGTGTTCAGCAAACAAGAAGCAAATTATCATTTCAGTGGTGGTATCGACACCGCTGTTGGTCAACTGCCTTTTTCCAAAAAAGGCGCATTATCTGTTACCGATGTTATTAAAGCATTATTGCCATAATTAGGAATTTTCCCTCATGTATCGATTCATTATATTCTTTTTGTTTTCTACCTTAATCGCCTGCTCAGATAATGGTGAAGACGCTGTGGTTGAAGAAGTTACCAGCCAAGAAAGAGTCTTCCAAACCCAACTTGATGCGCTAGAAAAAGCCAAAGAAACCGAACAAATGATGTTGGATGTCATGGAACAACAACGCCAAACCATCAAAGCAATGGACGGTAATACGCAATGAGTCAATTCACCGCACCCTTGCTGGTGACCCCACTCACTGATGGCAAATCATGGATGATTGTCAGCAATTTTGGCTATGATGTGGGTAGTGAAAATAGTGGTGATACGGTGCAAGTTACCAATGGTTTTGTCACTGATTTTGCCTCTGTGCCCCGTGTATTATGGTGGGCATTGCCCAAATGGGGTATTTACGGTAAAGCCGCTATTATTCATGATTGGCTATATTGGGACCAAAGCCGATCAAGAGCACAAGCAGATGCCATTATGTTGGAGGCGATGGCGGTGCTCAATGTGCCGTTAGTACGAAAACGGCTCATTTATCGCGCCGTTCGTACCTTTGGTAGTATGGCGTGGAAGCGCAATAAATGGGATAAAGAAGCGGGTTTAAACCGTGTGGCCAATGATGCAGATACTGCCTTCTCCGTGACCGTTAACCGTCCGGGTATATTTGCGCGTAGCCTTGAGCAATTAAGGATTTAGGGCTTTCTAAAGCGTAGCGTCATTCGGTCACTTTCACCAATCGCCAAATAATCTGCTCGATTTTCATCGCCTAGACGTAAACTAGGCGGTAAGGTCCATACGCCTTTTGGGTGATCTGTATTATCTGATGCATTGGCATTGATTTCTGACGATTCTTCCAATACAAACCCTGCTTCTTTCGCCAATGAAATCACCAAGTCTTGTGTTACATAGCCTGATTTTTTCATGGTTGCTAAGTCTGTGTCCGGCAATGCCCGATGTTCGGTCACCCCTAATACGCCACCTGGTTTTAACAGCTTATAAAAGGTATTAAACATCTCGGCCGCGTGGTCATCCTTCAGCCAATTATGTACATTACGAAAAGTAAGCACCGCATCCACACTGCCAGCATCTGCAACATCACAATTCACCTCTTTTCCTAACCCCGCATAAACAACCTGATCATATTGCGTAGGAAGCTCAGCTAACAAGGCTTCATATCGCAATTGTATTTTCTGTCTATATTCAGGTTGGGCATCAGGGAAAAACCCAGCTGAAATATATTGCCCACCTCCTTGCTTAATCCAAGGCGCCAAAATTTCAGTATACCAACCGCCACCCGGCCAAACTTCTACCACAGTCATCTCTGGTGATACCCCGAAAAATTCAAGTGTCTGCTGCGGATGACGATACTGATCGCGATCTTGATTCGCCGCCGACCGGTGTTCACCACTAATCACGGCTGACAAACCATTATCCACTATTGCTTGTCCCGTCGTTTGCTTGTCCTGTTCACAAGCAGTGAGTAGTAATGGTAGCAGCAATGCTAATATCAATTGGGGGGAACGTAATGTTGGCATTTTAAATGTATCCTATTTTATCAATTAGGACAATGTTACTATAAAGACAATCTAAAAAAAATTTAGTTTTATAATTCATAGGAATATATATGCATATTGTGCTCGCCCTACTCGGTACTATTGTCACCATTTTAGTGTTACTCAGTCGGCTTGCCAATGCTGGAATTGATTTGGGAGGTCTTAACCCATTCCTATGGAATAGACGCCGTAAATGGCGTAAGAAACACGATGGTAACCCAATTTTTAGAATAGAAGAGCCCTTAGATGCCACTGCCATTCTTATGGTCGCCATCGCAAAGTCAGATGGTGATATGACCCGCGAAGATAAAACACACTTACTCAATATATTTGAAAATAAATTTAATTTATCCAAAAAAGAGGCTGCGGGTTTATTGATCTCAAGTAGTTATCTACTGGCTGATGGCACTGAACTCAATAAAAGCATTCCGAAATTTCTCGCTCCCAGCAAAACTGCTTTTACAGAAACTCAATCTGAATCTGCCTTAGCATTGATAACAGAAGTGGCAAATAATACTGATACAATGCATCCCAATGCACAAGAGATGCTCCGTATCATCACCCAAGAACTCTCTCTTGGCCAAGCAGATGAAACAACTTGGTAACACGCTGATTTATTTAATACATGAACCAACGCTAAAAGAAATAGTCACAGTTTAATGTTGTCAACAATAAAAGGAGCATATTATGCAAAAGGATTATAAATTGGCGGCCCTTATTTTGGGCGTATTCTTATTTCTAGGTTTAGCTGCGCTGGGCGACTTAGTCGGCTCCGCCGCGCTTAAACATAAAGCGCTTGATCGAACTGTTACCGTAAAAGGGCTCTCGGAACGGGAATATCCTGCTGATATCGTGATTTGGCCGATTCAATTTAATGTCGCGAGCAATGACTTAACGGATTTATATACTAAAATTGATGCCAACACCGCTAAGATCCGTAGCTTTCTTGAAAAAGGTGGTATCAGTGCAGATGTAATTACACTCTCAAGCCCTGCTATCATCGATAAATCAATACATCAATATGGAGGGGGGGAGCTGCCAGAATTTCGTTATTCCGCCATGCAAACCGTAACCGTTTATTCTAAAAATATTGATGCTGTTCGGGCCGTGATGGGTTCTTTATCTAAACTCGGTAAAGAAGGCATTGTATTTACCGGTAACGATTACCAACTTGTCACCGAATATATTTTTACCAAACTCAATGAAATCAAACCTGAAATGATTGCGGAAGCAACCGTCAAAGCCCGCGAGGTGGCTGAGAAATTTGCTGATGATTCCGAGAGTTCGCTGGGTAAAATCAGAAAAGCTTCACAAGGCCAATTTAGTATTAGCCCTCGTGACACGAATAATCCGCATATTAAGAAAGTCAGGGTCGTGACTACTGTGGAATATTATTTGTCTGACTAGACTAGGTAGACTGAATTTAGCTCAATAAAAAAGGCGCCCTACTTTCATAAGGCGCCTTTTTTGTAGGTTAAACCCTAGATTTAGTCTACTTCTTTCATGCTCAAGCGAATACGACCCTGACGATCAACTTCTAATACTTTCACTTTAATCACATCGCCTTCTGATAATTTATCGCTCACGTTTTCAACGCGTTCATCAGAAATTTGTGAGATATGCACTAAGCCGTCTTTACCTGGCAAGATAGTAACGAATGCACCGAAGTCCATTAATTTAGCCACCGTACCTTCATAAATCACACCGACTTCAACATCCGCTGTGATTTGTTCAATCCGACGTTGCGCTTCTTGACCCGCATTAAAGTCAGATGAGAAAATCCGCACCGTACCATCATCATCAATATCAATCACCGCACCCGTTTCTTCCGTTAAGCTACGAATCGTTGCGCCGCCCTTACCAATCACATCCCGGATTTTATCCGTATGTACTTTAATCGTAATAATACGCGGTGCATATTCAGACATTTCTTCACGATGCGATGATAAATCTGCATTCATCGTCTCCAAAATCGTTAAACGACCATCGCGCGCTTGCGATAATGCCGTTGTCATGATTTCTTCATTGATGCCTTCAATCTTGATATCCATTTGAAGCGCCGTAATACCTTTTGCCGTACCCGCCACTTTAAAGTCCATATCGCCCAAGTGATCTTCATCACCCAAGATATCAGTCAAGACGGCATAACCATTATCTTCTTTGATCAAGCCCATCGCAATACCGGCAACAGGCGCCTTAATAGGTACACCGGCATCCATTAACGCCAATGAAGTACCACACACAGACGCCATCGAGCTTGAACCGTTAGATTCAGTGATTTCTGAGACAACACGTACCACATAAGGAAAATCTTCAGCAGAAGGCATAACAGCCATAATGCCTCGTTTTGCTAATTTACCATGACCGATTTCACGGCGCTTAGGCGAACCCACAAAACCTGTTTCACCGACACAGAATGGCGGAAAGTTATAATGCAACATAAAACGATCACGGTATTCACCTTCAACTGCATCAATCATTTGTGCATCGCGTTCAGCACCTAATGTGGCGACCACAATCGCTTGGGTTTCACCACGGGTAAATAAGGCTGAGCCATGCACGCGAGGCAATACGGTTGTTTCAACCCTTACTTCGCGTACGGTTGCCGTATCACGACCATCAATCCGCGCTTCGCCTGCAATGATTTTGCCACGTACCAATTCTTTTTCAATTTTTGCAAATGCACCTGTTATTTCATCAACAGGTAAATCATTGTTTTCAAGCGCCAAGGCCTCAAGCGTTGCCGTGCGCACAGTCGCCAATTCATCCTGACGCGCTAATCTATCACTAATTTGGTATGCTGCTTCAATACCTGACAATGCTTTTGTTTTAACCGCATCATAAATAGCAGGATCTTTTTCTGGCGCAGACCAATCCCATGCTTCTTTACCCACTTCTGCTTTTAATTCGTTGATAAGCGCAATCGGCGCTTGTAATGCTTCGTGGCCAAACATCACCGAGCCCAACATCACCTCTTCTGATAATTCAGAAGCTTCAGATTCAACCATCAACACAGCACTATCCGTACCCGCAACAACCAAATCTAACTCGCTTGCTTCTAATTGTTCTTTGCTTGGATTCAACACATACTCACCATTGATATAACCCACGCGCGCCCCACCAATCGGGCCACTAAATGGGATCCCAGAGATAGTCAAGGCAGCAGAAGCACCAATCATCGCCGGAATATCAGGGTCAATAGCAGGATCTAATGCCATTACCGTTGCAATCACCTGCACCTCATTCAAAAACCCTTTCGGAAATAAAGGACGCAATGGGCGATCAATCAAACGACAGGTTAAGGTTTCTTTTTCAGAAGGACGACCTTCACGCTTAAAGAACCCACCCGGGATTTTACCTGCTGAGTAAGTCCGCTCTTGGTAATTTACTGTCAACGGGAAAAAACCTTGGCCCGGTTGCACCTGCTTTTTACCCACAACGGTGACCATTACAGAGGTTTCACCTAAGCTAGCAATGATTGAACCGCTTGCTTGGCGTGCCACCTTACCGGTTTCAAGGCTGAGCGTATGTTCCCCATATTGCACTGTCTTTTTAACTGAATTCACTTTTCATTTCCTTTCTGGATGGATTACGTGTCTCACATGAAACAACGCATTAAAAATACAAATGCCCCTGAAATCAAAGATCTCAGGGGCATTGTTTTTATCGATAATTTGATAACATCTTAGCGGCGTAGGCCTAGGTTAGCGATTAGCTCGCGATAACGCGTAATGTCTTTCTTTTTAAGATAATCGAGTAATTTGCGACGACCACTCACCATTTTAAGTAAGCCTTGGCGTGAGTGATGATCATGGATATTCTTTTCGAAATGGGGCGCGAGATCTGCAATGCGAGCGGTTAATAATGCTACTTGCACTTCGGCAGAGCCGGTATCGCCTTCTGAACGCTGATATTTCTCAACGATTGCTTTTGTTGCTTCAACTGATAATGACATAAATACTCCAACTTTTGTATAACACCCTTACACGGTAAGGGTTACGAGTTAAATTCTGGATTATCCCAGCGCCTGCAGAGCAGAGACCAAAATATCCAACCATCTAAGAGCGAGTATTCTACTGGCTTTTTATTGTATATTCAAGCCCTGCCACGATGTTTTGTTACGCTGCGCCAATAAGCCCTCTCCTGCCATTTCACGCTTGTCATCTCGACCGCAGTGGAG
>DBOG01000005.1:20153-20616 GCA_002299915.1 Proteobacteria bacterium UBA652 | reverse complement strand
GTTAGTATGCGTTTGCCCTGGCGTGATGTTGTTTTTTTAGGCTTTAGAGTTGAATTGCTAGCCAAGCCTGTGTAGAATTGTCTGGCTAAAGTGTGTTGAATCAGCACGACGAAATTTATTTGGAGAAAACAATGTACGCGGTAATCAAAACGGGCGGCAAACAATATAAAGTTGCAGAAGGTGAATACCTTCGTGTGGAAAAACTTGAAGCAGAAGCGGGCGACAGTGTTGTATTGTCTGAAGTATTGATGCTGGTTGATGGTGACAATGTGACTATTGGCGCACCAATGGTTGACGGCGCAAGCGTCACCGCAACAGTGCGTGAGCAAGGTCGTGGTGAGAAAGTTAAAATCATCAAATTCCGCCGTCGCAAGCATTACCGTCGTCAAGCAGGTCATCGCCAAAGCTATACAGAAATCATGATTGACAGTATTTCTGCATCAGGCGCTAAGAAAAAAGCAGC
>DBOG01000005.1:0-19755 GCA_002299915.1 Proteobacteria bacterium UBA652 | reverse complement strand
CAGCACCCAAAACAGCAGCACCCGCTAAGAAGCCAGCGGCTAAGAAGAAAGCCTCTGCTTCAGATGATTTGAAAAAAATCTCAGGTGTGGGTCCTGTGTTAGAGAAGAAATTGAACGCATTAGGCGTAACAGGCTTCCAACAAATTGCAGACTTCACACCAGCGAAAATTGAAGAAATTGATACAGCACTTAACTTCAAAGGTCGTATCGACCGTGAAGATTGGCTGGGTCAAGCAAAAATTCTTGCAGCTGGTGGCGAAACAGAATTTAGCAAAAAGAAATAATTAAGCGATTATTCGCGATATAAAAAAAGGCTGATTTTATCGGCCTTTTTTTTTGCAAGAACATTATTGCTGTGTAAGGGAACTCCTCTTTTAAAACGGATGTCCTTAACAAGGATAAAACGATTAGGGAAGAATGATGAGCACAGAATTAAATAATAGCCACGCTGCTTTTACGCAAGCAAGAACGTATTTGCAAACCCAAATTATTGGTCAACCTTTACTGGTTGATAGTCTATTGATTGCATTGCTTGCAGATGGCCATTTACTGGTGGAGGGCGCGCCAGGTTTAGCCAAAACAACCGCAATTAAATCACTTGCCAATATTTTAGAAGGTGATTTTCATCGCTTGCAGTTCACGCCTGATTTATTGCCGGGTGATTTAACGGGAAGCGATATTTATCGCCCTGAAACAGGTGAGTTTGTTTTTCAAAAAGGACCTTTATTTCATAATTTAATTTTGGCAGATGAAATCAATCGTGCGCCTGCAAAAGTGCAATCTGCTTTATTGGAGGCGATGGGAGAACATCAGATTTCAGTGGGTTCGATAACTTATAAATTGCCGCGTCCATTCTTAGTGATGGCCACTCAGAATCCAATTGAGCAGGAAGGCACTTATGCCTTGCCAGAAGCGCAACTCGATCGCTTTTTAATGCATGTATTTATTGATTATCCAGATGTGGCCGCTGAAACAGCTATTTTAGAATTGGCGCGCAAGCAAGCAAAAGAGACATTAAACACGGCTGAAACACCAGAAATGATGCTGTCACAAGCGCATGTTTCACAAGCACAAGCAGCCGTTTTAAAAATGCATATGGCAGAGCCTGTGGAGGCATATTTGGTGCAATTAGTGTTGGCGAGCCGAAATGCGAGTGCTTATAGCGAAGAACTTGCCAGTTGGATCAGCTATGGCGGCAGCCCACGGGCGACAATTGCGTTAGACCGTTGTGCTAGAGCGCATGCATGGTTGGAAGGGCGTGATTATGTGTCGCCGGAAGATGTGCAGGCGATTGCTTTTGAGGTGTTAAGACATCGTATTTTATTGTCTTACGAAGCAGAGGCGGAGGGGATGACAGCAGATGATGTGATCCGCCATTTGATCCAACAGGTGCCTGTTTCCTAAGATTGGATCTGTCGATGAGATTATTTGATCGTCTATTTAAGTCGCAGTCCGTTTCTGGAATTAGATCTGGGGTAGGGCAAGCGGGTGAGGCAGATAATGCAGCCACGCATATTACTGTTGACCAGCTGATTCGTTTGCAACAGCAAGCTAGGCGACAGCTATTCGGTAAGCAACCCTATGCGCGCACATCTACCATTGGTAGCCATCATTCACGCTTTCGAGGGCGTGGGATGGATTATCAGGAGTCTCGTATTTATCAGGCAGGTGATGATATTCGGAATATGGACTGGCGGGTGGCAGCACGAACAGGTAAGCCACATACGAAACTATATCAAGAAGAACGAGAACGACCGATTGTGTTGCTGGTGGATTTTAGCCCCAGTATGTTTTTTGGCACGCAAACAGCGTTAAAATCTGTCATAGCAGCCAAAGTGGCAACGATGATTGCATGGGCGGCGGCCGCGAAAGGCGATCGGGTGGGCGGTTTACTGATCAATGGTAGCCATTGTGAATTGCCACCTAAGATGGGGAAGCGCGGTGTGTTGCAGTTGATCCGTGAACTGGTCAAATATGCAGATCCCGCGACAGGCTTGCAGACAGTGGAGAAAGCGGATAAGCCAAATAATTTTAATGCAGAACTCAAGCGTTTAAGACAGATCGCTCGCCCGGGATCGATGGTGTTTCTTATCAGTGATTTTTATCATATTGATGCAGAAACAGAACGGCATTTACAACGCTTATCTCAACATGTTGATATTCAGGCAATACATATTGTCGATCCCATTGAATTAACGCCACCACCGCCAGCGCAATACAGGGTAACTGATGGTGATGCGGTTGCAGTATTAGATACGCGCTCTGAATCGCAACAGCAGCAGTATGAGGCCTTTTTTGCGCAGCAGCATGAGGCGTGTTTTAAGATGATGCGGCGGCATAAAATTCCCTTGGCACAAATCCAGACATCAGATGATATTTTGAAAACATTACAGCAACACTTTAGTTTAGCAGGTGGTGCATAAGGTGGCGACGTCTGCGATTAAAGATCTGTTAACCAATAAAGCACCTGCGGCAGATAACTTGTTACTGCGGGATATTCATTTAGCCGAACAAGCTGGTTATTGGCCCTTGGCACCAGGTTGGTGGATTTTAATAGTGTTGTTATTGGTCGGTGGCATGTGGCTTAGCCGAGTATTACGACGCCGAGCACGGTTCAAAAAAAGTTTGACACAAATCAGCCCGCAATTGTCGCTGATTGAAGAAAAATTAATGCGTGAGCCTGATAATGACACCATTGCAAAGTTGAATACCTTATTGCGTCAAATCGCCGTCAATTATTATCCACGGGCAGATATTGCTAGCTTAACGGGCGTAAAGTGGCTGGCATTTTTAGATCAGTCGGGTGATACAACGGCATTCAGCCGAGGTGTTGGACAGATATTAGGCTCAGCACCTTATCAAACAAATGGTCATCTGGCATGTGATCAAGCTGCATTGATGACGTTGGTAAAGTCATGGGTGAATGATGTCGTTGCAAAAGGGCGGCGGCAATGAATCTAGCGGATCTTAGCTTTGTTGCGATTTGGGTGTTTATATTATTGCCTTTACCTATATTAGTTTGGCGATTGCTACCACTGGCATCAGATAATACGGCAGCATTACGTATTCCTTTTTATCAAGGGGTTTGTGCCAACACAATATCTCAGCAAACACCCTCTAAAATCAGGTTGATATTGGCGGTATTGGCTTGGATATTGTTGCTGATTGCGGCTGCCAGACCGCAATTTATGGGTGAGACTATTAGCCAGCAAACATCAGGGCGTAGCTTGATGATGGCAGTCGATATTTCGGGCTCAATGAAAGAAGATGATATGCGTCTTGCAGGCAAGGCGGTCTCTCGTCTTGTCGCCGTGAAGGCGGTTGCCAGTGATTTTATTACGCAACGGCAGGGTGATCGTATTGGCTTGATTTTATTTGGCAGCCAAGCTTATTTACAAGTACCGCTGACATTTGATTTAAAAACAATTACCTTACTGCTCAACGAGGCCGAATTGGGCTTAGCGGGTCAACAAACGGCGATTGGCGATGCGATTGGCTTGGCGGTGAAGCGATTACGCAATGAGCCAGAAGCAGATCGGGTATTGATTTTACTCACGGATGGCGCCAATACAACAGGCAATATCGACCCACTGAAGGCGGCAGATTTAGCGGCGCAAGAAAAGGTGCGAGTTTATACCATCGGGGTTGGTTCAGATGCACGGATGATGCGTACCCCCTTTGGACTAAGAAAAGTAGACGGCACGGATCTAGATGAAAAAACCTTATCGGCCATTGCAGATAAAACAGGTGGGCGTTATTTTCGGGCGCGTGATGTGAAGGGCTTGCAAGAAATTTATGCTGTGTTGGATGAAATAGAACCCATTTCGACAGATGAATTAAGCTATCGGCCAATTAAAGAACTTTATTATTATCCGCTTTCAATTGCGTTGTTATTGAGTGTGCTGATTGTATTGTGGAACACTCTTGGTCGGGTGATGGTGCGATTTATAGGAGAGGATGCAGGTGCTAGATAATCTACATTTTAATCATCCTTACTTTTTATGGGCACTGATACCGCTTGCCTTAGTATTATGGCGCACTGTTTGGTCGGTTGCTACGGTGGATGCTTGGGAAAAAGTGATCGATCCAAGGTTATTGTCTTTTTTATTGCAAGGTAAGCAGGGAGCAGGGCGAGACTGGGCAAAATGGGTGTTAGCGTTGGGCTGGTTGCTGAGCGTGATTGCCCTAGCTGATCCTGTCTGGGAGAAGATCCCTCGGCCTATTTTTCAAACGAATACAGCGCGGGTAATTGTATTAGATTTATCTAATTCGATGTTAATAGATGATCTGAATCCTTCGCGGTTGATGCGGGCGCGGTTCAAAATTGAAGATATTTTATCGACGGAAGAGGAAGGGCAGATTGGATTGGTGGTATTCGCAGGTGATGCGTTTACGGCTTCCCCACTGGCAAGAGATCCCGATACGATTCGATCATTATTACAGGTGCTGGAACCTCAAATTATGCCTGTGCAAGGCAGTCGGGTTGATCTTGGTTTAGCCAAGGCGCAAGGATTACTTGAGCAGGCAAATATCAGCCATGGACAAATCTTATTGATTGCCGATGGGATAAGTGAACAAAAACAGGCACAAGCCGTGGCGAAAAAGATCAGCGAAGCAGGTCATACTATTTCAGTGCTCGGTGTTGGCACGGATGCAGGCGGCGACTTGAATTTCCGTACTGGACAGACTGTTACGGTAACGTTAGAAACAGATAAACTGAAACAGATTGCGCAATTAGGTGGCGGTGAATATCACCAAATAACGAGCAGTGACGCCGATTTGAATGCGGTTGTACTCAAACCCGTATCAGGTGAAAATCAGGCGGCGGTATTGGCGGCAGACCTCAATGCAGAAGATTGGAAATCAACGGGGCCTTACCTACTCTTTTTGTTATTACCCTTCGCGGCGTTAGCTTTTCGCAAAGGATGGCTGTTGCAGCTTATGCTCACAACAAGCCTTATCAGCGTGATGGCCGCACCCCAACCCGCGATGGCGGCCGATTGGCAGAAAACATTAAGCACGCAATGGGAAAAATTATGGCACAACCAAGAACAGCGTGCCGATAAAGCATTTGAGCATAAGCAATATAACGATACCATCATATTGTCTGACGATCCGCTTAAGCGCGGCACTGCAGCCTATAAAAACGAAGAATACCAAGCAGCATTAGATAATTTCAGCCAGCAAGAGAGTGCGGCTGCACACTATAACGCAGGTAATGCCCTAGTCAAAATGCAGCAATATCAAAAAGGGATTGAAGCCTATGATAAAGCGTTGGCAATCGATCCTAATATGGCGGATGCCATTGCCAATAAAAAATTGGCAGAGGCATTGCTAAAACAACAGCCGCAAGATGAAAAGCAACAAAGTGAAGACGGCGAGGAGAGCGATCCATCGGAAGAGCAGCAAGGCGATAAAGGTGAGCCATCAGATGACCAGAAATCAAGTGAGCAAGGTGAAGAAAGCGAAGAAGGTGAGCAGGGAGAGGAAGGAGAACAAGGATCCGACAATCAATTTGATGATGCCAATAAGGAAATGGATAAATCAGAGCAAGGCGAAGAAGAGCAGGCAGATAAATCCACCGAAGATGATGCGGAGAAGGAACAAGCAGAGCAAGCACAGCAGGATGAAGCAGGAGATGAAACTGAGGGTGAATCAGTAGATTCAACAGGTGCTGCTGTGGAAGCAGAAGATTTATCAGAAGAAGAAAAATTGGCAGCAGAGCAATGGTTGCGTCGTATTCCTGATGATCCAGGTGGTTTATTACGGCGTAAATTTTTATGGCAATATCAGCAACATAATGGAAACGAGCCACCAATGGGTAATCCATGGTAACGATGACGTATAAATACATCAAACAACTTTTAATGCTGATGTTCTGGCTTGTCTGCAGCCAAACAGCATCGGCGAAGGTGGTCGCACATCTGGATCAAAGCAGTGTCGATGAAGGGGATATTATCACCCTAACGGTTGAAACCGAGAAGGCGGATGCAGAGATGCCTGATGTATCCGCCTTATCTCTTTATTTTGATATATTGAATACCACGACAAACTCCCAAGTGAGTATTATTAATGGGCAAGTTTCCAAACAAAAAATCTGGCAGTTTAGCTTACAGCCCAAGATCACAGGCGATATTGTTATTCCCAGTATGACAGTGGCAGCGGAGTATACACAGCCACTTAAATTAACGGTAAAATCACTCCCAATAGAGGAAAAATCAGAGGTAAAAGCAGAAGCGAAACAGCACATCTTTATTGAGGCAAGTATCGGTGAACTGCAGCAGGATATTTATGTGCAACAACAAATACCGTACACGATAAAGCTCTATTACGACGATAGCATGCTAGCGGGGAATATGAGCGAGTTGCAAGTGGAAAATGCAATTGCTACCCAATTAGGCAAAGAAAAACGCTATCGAGCCACGCGCGCAGGCCAGCAATATATAGTATTAGAAAAAAACTTTGTTATTTCACCTGAGAAAAGTGGCACATTACATATCCCTCCCATCACCATATCGGGCCAGCTTGCCATTGGCGATGCGCCGAAACAAATAGGACAAAGACGATTTATTGACGACTTTTTTAACGATCAATTTAATCGCTCCAGAATGCCCCGCAAACCGTTTAGCATGGATAGCGAGGCAATCGATATCAACGTATTGCCTATTCCCAAAGCATTCACAGGCGCAACATGGTTGCCAGCAACATCATTTGTGATCCAAGATAGCTGGCAGAAACACCTGCCTGAATTTAGGGTTGGGGAGCCCGTTAAGCGAACATTGACCTTGCAAGCAAAAGGGCTTGCGGGTTCTCAGATCCCCACGCTTGACATCCCTCGGCCAAATGGTATGAAAGTCTATATTGACCCGATTGAAACGGATACCACAACGGATGGCAAAGCCGTGTATGGTAATCAACGGGTGACGATTACGTATATTCCAAATCGAGCGGGCAAGATCACCGTGCCTAAAATACAAGTTGATTTTTGGGATGTGGTGCATAAACAGCAAGAATCAGTCATTTTACCCGCGATAACCCTCACCATCGCCGCAGGTGCAGGCAATGTAGGCTCTTCTGAGCTAGCCCCCGATATTGAGGCAAAACCAGTTGTCAGATCAGAAGCGCCAGAAACCGATAATAAAGAAACATTAGTATCAGCAAAGGATGAGAAGCCGCAGTCCGCAATTCTCAATAAACTAGTAGCGGCGGGGCTTTTCTTACTGGTGGGCCTCGGCATTGCATTGGGATGGCGGCGATATAAAAAACCAGAAAGCTCAGAACACGTTGATCTGGCTGCCTTGAAGCAATCATTAATTCAAGCTTGTGAGCAGAATAATAATCAGCTAGCCGCGCTAAGTCTGCTCGCATTTGTCCGTGCGCAATGGCAGGATGATAGCATTCATAACCTGACCACGTTGGCCTCTCGATTAGAAACGGGCGGGGAGATTATCCACATATTAGCCGATAGTCTGTATGCCCCAGATGCAAGTCATTGGGAAGGGAAAGCGCTAAAACAACTGGTTCAGCAAAGGCTGCAAGCACAGCACAGCAAGCTTGTGGCCACGCAGGATGGATTACAACCCTTATATCCAAATATCTAAGAGAGGTTTATTTTTCCGTTAGCGCAACAGCATCAAATGCGATTCCATCCCAGCCTGTTTTTATAAAATTGCGGATATTCTGGTGATCGTCGTCTGCGGGAGTATCAAGCACACCACGGTAATATTCACCAAATAAAGCCAGTGTTTCTGATTCGCTAAACGCATTTAGTTGTGCAAATGAGAAAATCTTACAAGAGCCATTATTTTGCCTGGCCTCATTGCGCACCTCACCATTGCTAAAGCCTGTTGGCGTAAAATCATAAAGCGCATCAATAATCGCCATCACATCATTAAATTGCAGTGTATCGCTTGCATTTTTTAAGTTTGTTATCGGATCAGACATCTTTATCTCCTAAGCCCGTGTCATAAATTTGCTGGTGCTAGTATTGATTTTAATCACATCGCCTTGTTCTATATATTCAGGCACTTGTACCTCTAAGCCCGTCGAGAGGATCGCAGGTTTCGTACGCGCGGTGGCAGATGCACCTTTAATGCTCGGGCCTGTTTCAATAATTTCTAATGCCACTGCCGCCGGCACTTCAATCGCGACGAGGTTACCTTCTAATATAATACCGACAATACCCTCTAAGCCTTCCGATAAAAAGCCAATGTCATCTTCAATATCGCGGGTATTAATCGTATATTGTTCATAATCCTCTAAATTCATAAAGGTATAGCTATCATCATCTTTATAGGAAAATTGCACGACCGTGCGTTCGCAATCCACATCTTTCAAGAAATCATCGCCCTTCAATGTTTCATCGCGTTTTTGTTTGGTTTTAAGATGGTTAAAGCGGATTTTATACAGCGTCGACGCGCCACGAGAAGAAGGATTACGCACTTCAATTTGTTTCACAACATACGGCGCATCATTGACTTCAACTACCATTCCGCGTTTTAAATCACTGGCTTTCGGCATGTTTTTTCTCTTCGAATTTGGATGAGGGTATTATACGGGATGGGGTGACTGAAGTTATTCTTCATTATGATTTCATGAATGAGGTGTCACAACAGAAAAAGGTCGTTATGCGATATGTGATTTTCCGTAGTTTATTTAAATATATAGCGCTAAGCCAATGTTTGCCTTTTGTATAAACCTAAAATGTTTATCAAGTGAATAGACTGGCAGATTATTCTGAATCGAATTTTGAGCAATAATTAAGTCTGGAATGCCTACTCCACTGGTACCAGACCGCAAACAACTAATTTGAAGCGCAACGATATTATCCCAATCTAATTCGAGGGGTAGTTTCCGCACTTTCTGCAATAATTCAATAATATGGGGTTCTTTTTTAAGTATTAACAGTGGCAATAATTCAGTCAGAATCAAGTCGTTAGTGACGAGTAGGTTTTCATCAATTAAATAATCCAGTTTTTCAGAGTGTACGCCCGATCTGAAATAATCAATCCATATTGAGGTATCAACTAATACCGCCATTAATAACGGCCGCGTAACGTATCAAGATCAATATCTAAATCGACAGTGCCTTTGACATTTTTCAAATCAGCGATTTCATATTTTCGGATCATTTCTTGTAGTGCGATTGTGATGACTTGGGTTTTTGTTTTGATCTGAGATAAAGATATGGCTTTATTTAATAATTCTTCAGGTAAATCGAGCGTTGTTCTCATGGTTATGGATCCTATATGATGTTTGTATGCATACATTACCATATTTATGCATACAATATAAAGATAAATCAAAGCGAGATTAATGGGTAGATTACGTTAAAATAGGCATATCCAGCTTAAACAAACGAGACCACCATGGCAGCCATCGGAAAACAGAATACCTTAACTATTTCTAAAGTCGTTGATTTTGGGGTATATTTGGATGGGGGCGATGAAACGGATATTTTATTGCCTGCGCGGTATGCGCCTGAGGGTTGCAAAGTGGGTGAATCTTTATCTGTATTCGTATATCTAGATTCGGATGATTTGCCGATTGCGACGACGGAAACACCGAAGGCGATGGTGGGTGAGTGCAAAAGCTTGAAGGTGATTGAGGTGAATCAGGTGGGGGCCTTTTTGGATTGGGGCTTGCCTAAGGATTTATTGGTGCCATTTTCTGAGCAGGGTAAGCCGTTGGAAGTAGGGCGGCACTATGTGGTCTTTCTTTACATTGATAAAGCATCTGAGCGAATTGTAGCGAGCACGAAAGTAGATAAGTTCTTGGCAGAAACGTCGGTTTATTTTACGCCAAATCAAGCAGTCGATTTGCTGATTTATGGACGCACGGAGTTGGGTTATAAAGCGGTGATTAATAATGTGGTGGTGGGATTGATTTTCCATAATGAGGTATTCAAACCGCTGCGGATTGGCGATGCGACGAAAGGCTATATCAAACAGGTGCGGGCAGATGGTAAATTAGATTTATGCTTACAGTTGGCGAATAAGCAGGGTTTAGATAGCTTGGCCGATGAGGTGTTGGCCTATATTGAGGCGCAAGGCGGCTCAACCACGCTAACGGATCGTAGCTCCCCAGAAGATATTGCGGCGCAATTTGGGGTGAGTAAAAAGAGCTATAAGAAGGCATTAGGCGGGCTTTATAAGCAGCGAAAAATTATAATCTCGCCTGGCGAAATCACATTGGCAGATAAATAATGGCGATTAACTGGTTTCCGGGGCATATGCATAAGGCGCGAAAAGAAGTCGCGCAGCATTTGCCGAAGATGGATTTATTGATTGAAGTATTGGATGCGCGGATTCCGTATAGCAGTGAAAATCCGATGATTGCGAAGCTTCGCCGTGATAAGCCGACGATTAAAGTGCTCACCAAAACAGATTTAGCCGATCCCGTTCGCACTCAACAATGGCAAGATTTTCTTGAACAAGAGCAAGGTGTTAAAGCCTTGGCGCTGACCACGGAGCAACCCGATAAAATTCGTAGCATTATCGATTTATGCAATAAGATGGCGCCGAACAAGGCTGAAGGCGTGCTCTTATTAAATGCAATGATTGTGGGGATCCCGAATGTGGGGAAATCTACTATTATCAATGTGTTGGCCGGCCGAGCGATCACTAAAACGGGCAATGAACCAGCGGTCACCAAAGGTCAGCAAATGATTAAGCTAGGTACAGACATTATGCTGCACGATACGCCAGGTATGCTGTGGCCAAAGCTAGAAAATCAAGCAGGCGCTTATCGGCTAGCGGTAACGGGGGCGATTAAGGATACGGCGATTGATAGTGCAGATATTGCATATTTTGCTGCTGAGTTTTTGCGCGATCATTATCCACAGGTTTTAGCAGAACGTTATCAGTTTGATGTTATCCCAGAAGAGCCAATGGATATTTTAGAGGGCATCGCACAGCTACGCGGCTGTATGCGGGCAAAAGGGCAGATGGATTTAGATCGCGTTTCACGATTGCTGATTACGGAGATTCGTGCTGGCACCTTAGGTGGCTTAACCTTTGAAACACCTCCAATGATGGCTGAAGAAAAAGCGGCGTTGGCAATTCAGCGAGAAGCACAAGCGGCAAAAAAAGCAACGAAGAAAATGCGCCGAAAAGGCACGACACACTAGAATAAAAAAAATGGATCATTCTATAAAGAATGATCCATTTTGAGTCAAGAAGTAGAAAGGGTATCTCTACTAGCTACTAATTCTTTACGCACGATATACCTTCGTACGAGAATGATGAATCGAACCGGAGAGTAAAAATCCATCCTCAAATCAGCAACTGAAACAAATGATAATCATTATCATTTGTAGTGTCAAGCTTTTATTTTGTTTTTTCTAAAATACACCATTAACCAGAAAAATAAACACTCTCCAAAATGAGGGAAAATCTAGCGTCTCTGGCCGTTTTCATTGTTATTGACAACAAACAAGGTGCAGTTATTCTCATGGAATGATTTGTCTATTATTTAATAATAAACGGATTAATAAGTATATTTACAAGTTTCGTGTAAAGTCCCTTCTAACTTAATAAGAATCATTTGCATTTAGGGGTGAGGATGTTTATAATGAAATTACATTTCCCAAATATTAAGGAGCAATATGATGAAAACAGATAACTTTGTAATCAACCAGACTGGATCTATTCATTTAGCATTTGATCCTAATACACTTGAATATTTAATTCGTGAAGGTAAGTTGCATGCGTCTGACTTTAATTGCCTAGATAAAAAATCTAAGAATAGTGTATGGGATCTAATGAGAACTGTCGCAATTAGTTCAATTCGCCTTTCATAATGAGTATTAATATGGTCAATGATTGCGATATTTTACTGAGTGCTAATCGTGAGCTAGAGCAGCTATATTATGAACAGTATGACCCCTGTTTAGCACTACATATTTCACGGAACTATCACTTGTTGGAAGCGCAGGATGGTAGCGTTGCCCAACAAAAACAATGGCATGAAAAAGCAACAATATGGTGGGAGTTATATTGGGGAGAACGAGTAAATGTAAACAAGGGGATGGCCATCTTATATGACCATGAAAGCCTATTGATATAACACACCCAAATATATTAACAATTATACAAACCATCATTAATTTATGCAAAACAAAGGAAAATTTTATGAGTAAAACACCCTGCCAACCTAGAACACTATTAGCTGCTTCAACTTGCGATATTCAGTATTGTGAGGAGTGTGAGATGATTCATTTAATGATGGGTTCAATGACGCTTCGACTATCAGAAGTGCATTTTAAGGAATTAGCGCGAGATCTGAATAAGGGATTGATGCAATTAACAGCACGGACAAACTTAGAAAATGGCTTCAGAGCTGATAATGTGACAACACTACATAGTTGATTTGATGATGACAACCTTACATTCAAAATCAAATTCTATTACTGATCGCATGATGGTGAAAGTAAAAAAACAGGTGACCTATTCATCGGGTGAATTATTTCAGGGCGATAAGTCTGTTGTTATAGATCACCATGGAGAGCACTATCTCTTGCGGATAACAAAAAGTAGTAAGCTTATTTTAACGAAATAAACTTAACTTCCCCTGCACTAAGTCCAGCCAAAATCATAGTCGCACTACTAAGTAGGTTTTAGTGGCTTTTCTCAATTGTGATTATTGCCGTGCCATAGTAAAAATTCATCGGTTTAAATAATTAAAAATAGGCCAATTGACATAGATCAATGTAAATAGGAACTATTAGTATTATTATAGTTAAATATCTGTTGTCTTAAACTCGCTTTGCTGATGTAATCCGCTAAAATTTGAAATAAATGGAAGAGAAAATCATGAAAAATAAACTTGTTATTACGAGTTGCATCATTGCACAATCTTTATTATTAAGCACAGCGATTGCTGAAGAGTCGCTTGGTTTACCAGGCGTAACGGTCACAGGGAAAAACGACCCTGCGAGGCCTAACCTGCCTGATCTAGAAGAAAAATTATCGACCGTTCCTGGTGGAACAAATTTATTGGATCTTGATGGCTTAGTCAGCAGCAAAGCAACGTTAAATGATGTGTTGGGTAATGAACCTGGCGTGATTATGCAAGAATTCTTTGGTGGAAATGATCAGCCGCGATTAAATATTCGGGGTTCGGGCATTCAAGATAACCCTGTCGATCGTGGTGTGCACCTACTATATGATGGTATGGCAGTTAATCAAGCTGATGGCTCCTTTGTGATTGGTTTATTGCCAACGGAACAAATGCGCTATATGTCTGTTTATCGAGGTGCAAATGCCTTGCAATATGGCGGGTCTACCTTGGGTGGCGCGATTAATATGACGTCACGCACCGCATTGAATAGCGATAATTTTATTCGTTTTCAAGCCGGCTCATTTGATACTTTTAACGGTAATATTGGTGTAGGCGGGATATCAGGAAACTGGGATTTTTATTTAGGTGCGGGCTATTCGGAATCTGATGGTTTCCGTCATCATAGCAGCGGTGAACGTAGCAATCTGTCATTAAATACAGGCTACCGTAGTGGTAATTTAGAAAATAGGACATGGTTTAATTACACCGATAATAAATTCGATATCCCCTTTGTCGTACAAAAACAGATCGCAAAAGATCATCCCACAGCCGTAATAGGTGATGGCTATGCTGGCTTTCCGCCACCAGCAACATTGCCTGGTCCTGCTGTGATGCATCCAAAGTTTGGTTGGAATGCACGCGGTGGATGGGATGGCATATTTAACGCGTATAAACGTGATCCACATCGTGATACACAGCAATTTAGATTAGCGAATAAAACCTATATCACCAGAGGTAATACAGAACATGAGATTGGGTTCTATGGCGAGAACCTGGATGACACCTTCACCGATCCGCTAAGCCACACAGTAGTGGATGCTAAAAATATTGGGCTGCATTATTCAATGCTGAATAAAGGTAGCTATCTTACCCAAGATGATCAGTTTTTACTGTCAATCGCATTAAATTCAGGTGAAATGCCAACAGAATATTGGGTTAATAATCCTGAAAATGGCTCTAAATTATTCCGCTTTGGTGATTTAGATTTAGATGCACGTAATGCGACAGTTGGCATGCAATATACTGGCAGTGTGACTGATAGAACAAAATTAGTCTCAGGATTACAATTATTGCATAGTAAGCGTGAGATGAAAGGCACAGGTTCGACACCTCCATCACCAGGCAATTTTGATAAGCTAGTGGTTGATATTGATAGTGATGATTCTTACACTGCTTTTAACCCTAAGTTGGGTTTGATTTTCAAGCCTAGCGAGGAGATCAGTATCTTTAGTAATATTAGCCGTAGCATGGAATCGCCGACTTTTAATCACCTTGTCACCAGAAAAGTAAGTCCCTTGATTGTGCCGGGTGTTATTATTAATCCACCTGCGGTACCACCATTCGCAGATGCTGCCATTGGTTCGGGTATTGCTCTATTAGAGCTCGATGAACAAACAGCATGGACATTTGAATTGGGTTCACAAGGATCATGGGCGGATCTATCATGGAATGCCTCATACTACTATTCAAAAGTAGAAGATGAACTCATTACCTTGGTAACCGGGTTTGCAGTGAATTCTAAAACATTTAATTATCCTGATGACACGATTCATCAAGGGATTGAATTAGGTTTAGATGCTGTTTTAGGCAATAATATATTTTCGTCTGGCGATAAATTAACAGCTAAATTCGTATACAACTACAGTGACTTTGAATTTGATGGCGGTATTTTTGATGGCAACCAAATTGCGGGGATCCCTGAGCATTTAGGCTATACCGAACTGGCTTATCATATCGGTAAATTCTATATTGCTCCCAATGTAAGATGGCAACCCTCTGATACCTATGTTGATCATTCTAATACGCAACAACAGGATTCGTACGTACTTTTAGGCTTAAAAGCAGGATATCAGCCAACAAAATCGTTACGCTTTTTTGCTGATTTTAAAAATATCGCTGATAAAAACTATCAGACTACTTATGTAATTCGTGGTATATCTGCTCCAAATCAACCTACATTTTTGCCAGGCTCAGGCTTTAGTGCAGTAGCCGGCATGGAATTCACATGGGAATAAGTTTTAATGTTTAAACAAAATGTAATAATAAAGCTACTCATTAGCTGTCTGTTGATCATTAGCTTTTCAGCTAATGCGGAGGAGAAGCTGCCACTGATTACTTTGGCTGGGCCGTTTGCGGCTGTTTCTAATCCATTGATCAGGATGGTTGAAACCGATGCACTAGCAGATATTACCAATGAACTAAAGTTTGAAGTTTGGAAAAACCCTGATCAACTACGTGCCTTAGCATTAAATGGTAAAACAGATTTTATTGCCACACCGACTAATGTGGCAGCAAATCTTTACAACAGAGGAGCAGATATACGCCTCCTCAATGTCTCAGTTTGGGGAGTGTTATGGATGGTTTCCCGCGATAGTGAGCTAACAACACTGGCAGATTTTAAGGGTAAAGAGATCGCGATGCCATTCCGAGGGGATATGCCTGATCTGATTTTTTCAGAGTTAGCAGAGCAGCAAGGGCTTGATCCAAAAAAAGACTTTAAATTACGTTATGTTGCCAATCCCTTGGATGCAATGCAGTTATTAATTATGCGTCGTGTTGATCATGCTTTATTGGCAGAACCTGCGGTTTCAATGGCCTTACATAAAACAAAGACCTTTCCAGTGAAGGTGATCGCCCCCGATCTTTATCGCAGTGTTGACTTACAACAGGAATGGGGACGATTATTAAAGCGCGAAGCAAAGATCCCACAAGCAGGTATGGCTGTAATTAACAAAGCGCTTAATGGGCATGTTATTGCACGTTTTATTGAAGAATATGATAAAGCGACCCAATGGTGTGTTGAAAATCCAGATGAAGCTGGGGAAATGATGGCAAAGCGTATTGAAATGTTACTGCCAGAAGCGGTTTCCGAATCGATAAAAGTCAGCCAGTTTAATCATGTGTCTGCAAAAGATGCGCGAGAAGAGTTGGAATACTTTTTTGAATTATTATATAAACGTACACCCGCCTTGATTGGCGGTAAATTACCGGATGATACGTTTTATTATTCGCCACTATAGTATATAATGTTTACATATAATTATATTATATATAATTATATGTAAAGTTAGGAATATTTTTAACTTTAATAATTGAGTAACAACTTGAACAAAGGAGTTCATAATGAAAAAAACAGCACTTATAGTATCGGCCTTAATGATGGCATCTATCAACCCAGTAATGGCAAACTGCCCGGAACATGAAGGCAATCATACTGCTGCTACTGACCATGCCGATCATAAAGAAGATTCAACAAAGCAAAAACCTAATCCTATGGTAATGTTAATGGGTAAAACAAGCCCAATGCCTGTATTTATGCCGATTATGGTAAAAAATAGTGAAGAGCTTGGCTTAAGTAAAGAGCAACAAGATGAACTGGCAAAATGGCGTACTGATAATATGGCATCTGCTCTAGCATTAGCGAAAGAGATTATTGATGGTGATAAAGCAATTAAGCAAGCGGCACTAGATAATAAGCCAACCCAAGAAGTAGAAGCGATGATTGCATCTGTTTTAGAAAAACGCTCAACCATGGCGACTACCATGTTGCGTTGTCGTGAAAATAGCAAACGCATCCTAACGGAAAGCCAATGGGAGCAGGTAACAAAAATGTATCGTGAGAAGCAACAGCATAATCACACACATTAAAGTAGGGATGAAGCTAAAAGCCAAGTAAATTATATATCTAGAGGAAAAAAATGAAGATATCTAGGAAAATAAGAATGGGGGCTATAATAGGCCTTGCCTCCTTTTTTATGCTAACCGCATGTGATAGCGAGAAATCGGATATTGCTGAGAAAGCAAAGGAAATCGCAACAGAGACAAGTAATAGCGTTGAACAAGTTGTTGCGGATACAAGCGATAAAGCGAAAGAAGTAGCGGGTGCAGCCAGTGATCAAGCTAAAGAGATTGCTTCTGATGCTGCAGATAAAGCAAACGAGGTTACAGCTGCAGTAAGTGACCATACCAAAGAGCTTGTTTCAGATGTTGCAGATAAAGCAGAAGAAGTTGCTGTGGTAACCAGTGATTCAGCTGAAAATGTCGCAGCTGAAGTTGAGACGATGGCTGCTGCAGAAGATAGCAGTAATGCAGCAGGTCAAGAATATATCGTAAAAATGCTGAATAATGGTGAAGATGGCATGATGGTATTTGAACCCGCATTTCTTAAAGTTGAAAAAGGGGCGACAGTCAAATTTGAAGCGACTGATGCTGGCCATGATTCTGTGTCCGCTTATGTGCCTGACGGTGCAGAGGGCTGGAAAGGTGACAATTCAAAGGATATAACGGTGACACTTGATACTGAAGGTGTTTATCTTTATAAATGTACACCACATATCATGATGGGTATGGTGGGTGTTATTCAGGTTGGCGCCGTGACTGATAAATCGGGCGCAGAAAAAGCATCTGAAGAGTTGCTTGCAAAAATGGCGATGGGTAAAGAACGTCTTGGAAAGTATTTATCAGAAGTTAAATAATTGAATTGGAGAATTAAATGAAAAAGCTGAAATTAAGTAGTTTAGTATTAGCAACAAGCCTTTTTTATCAAGGTGCTGCCTTGAGTGCAGAGCATGAGGTAAAAATGCTCAATAATGGCACAGAAGGGATGATGGTATTTGAACCTGCGTTTCTTAAAGTCGAAAAAGGAGATACTGTAAAATTTTTAGCGACTGATGCTGGCCATGATTCTGTGTCCGCTTATGTGCCTGACGGTGCAGAGGGGTGGACAGGTGAAAATTCAAAGGATATAACGGTGACACTTGATACCGAAGGTGTTTATCTTTATAAATGTACACCACATGTCATGATGGGTATGGTGGGTGTTATTCAGGTTGGCACTGTGACTGATAAATCGGGTGCGGAAAAAGCATCGGAAGAATTGCTTGCAAAAATGGCGATGGGTAAAGATCGTATCGAAAAATATCTAGCACAAGTAAACTAGTTTTAAATATTCCAGCATACGCTTACTTACTATTAAGCCCTCTCCCGATTTAGATCGGGAGAATGCCTGGAAGGGTTTTTATTTGTAGTTAGACAGCGTAGCTTTATCATTTAAACTAATGAGGAATAATTATGAAAAAAATATTTACATTTGTAGTTGTGGTTTTATTTATCTTTTTAAATACTGCAACACTGGCAGTAGAGCGAATAACTCAATTATCCTTTAAACAAAAACCAATTGAAACAATAGGTGTTTTTCCATCTGTAGGTGATGCAGCACCAGATTTTAAATTAATAAAAACAGATTTGTCGGAAGTGTCTTTATCCGATTTTAAAGGTAAGCGTGTTATTTTCAATATTTTCCCTAGCGTAGATACGTCTGTGTGTGCAATACAATTGAAAAAGTTTAATCAAAAGGTAGCGGGGCTTGATAATACTGTTCTATTATTTGCCTCGCTGGATCTTCCCTTCGCCTTTAAACGTTTTTGTGCTGCTGAAAATATAGATAATGCAATAACGGCTTCTGATTATCGTTATCGTGATTTGGCTGATGCCTATGGGGTAACAATGAAGGGCGGGCCATTGGATGGCTTATATGCTCGTGCGGTACTTGTTCTCGATGAAGATCATAAAATTATTTATAGTGAACTAGTCAAAGAAGTGACGGATGAGCCGAATTATGATGCGGCACTTTCTGTATTAAGATCCGGGTTACGCTAATAATTGGGTGGGTACTAGACAAAAAATTGCTTTTGATCAGTTTTTGGGTTTGGCAACAAGCCAGATCCAGCCTGATTATTCAGCTCAAGTTAAAACTTCTCCTGTTACAGTTTGGAAAATTCCTGAGAAATATGGCGTTGGGCGAATAACAATATCGCCTTTGATGGGGGGGGCGGGCTTAGTTGTGATGGAATCTTGCTTTCATCAGGATATTGAGGTTTTTACTGAACAGACCATGCAGAAAAACTTAAGTTTTACAGTTTGTCTGCAAGGAGGCATCGTAAACTGTTGCCAGCACAAAGCGGATGTTAACGTGGCTTCAGGAGAAACCTTATTTGCTCGGTTTAATGATAAGCAACCGAGAATGTCATCTTATTTTAATGCCGGCGAACAAAGTTGTTTCATTACCATTCAGTTAAGTAGCGATTGGCTGTGCTCCACTGAGGAGAGTTTACAGTCGGATATTTTAACTGATCCTTTTTGGCAAGGTGTTTTTAATTCGGGCAAGGCTTCTCAGATGATGCTGACGGTTGCTCGTGAAATAGTCAATGTAGTCCATCAGGCTGATTTTCAACACCATTATCTTTCTGCCAAAGTGTTGGAGTTATGGTCTCATCAGATCGTATTACTGCGTAGATTATTACCTTCATCAAAACAACAATTGAAATTAAAAGCACAGGATATTGCACGGATCCACCAAGCTGCAGATATTTTAATAAATGAAATGGTTAGCCCGCCCAGTTTGTTGGAATTAGCACATAAAGTGGGCATTAACGACAATAAGTTGAAGATAGTTTTTAAGCAAGTTTATGGCATGACAGTATTTAGTTTTTTACAGCAACAGCGGTTGAAAAAAGCGAAATTATTGCTAAGCGAGCAACCATGTAACGTGACACAGGCTGCATCATCGGTTGGCTATAATAGTGTCAGTCATTTTTCCAAAGTATTTAAACAGGAATTTGGAGTGTCTCCGGGGAAGTTTAAGTCCGCGGGTCATTTTTAAATTGAAGAAAAACCTAGGGTCTGTTGATCTTTCAG
>DBOG01000055.1 GCA_002299915.1 Proteobacteria bacterium UBA652 | reverse complement strand
CAGCGGTGAAGCCTTGGCGGATGGCTTGTGCAACGCCAGCATAAGGCCCTGATTCGGGCAATAATAGCGCGATATTACTGGCATCAACACTATCGGTTATAAAGCTTGTACCAGCAGTAGGAGAACTACGCTCTGTGATGATTGAAGGGAGCACCTTGCCAGTATGTAAATCAGGATGGTTGGCGGGGTGGTTAGGATGATCACGTTGCCAATCTGCAATAGCAACTTTACGGGCATGGTCTTGGCCTTTATGCGTTTTGATAATTTCAGCAAGGGAGAACCAACCACTTCCGATTGCCGAGCTGCGTCCTGGATTGGTTTTACGCAGTACGGCAGGATCTAACCACATTAATGCTTGCCACAGCGCGTGTTGATTGGCACTTTTTTCTTCACTTCCCGCTGATAAAAGTGGATCTAAAGCGATATGGCTATAGGCTTTTTCAACCATATTTCCGGTGGCGTCAAGTGCCGTTATTTTGACCCGTAACGCTGATTTTTGCTGAGAAGGGAGGGCACGTGATAAATCATAAGGTGCTAAAACACGCAGGGCTTGCGAGGACTGGTTATTTGTATTAAGGATCCTGGCCTCTAGAATAGTGGCATCCAGCTGTTGGACATAGCTAAGCTGGTCACGATTCACCTTGCTGAGTGTATCTAATGCTTTTTGGGGATGATTGGCTTGAGAAAAAGCATAGGCTGCTTGCAGCATAACCTGATCTTTTTGCGGCGATGAGAGGGTGGCTGCGTAGCGTAGATAATATTTTCCAGCCGCACTGAAATCGCCTTGCTTTTCAGCCTGCTGAGCACGCGCTTGATCAGTTCCTGATGTGGTAGCAGTTGGCTGTGCTGGGAAAGGGGTTGTGGTGATACAAGCGGAGAGGCTGAGGGTGGACAGTAAGATACAACAAAGCAAAAATAGACGGTTCAACATAACAACTCTCTAGGTTCCAAAAAGAAAGACTCATTTTACCTGTTTGTGGATATAACACCTATAAGATAATTATTTTATGAGTGGGTCGTGGTGTAGAAAATACAAGTATTGGTCAAAAAGAGACAGGTGATAATGTGGTAGTTAGCGTATTATTGAGCGCATGCAGACTAGAGGTTAGAGGCATCAGTAAGGTAAAAATCTAAGAGAAAATATGATAGAAAAACAAACAGCACATTTATATATTGTTTCCACTCCAATTGGTAATTTGGGTGACATAACTGCGCGGGCGATCGAGATCTTAGAGACCGTTGATATCATTGCGGCGGAAGATACACGTCATAGCGGACGGTTATTACAGTATTTTGGGATCAATACGCCGACTATTTCACTACATGATCACAATGAATCACAACGTAGTGAAACATTGCTTGAGTGGTTGCAAAACGGGGAGTCTATTGCACTAATCAGCGATGCAGGCACGCCGTTGATCAGCGATCCAGGTTACCGCTTAGTTAGTTTAGTGCGGGACGCTGGGATTAAGGTTATACCTATTCCGGGGGCGTGTGCCTTGATTGCTGCCTTATCGAGTGCAGGCATACCTTCTGACCGATTTATTTTCGAAGGGTTTTTACCTTCCAAACAAGGTGCACGAAGACAGGCGTTAGAACGCTTAAAGCACGAAACAAGAACGCTAATTTTTTATGAAAGCCCCCGACGATTAGTAAACAGCCTTGATGATATGATGTTGGCTTTTGGCGGTGCACGGCGCGCTTGTATTGCGCGTGAATTAACCAAATTACATGAAACGATTGAAACTCAGGAATTGAAATATTTACATCAATGGGTAAACGACTCGCCAGAACAGCTTAAAGGTGAATGTGTGGTGTTAGTGGAAGGTGCAGCGAAAGCACAAGAATCAGACATCGCTGAAGTTGAACGTGTATTACAGCTTTTATTGGCAGATTTACCCGTTAAGCGTGCAGCCGTAGTTACGGCGAGTCTGCTGGGTGTGAGTAAAAATAAAGCCTATGAATTGGCATTGGCTCTTCAGAAAATAAAATAACTTATTCGGTGCCTTGTTCAATGGGTGGCTCCGAAATCAGGTCATCTAGCAGTGTATTAACTTTTCGAATAGAATGGATATGTGGTCCGGGCTGATTCAATTCGTCATATAATCCGAGCGATTGGGTGAAACCAGATAAGTTAAGTTCATCAATAATCAAATCTGATTTTGCTTCAAGTTTAAACGATAATATTGCATCTTCTTGAAAGGGTTTACTTGGCAGGGGAAAGCAATTCTTTCCCTCCACGATTGTATGCGTGGCCAGCAAAATATCGTTTACAGATAAGCCAATCTCACCTTTGGAGGCGGAGGCCAAACAAAAATTTATCTGCGGGTAACTATTTACCAACATAAATCTTCCATGTGGGTTAAAAGATTGGCTGATGTGGCTGTTATATGGCAGATTAAGTTGTTGGTCGCGGTTAACACGGATGATGCTTGCATGACCTGCGGAATCCCAGCCCTTTAATCCAAACTCAAAAGAGGCGTTATATAGAGCATTATCAGTATAATCTCGATAAGCCCATACCCCATAGCCTGCAGAATATTTTTTTAATAAGGGCACGGATTTTATAAGAAAGGTGTCGATTTCATTTTCAATAATATTGGCATTATTGGGAAATTGCGGGGTATTATCAAAGAAATTAAATTGTTCGATAACGTGATTTGTAGATGCACCTTGGTTTGTCACTGTTTTTAGAAAGCGTTCAAAATTAAATAAGGCTTGCTTGGCGGTTAATTTCTCCCCTTTATTGACTGCTCCCCAGAACGGGGCCCAGTATGTGCCGCGGTGATTGGGATCATCCAGGTGTAAATCATGGCCTACCCATTCATATTTTCCAGACAATTGTTTGATCTGGGCTTTATCGACCCTAATTTCAATGGATGCTTGTGGAAAGATTTGTTTTACGGGTGATAATATTGCATTATTAAATTTTTCATCAACAAATTGAAGATAGTGGAGATAGGCAGGATCATCTTTTGTGGGTACGGTAATATCTGATTCATTTAATGTGGTGGCTTCCCCTGTTTTTGTTAGTAAAGCGGGATCTTGATTCATTAACCATTTAGGGTATCCCATATTGCGGCCAAGCAGTTTGCGTTGTTCGGCAGTGAGGTAGGGAAAGACATTATGGCTACACCAAAAATCCTCCCATGATATAAATACACCAACTAAATGCGCGTCGGATTGCTGAGTAACAGTATGGATCTTTTTCAAATAGGATTGCCATTTTTGTGCCTGTGTTGTGTTTTCGTAGAGATTGGCACACAAGGCGACACGCTCGATACTTTGAGCAGGGCTATAATCGTGAGTATATCCCAGTCTGAGCATATAACTGAGATCGTGGTTTTGAAGTGATTGGAGTAACAAGGCGAGGCGTTGATACATTTTGGGATCACTTATTGTGTTTGGCTGATCAAACCCTGATTCAAAACCACGCCACGGCACGACCAGAATAACAGTATTAAAACCGTCATTTTTAATTTGAGTTAAATCAGCGTCAACCTTATCTAACTCAAATTCCTGCCAAAATGTAATGGGCCAAGTATCACCGAAATAGTGGGCGGCTTTTATAAATGTGTTGGTATTGACTGTATTATGGTCGTTTGTATCGGTTGGTTCATCAGGTGAACAAGCAACAAGCGAAAAAGTAAGGAGTAAGCCGATTAGTTTATTCATTATTAAGAGCTATCATCTGAGGGGAAAGCTTAAGTATACCTCAAATATAATATGGTAAAATACACGTTGAGACGGCTAAACAATCGCGGTGCTTTAGTGCTGAGGAAAGTCCGGGCTCCATAGGATAAAGTGCCAGATAACGTCTGGGAGGCGTGAGCCTACGGAAAGTGCAGCAGAAAATAAACCGCCTAGTTTGATTTGTTCGGCTTGGTAAGGGTGAAATGGTGCGGTAAGAGCGCACCGCGCGGTTGGTAACAAGCGTGGCATGGTAAACCCCACTTGGAGCAAGACCAAATAGGAGGGCAGCTTGTGGTAACACAGGCAGGTGTGATCCGCACCGTCCTCGGGTAGGTCGCTTGAGGCGTATGGTGACATACGTCCCAGATGAATGATTGTTCTCGACAGAACCCGGCTTATGGCCGTCTCAGCTTTAATTTTCCCATGTTTGTTTAAATTTTTCAGGCAGATGTCTTAAACAAAAGATTCAGCTTATCCTTATTTTAGGTGCTTTCCGCAGTTTTTATTTATTTTCTGTTTCTAAGAAGTCATTTTCAAATTATTTTTAATCATTACAAAATAGTGCTAAATCTCTAGAATTTACTTTAACTTCTAGAGCCATTCTTTTGATAAAAAAGCAGTCCTGCTTGTCGCACTAATCGTTGTTTTTCTCCCACTTTAGATCAAACTCTAAGTCATTGAGCAATAAAGGTGATTTTATTGTTTTAATCACTTGACGGTGGCTTTTTACATCCTTATGATGTGAATTGTGGGTAAAAGTGGATCAAAGTAGATCACATAAATTTTAAGGATAAAAATGTTTAGAGGCGTAGCAACATTTAATTTGGATGCAAAAGGACGAATGGCGATTCCCGCTAAGTTTCGTCGGCATTTGGATGTGTGTTGTGAAGGTCGTTTGATGGTGACTGTTGATCATTCTGATCATTGTTTGCAGCTTTATCCTTTACCTGAATGGGAAGCAGTGGAGCAGAAATTGGCTGATCTCCCGAGCCTGAATCCACAAGTGCGCCGCTTAAAGCGGATGCTATTGGGCTATGCGACAGAATGCGAAATGGATGCGAATGGTCGTATTTTATTGCCAGCAAAATTACGCGAGTTTGCCGATATCACGAAGAGCACAGTGATGATTGGGCAGGGTAATAAATTTGAATTATGGGATGAAGCAACATGGAATGCCTTAATGGATACATGTTTAGCAGAAGATTTTGGTGATATTTTACCACCTGAATTAGAAAGCATTTCGCTCTAGAGGCTGAGGATGACCCAAATATTGCCACTACAATCAGCACATTTACCCGTTTTGATTAACGAGGCAATCGAGGCGCTAGCGATAACATCATCTGGTATCTATATAGATGGTACTTTTGGTCGTGGCGGCCATGCAAGAGCGGTATTGGATTTACTATCAGCGGATGGACAGTTATTAGGATTAGATAAAGATCCTGAGGCGATTGCAACAGGCGATGCTTTATCTGAAGAAGACGGACGCTTTTCAATTGCACAATGTTCCTTTGCTGAGATGTCGGCTGAAATCACTGCGCGAGACTGGGTGGGCGAGGTGAATGGAGTTTTGTTGGATTTAGGCGTGTCATCGCCGCAATTAGATGTGGCGGAACGGGGCTTTAGCTTTCAGAAGGACGGCCCATTAGATATGCGGATGGATCGAACATCGGGGATCAGTGCGGCGCAGTGGTTGGCAACTGCGGAAGAAGACGATATTGCAAATATCATTAAAACATTAGGCGAAGAGCGTTATGGCAAAAGGATTGCAAGGGCGATTGTGGAGCAACGTGAAACAGCGCCGCTGACGACAACACGCGAGTTAGCCATATTAGTGGATAAGGCAAGCCCTTCCCGTGAGAAATATAAACATCCCGCTACGCGGACTTTCCAAGCCATTCGGATCCATATTAATAATGAGCTGGAAGATATTAAACAAGGTTTGGTTCAGGCACTGGATATGCTCGCAGTGGGCGGGCGATTGGTGGTGATTAGCTTCCATTCTTTAGAAGATCGGATTGTAAAACGTTTTTTCCGCGATGAAGCTTTGGGCGATGATTTACCCAGCCATTTTCCGATTCGTGCCAATGAGTTGAACCCGAGGGTGAGGTTGGTCGGTAAGGCAATCAAAGCGTCTGATGCTGAATTGGAGATGAACCCACGGGCGCGTAGCGCGGTATTACGGGTTGTGGAGAAATTAGCATGATTCAGGCGCTGGGTATGTTGATTAAAAATGAGTTCCCGATGTTGATACTCTTATTGGCTATATTGGCCTCTGCAATAACGGTTTTTTATACCAAACATAGCAGTCGTAAATCATTTGTTGTGTTGCAAGATTTGCAGCATACACGTGATCAATTAAATGAAGAGTGGGGTCGTTTATTAATTGAGCAAAGTACTTGGGGCAATCCTGCTCGGGTAGAGCAACAGGCGAGACAACAGTTGCACATGGCATTACCGACGGCAGCGAATATTGAGGTCATCAAATGGTGAGCCGTGCGCAAAAAAATCGGCCGAATACAACCGTTGCTCCGTGGCGTTTATGGTTTGTGCGTGGTTTATTTCTTGCGGTATTAGTTGGTTTGGCTGGCAAATTGATGGTATTGCAGATTGTGAATATGTCTTTTTTACAAGAAAAGGCAAGCCAGCGCCATGTGAGGTATGTGTCGATGCCTGCTCACCGTGGGATGATTTTAGATCGTCGGGGGGAGCCATTGGCGATCAGCACGCCGGTACCTTCTATTTTTGCTAATCCACGGCTGATGGATGCAAGTGATCCAAAATTGAAAGAGCTTGCACAACTATTAAGACTCGATCCCGCAGCCACCCAACGCAAAATTAAGGCGAAAAGCAGTAGTAGCTTTTTATATTTAAAACGACGGGTGATGCCAGATGTTGCTAAGCAGGTGATGGCACTGGAGATTAAGGGTATATCCGTACAGCGAGAATACAAGCGTTATTATCCGACGGGTGAGGTGGTATCTCATTTAATTGGCTTTACCAATGTGGATGATACGGGTCAAGAAGGTTTGGAATTGACGTTTAATGATCGCTTACAAGGTGCAGCAGGTAAAAAACGGATGATTCGCGACCGAAAAGGGGCCTTTATTGAAGGGGGTGAAATTATTAAAGTTGATCGTCCGGGTGAGAATTTAAACTTGAGTTTGGATCTGCGGATCCAATATCTAGCTTATCAATCACTGAAAAAAGCAGTGGAGAAACACAAGGCAAGATCGGGTTCGGCAGTGGTGTTAGATGTGCGGACGGGTGAGGTGTTGGCAATGGTCAATCAACCGGCATTTAATCCTAATAACCGTCGTGGTGTGAAGTTGGATGTGTTTCGTAATCGTGCGGTGACCAATTTATTCGAGCCTGGCTCAACGGTGAAACCCTTTACAGTCGTAGCCGCACTAGCATCAGGTAAATTTACAAACAATACTATTATTGATACTAGCCCCGGCTATCTCCAAGTGGGGAGAGGCTTTACGGTGAGAGATACGCATGATTATGGTGAGGTAGATTTGGCAACCTTGATTAAAAAATCAAGCAACGTTGCTGCCAGTAAAGTTGCTATGGAATTGGAGCCAGAAGAATTATGGGATACTTTTTCTGCTTTTGGCTTAGGCCATAAAACAGAGACTGATTTTCCTGGCGAGGCGACGGGTAAGTTGCCGAATCAAAGAACATGGCGAAAATTGGAGCGTGCCTCTTTATCTTATGGTTATGGCTTGACGCTAACACCCTTACAGCTTGCACGGGCGTATATGGTGATTGCAAATGGTGGCAAATTACAAGCAGTCCGCTTTATGAAATCGGATGATGTGCCAGTGAGTAAACAGGTGTTTTCTGCTGAATTGATGACAACCATTCGAGAGATGATGGAAGGTGTCGTTCGACCTGGTGGGACGGCAACTCGTGCCGCGGTGCCCTTTTATACGGTGGCGGGGAAAACAGGTACAAGCAAAAGGCATACGGCAAGTGGTTATCAAGATGGCCATTATATTGCTTCATTTGCAGGGATGATTCCAGCGAAGGATCCTCGTTTGGTGATGGTGGTTATGATTGATGATCCAACAGGCGGTACTTATTTTGGCGGTACGGTAGCGGCACCCGTATTTGCGGAAGTGATGACGGGGGCGATGCGCTTATTGAATATTGCACCCGATGATGTGCCGGTGCCAGCAATGCAGGTGGCAGTACAATGAGTGTATCAGTTCATGCTTTATTAGTGGGCTTTATGGCGCAGCCCGTGGAGATGGATTTAGCCGTTTCTAGCATTAGCTTGGATAGCCGGACTGTCGATAAAAAGGGTCTGTTTTTATCTTTGGCAAGCGATCCTACGGTGCGTATACAACATATTAAGATGGCATTATCTCGCGGTGTGGGGATGATTGTGTTTGAGATGGATACGCCGTTGACGGAAGCAGAAACTGTATTATTAGCAACGACACAAATAGCCGCTATTGCGATTGCAAATTTACAACAAAAATCAAGTGAGATTGCGGCACGCTTCTATGGCCATCCGTCCTTAGCGCTAACTATCATTGGGGTGACAGGGACCAATGGTAAAACATCGGTAAGCCAATTTATTGCACAAGTGCTGACGGCATCGGGTATTGAGTGTGGTGTGATTGGTACCTTAGGTGCAGGGCGCTTAACGGATCTGCATGCAACGGGGATGACGACACCCGATCCTGTAACGTTACAGAAAGAATTATTGGCGTTGGTGCAAGACGGTGTGTCGCATGTGGTGATTGAGGCATCTTCTCATGCCTTGGCACAGGGTCGGTTAAATAGTGTGGCAGTAGATTGTGCAGTGCTGACAAATTTAAGCCGAGATCATTTAGATTATCACCATGATATGGCAGATTATGCGGCAGCAAAACAGCGATTATTTGAGTTAGATAGCGTCAAACAGGTGGTATTGAATGTGGCGGATAATTTTGGTCGTCAATTGGACATGATGTTGCGAAAAAAAGCAGTGCTTAATATTTCGACCTATTCAAGCAAAGGTGCGGCAAATATAAGTGTTGAACAATGTCATGCCAGTAGACAAGGACTACAGTTTAAGCTAGTCACGCCATGGGGCAGTCGCGATATAAAAAGTGGTTTGTTGGGTCAATTTAATATTGATAATTTACTGGCAACATTCGCAAGCGTCATTCAATTAGGTCTGCCATTTGATACCGCAATTCAAGGATTGTCAGCATGCAATCCTGCGGCAGGCAGGATGCAGCGCTATGGGGGTGAGCAAGGCCAACTCTTGGTGATCGTTGATTACGCACATACGCCTGATGCTCTGTCGCAAGCATTAAGCTCATTACGCACACATTTACCAGGTGAAGGAAAATTATGGTGTGTATTTGGTTGTGGTGGTGAGCGCGATCAGGGCAAGCGACCTCAGATGGGGAAGATTGCACAGACGCAAGCAGATTATGTGGTTGTGACGGATGATAATCCACGCAATGATAATAGCGCCCAAATTATTCAAGAAATACTTGCTGGGATGACGGACATAACACATGTTACGACAGAAACAGATCGTGAGATTGCAATTCAGCAGGCGGTGTTTGCCGCAGGTCAGGAAGATATTGTGCTTGTCGCAGGGAAAGGACATGAGGATTATCAAGAAGTGGCGGGTAAGCGGCTTGATTTTGATGATGCTATTGTGGTGAATGCGGCATTACAAGCGCGGGTGGCGGCATGAGTTTGCACTGTAGTCTTGCTCAAATCACCGGCCTATTGGTATGCCCGTCAGTGGTGAATGATCAGCTGATGATTACGGGTGCTGCGATTGATAGCCGTCAGATCCAGCCCGGGAATCTATTTATAGCCTTAGCAGGTGAACAAGTGGATGGCCATGATTATTTGGCGCAGGCACGCGCAGCGGGGGCAAGCGCTGCATTGGTGTCTAGTTTACAAGATGACGAATTACCACAATTGCTGGTGGATGATGTGGTGGCGGCATTTGGCCAAGTTGCTCATTTCTGGCGAGCACAGTGTTCAGCAGAGGTCGTTGCGATTACGGGTAGCAATGGCAAAACCACAGTGAAAGAAATGGTGGCCTCCATTTTGAGACAGTGTGGCAGCGTTGTTGCAACACACGGCAATTTGAATAATGAATTAGGCGTGCCATTGACTTTATGTCGCTTAGATTTGGAGACGGATTATGCGGTGATTGAAATGGGTGCGAATCATCTAGGTGAAATTGCACGATTAACTGCGATGGCCACACCACAAGTGGCGTTAATTAATAATGTGAGCGATGCACATTTAGAAGGTTTTGGTAGCCTTGACTCTATTGCGAAAGCAAAAGGTGAGATTTTTTCAGGTTTAATGCCAGGCGGCACAGGCATTATTAATGCAGAAATGGCGTTTGTATCGCAATGGCAAGCATTATTAGCAAATCATCACGCCGTTTCTTTTTCGGTTGATGGATCTGCAGATGTGGTTGCTGACGATTTACAACTGATGGCGAAGGGTAGTCAGTTTAGCGTGAAAAGTGCCGATACAGTTCATCATGTTAAATTGCCCTTATTGGGTAAACATAATGTCGCCAATGCCTTGGCCGCAATATCAATTGCCAATGTCTTAAATATTCCAACTTCTGCAATTGAAAAAGGCTTGGCAGCAGTGGCTGCTGCACCCCATCGCTTGCAAGTAAGAGCAGGCCGCAATGGCGCTCAGCTATTGGATGATAGCTATAACGCAAACCCAGGATCATTTGGACAAGCATTAGCCGTATTGCAAGATTTAATGGGCAGCCATTGGGTGGTGCTAGGTGATTTTGGTGAGTTGGGTGAAGAAACGGTGTCGATGCATGTGAAATTAGGTGAAATGGCCAAAGCGTCGGGAGTGAGCCGCTTATTCACATTAGGCAACGACAGCACGCATGCAGGTGCTGCCTTTGGCAGGGGCGCCAGCCACTTTTCAGATCAAGCGGCGTTGCAACGGCATTTAGACACAGAATTAAATGAAGAAGTGATCTTGCTCATTAAAGGATCACGCTTTATGGCATTAGATACGTTGGCGGATGCGCTGGCATTAACAGAGCAAGGACAATAGATGTTACTCATACTCAGTGATTATTTAAGCCAATTTTATCCGGGATTTTCGGTGTTCCAATATCTAACGTTACGCGCTATTTTAGGGGTGATGACAGCATTGGCAATTTCTTTGATTATTGGCCCATATATGATTCGACATTTGAGCTTTAAACAAGTGGGTCAAGTGGTGCGGGAGGATGGCCCAGAATCACATTTGAGTAAAGCAGGCACGCCGACAATGGGTGGCGCATTAATTCTGGCGGCGATCACGATCAGTACTTTATTGTGGACTGATTTATCAAATCGTTATGTATGGGTTGCATTATTGGTGATGTTGGCATTTGGGGTGATTGGGTTTGTCGATGATTATATTAAATTAGTCCGCCAAGATCCGAAAGGCTTGATTGGTCGATATAAATATTTTTGGCAATCAGTGGTGGGTTTGACTGCCGCTGTTTTTTTATACAAAACAGCCATGAGCCCTGCAGAAACAATTTTGATTGTGCCGTTTTTCAAAGATATTGCGATTCCATTGGGTGCAAGCTATATGTTACTCACTTATTTGGTAATTGTTGGCACCAGTAATGCAGTTAATTTAACCGATGGTTTGGATGGCTTAGCCATTATGCCAACCGTGATGGTGGCAGGGGGATTGGGATTATTTGCATATTTATCAGGCCATGCAGAATTTTCTGATTATTTAGCCATACCCTATGTTGCTGGGACAGGTGAGTTAGCGGTGTTTTGCATGGCAATGATTGGTGCAGGTTTAGGATTTCTGTGGTTTAACACTTATCCCGCACAAGTGTTTATGGGCGATGTCGGTGCATTGGCATTAGGTGCCGCATTGGGTGTGGTTGCAGTATTGATTCGCCAAGAATTGGTCTTGATGATTATGGGGGGCGTGTTTGTGATGGAAACATTGTCGGTGGTGATTCAAGTAACTTCCTTTAAGTTGCGGGGAAAACGGGTATTTAGAATGGCGCCGATCCATCATCATTTTGAATTAAAAGGCTGGCCAGAACCACGGATCATCGTGCGGTTTTGGATCATTACCGTGTTTTTGGTGTTAGTTGGCTTGGCGAGTTTAAAAATACGATGACAAACACGTTATCTAATACGCCCACACAAACGGATTACCTGGTGATTGGACTGGGTGATACGGGCTTGTCTTGTGTTCGGTTTTTACGGGCGCGGGGTGAGCAGGTGAGTGTGATGGATACGCGTGAAGTCCCTCCTTCCTTGACACTTTTGCAACAAGAGTTTCCAGAAGTGGCGGTGTCTCTAGGGGGCTTAGACGTTACAGCAATTCAACAATGTGACGTTTTAGTCTTGAGCCCAGGTGTCGATCCACGGCAGGCTGAAATCGTGGTAGCACGCGCGAGTAACATTGAGGTGGTAGGCGATATTGAATTATTTGCCCGCTATGCGAAGACCCCTATTGTGGCAATTACAGGTTCAAATGGTAAAAGTACGGTAACTACTTTATTAGCTGAAATGGCAATCGCAGCAGGTAAGCAAGTTGCCGTTGGCGGAAATTTAGGCGTGCCGGCATTAGATTTATTGCAGGAAGACGCACCTGATTTTTATATTTTAGAATTATCAAGTTTTCAGTTAGAAACGGTTACATCTCTGAATGCTTATGCGGCCGTGGTCTTAAATTTGAGCCCAGATCATTTAGATCGCTATGAGAGTGAAGCGTATTATCAAGCAACAAAAGCACAGATTTATGTAGGAGATGGGGTGATGGTGTTGAATGCGGATGATCCCGCTGTCTGTCAATTAGCCATTCCAAATCGCCGTACTATTCACTTTAGCTTGGCAGAAGTTGCAGCGGATGATTTTGGTTTGATGTTGAATGCAGGGCAGCGTTGGTTGGCAAAAGGTGAACGGCCTTTACTGGCAATATCAGATTTGCAAATGGTGGGTACACACAATATTGAAAATGCCTTGGCAGCCTTGGCTTTGGGTTCAGCTATGGATTTAGATATGCTCGCGATGTTGCTGGCATTACAAGCTTACCAAGGCTTGCCACATCGCTGTCGTTTAGTGGCGGATACCGCAGGTGTTCGTTGGTTTAATGATTCGAAAGCAACCAATGTTGGGGCCTGTTTGGCGGCAATAACAGGTTTGGCATCGCAAGGGCCGATCGTGCTGATTGCAGGGGGCGTGGCGAAGGACCAAGATTTTTCAAGTTTAACGCCTGCCATGGAAAAGTCGGTACGGGCAGTAGTCTTGATGGGTGAAGATGCAGCCTTATTATCTACTATCGTACCCGCATCCGTGATTCAGCAGCGAGCAGAGAATATGAAAGAGGCGGTTGCCTTGTCGCATCAGCTGGCTCATGTGGGTGACAGTGTGCTGCTATCACCTGCTTGTGCGAGTTTTGATATGTTTAACAATTATGTCGCACGTGGCGATGCGTTTGAACAAGCTGTGTTAGCGGAGGTGGTATAAGTTATGTTGACCTCACTCTCCCATAACACCCCTGTGAATTTAGACCGCGGAATTTTATTTTCGGTTGCTGCCTTGGGCTTATTAGGCTGGATCATGGTGGGTTCGGCTTCGATTGCGGTAGCTGAGAATAATATGGGGCAACCTTTTTTCTACTTTATCCGCCAAGGTATATTTCTGTTGATGGGGATTGGCGTGATTGCTGCGACGCTCATGGTGCGGATTGTGGTTTGGGAAAAATTTGCAGTGTGGTTATTTATATTGGGATTGCTATTACTGCTGTCATTAATGATTCCAGGTGTTGGTTTGACGGTGAAGGGCAGCACGCGGTGGATACCGCTTGGGCCTTTTAATTTACAGGTGGGTGAGATTATTAAATTGTTTTCTATTATTTATCTCGCCGATTATTTAGCACGACATCAAAAAGTGATGTCACATGTGTTTTTTAAATCAGTCGCACCGTTAATTCTAATTGCGGTGGCGGCAGTTTTATTATTACAGCAACCCGATATGGGCACCGTGGTCGTTGTTTTTGCCACTGCAGTGGGTATGTTGTTTGTGGGTGGTGCACGGTTAGATGCGTTTATTGGTTTGGTGTTTGTGATGATATTGGCGTTTGCGGCGATGATTTGGGTGGCTCCCTATCGCTGGGATCGAGTGATGTCTATGTTTGATCCATGGGCCGATCCTTATGGTGGTAGTTATCAGGTGACACAGGCATTGATGGCGTTTGGTCGCGGTGAATTATTCGGTGTAGGTTTGGGTAGTAGTATTCAAAAGTTACTCTATTTACCCGAGGCACATACAGATTTTATCTTTGCGGTTATCGGTGAAGAATTAGGTTTGGTGGGGGGGGTGTCAGTGATGATTCTATATGGATTACTGGTACGGCGTGCATTAGATATAGGTCAGGCAGCGGCCGCACAAGCACAGTATTTTTCGGCACAAATTGCTTATGGCATTGGTATTTGGTTGGGCTTACAAGCCTGCATCAATATGGGTGTGAATATGGGCGTGTTACCCACTAAAGGATTAACCTTACCGCTGATAAGCTATGGTGGTAGTAGCCTGTTGATTACCTGTATGGCGATTGGTTTGTTATTACGAGTGGATCAAGAAACCCGCTTCCCTGAAAAAATAGGCGCGAGGGGGCAAGCATGACAACCATATTGATTATGGCCGGTGGGACTGGTGGCCATGTGTTCCCTGCATTAGCCGTGGCTGATGAATTGCGTAATCGTGGCATAACGATTGAGTGGATGGGCACGCAAGCAGGGATTGAGGCCGATAAAGTGCCGGCGGCGGGTTATCCGTTGACGACTATCAGTGTGCAAGGCTTGCGTGGCAATGGTTTATTGGGCTGGTTAATGGCGCCGTTCCGGTTAAGCAAGGCGATTTGGGAAGCGAGGCAGGCTATCCAGAAAATTAAGCCTGATTTAGTATTAGGCTTTGGCGGCTTTGCATCAGGTCCAGGCGGCGTGGCAGCGTGGCTGGCTAAAAAACCATTGGTAGTGCATGAACAGAATGCGATTCCCGGCTTAACCAATCGTTTATTGGCTAAAGTAGCCGACAAGGTGCTAACAGGTTTTGAAAGTGCTTTCCCATCAAAGGTTACTGCTGAGTGGGTGGGTAATCCTGTACGAGAGGATATCGCACGCTTAGAAGCCCCTGAAACAAGGTTGTCTGGTCGGGAAAATCCAATTAGATTACTAGTATTAGGCGGCAGTTTAGGTGCGCGGGCACTGAATCATAGTATGCCAAAATCCTTGGCATTACTGCCAGAACATGAGCGGCCAGAAGTGCATCATCAATGTGGATCACGAAATATAGACACTTGCCAACAAGCTTATGAAGCGGCAGTTGTAGAGGCCACTATCTTGCCATTTATTGAGGATATGGCTGAGGCCTATGGATGGGCGGATGTGGTGGTGTGTCGGGCAGGCGCATTAACGATTGCCGAATTAGCGGCTGTGGGCGTGGGCTCGATTTTAGTGCCATTCCCATATGCAGTGGACGATCATCAAACTCATAATGCACAGGGGCTGGAGAAAGTAGGTGCGGCAGTGGTGGTGTCAGAAAAAACTGTGATGGCAGACAATATGGCGATGGTGTTACGCGATGTGTTGCGTGATCGGGCAACCCTTCTCAGAATGGCGACGGCAGCAAAAGGATTATACAAAGCAGGATCGGCGCAGCGTATTGCCGATGTGTGTTGTGAATTAATAACAAATGAGGTGGCGCATGCATAAGCTTACCTCGGCGATGCAAAGTCGCATTAAACATATACATTTTATTGGAATAGGTGGTGTCGGCATGGGCGGCATCGCGGAAGTTTTGCTGAATTTGGGTTATCACGTGTCGGGATCGGATCTACGAGAAAACGCCCTTATTCAGCATTTACATCAATGTGGTGCATCGGTGATGATTGGTCATGATGCAGCGCATTTAGCGGGCGCAGATGTGATTGTCATCAGCACCGCCGTTATGGAAAGTAACGTGGAATTGCAGGCAGCACGTAAACAGCGGATCCCAGTCGTACCACGGGCAGAAATGTTGGCTGAATTGATGCGCTTTAGTTATGGCATCGCGGTAGCGGGCACCCATGGTAAAACCACCGCCACTAGCCTGATTGCTGCCTTATTGAGCGAGGGTGAGCTTGATCCCACCTTTGTGATCGGCGGTAAACTCAATAGTGCGGGTAGCAATGCACGGTTAGGTCAGGGCGAATATTTGGTCGCCGAAGCGGATGAAAGTGACGCGTCATTTTTATATTTGCAGCCGATGATCGCGGTGGTCACCAATATTGATGAAGATCATATGGAGACCTATGATAATGACTTCAATAAATTGACAGCGACATTTATTGAGTTTTTACATCACTTGCCATTTTATGGTCAAGCGGTGATGTGTTTAGATGATGAGACTATCCGCGATATTCTGCCAGAGATGACACGACCCGTCTTGACATATGGTCTCGCAAAAGAGGCAGATTTCCAGCTGTGTGAGCTGACTCAATCACAGGGAATCAGTAAGTTTGAAGTGCATGATAAAACAAGGGATAGCCGATTCTCAATTACGCTGAATTTACCAGGCGAACATAATGCCTTGAATGCCACTGCGGCATTAGTGGTGGCACGCAGCTTAGGAGTGTCTATCGAAGCATGCCAACGCGCCTTACAACATTTTTCCGGGATTGATCGCCGCTTCGATATTATGGGCGAGATCGAGACAACCGTTGGCCCTGTTTTATTGGTGGATGATTATGGACATCATCCAACAGAAATCACAGCCGCTTTGAATGCCGTCCGCGCCAGTTGGCCGGAACGCCGGTTAGTGGTTGTGTTCCAACCGCATCGCTATACCCGAACACGAGATTTATTCGAAGATTTCGCCCAAGTATTATCCACTGTGGATGCATTAATTGTGTTGTCTATCTATGCCGCAGGTGAAGATAAAATTCCCAGCGCCGATGGCCGTAGCTTATGCCGTGCCATCCGATTACGCGGTCAAGTTGAACCTCTATTTGCTGAAGATGCAGCGGATTTATATGCCGTGTTACCTAGTGTATTGCAAGCGGGTGATGTGTTGCTTACTTTGGGCGCAGGTGATATTGGTACGATGGCACGTGAATTGCCGACTATTCTTACAGGAGGTCAGCCATGAATTTGACTGATCTACGCGGAAAGTTTAAGGAAAATGTGAGTTTGGCTGACTATACCTCATGGCGGGTTGGTGGCGAGGTCAAACAATGGTATCGACCAGCCGATGAGACGGACTTGGCGTTGTTCTTATCACGCTTGCCTAAAGATGAATCGCTATTATGGATTGGCCTAGGCAGTAATTTATTGGTGCGCGATGGCGGCTTTGATGGCACGGTCATTTCAACGGTAAGAACATTACAAAACTTAGTGGTTGAGGGTCAAACCGTGGCGGTTGATGCCGGCGTAACATGCAGTAAATTAGCCAAGCAATGTGCTAAGTCAGGCTTGGGCGGGGCTGCTTTTTTAGCGGGGATCCCAGGAACGGTTGGTGGTGCGCTAGCAATGAATGCTGGGGCAAATGGATCGGACATTTGGACTTATGTGTCCCAAGTTAAGACGGTTGATCGTGCTGGTAAGTTACAGCTAAGAATGCCAGCTGAATTTGAGATCAGCTATCGCCATGTAGGCTTGCCAGCAGAAGAATGGTTTGTGGGCGCAACGCTTACATTGCCGCTCAGTGATACAGCAACAGAACAAGCAGAAATAAAGGCGTTATTAGCACGCCGTAATGCCAGTCAACCCACAACACAGCCCTGTGCTGGCTCGGTGTTCCGTAATCCTGAAGGTGATTTTTCAGGACGTTTAGTCGAAATAACGGGATTGAAAGGCAAACACATAGGTGGCGCCAGCGTGTCAGAACAACATGCCAATTTCATTGTGAATAATGGTGATGCCACAGCAGCAGATATTGAGGCTTTGATTACGAGCGTGCAGGCTGAAGTAGCGCAAGCGCAAGGTGTGTTATTGGTGCCAGAAGTACATATTGTGGGAGAGGCGAAATGAGCCAACAACCACAAGAATTTGGTCGGATTGCCGTGTTAATGGGCGGTCGTTCTGCGGAGCGTGAGATTTCATTGCAAAGTGGTCAAGCGGTATTAAATGCGTTGCTGGCGCAAGGTGTAGATGCAGTGGCCGTTGATAGCCAACATAATGTAACTGCACAATTACAATCTGGTCAGTTTGATGGCGCGATAGTGATGCTGCATGGCCGTGGCGGTGAAGATGGCGAAATCCAAGGCGCCTTAACTGCATTGGAGATACCTTTTACGGGCAGTGATGTTATCGGGGCAGTATTATCTATTAATAAGCAAATTAGTAAACAACTTTGGTTGGCGCAAGGTTTGCCGACGCCTGATTTTGAGCAGGTCACAGCAGTAACCGATCCGACGGCTTTGGTGGCACGGTTGGGTTTGCCCTTAGTAATTAAACCGGTACAAGAAGGTTCAAGTATTGGTATGAGTAAGGTCAATACGATTGACGAACTACAGCCTGCGATTAAAATCGCCTGTCAATTTGATAGTGAAGTGATTGCTGAAAAATGGATTACGGGGATCGAATATACGGTGGCGATTTTAGGGGATGATGCTTTACCAGTGATCCGCTTAAGCACCCCAAGAGAATTTTATGACTATGAGGCGAAATATACCGAGAATACGACTGAATATACTTGCCCATGCGGATTGAGTGCAGCAGATGAAGCCGCTTGCCAGTCATTAGCAGTACAGGCATTTCAAGGATTGAGGATGGAAGGTTGGGGCCGGATTGATGTCATGTGCGATACAGCAGGTCAATTTTATTTAATAGAAGCAAATAGTGTGCCGGGGATGACGGATCACAGTTTAGTGCCGATGGCCGCCAATGCAGCTGGGATTGATTTTGAAGGTTTAGTGTGGCGTTTACTAAGCTTAATGCAGGAGGCGAACACAAATGGCGAGTAAACGAGGTGCAACCCGTAAAGCGAACGAACAAGTGATGCGTGAACCTTTGCCGTGGGCTGGTATTCGCTTGTGGTTTGGACGATTAATCTTGATACTGCTTGGTTTTGCAACGATATTCGGCGGTGGTCAGTATGCACGTGAACACGAAATATTGCCCATTCATCATGTTAGAGTGATGGGTGAATTTGTCTATGCCGATAAACCAGCTTTGATTGAGGCCATTAAGCCTTATGCCAGTGGCGGCTTGCTGACGGTGGATGTGCAAGCGATCAGTGATGCCGGTAAAGCACTGCCTTGGATTGCGAAAGTTGAAGCAAAACGCAGTTGGCCGGATACGGTATTACTCACCGTGTATGAACATGCTGTGATGGCGCGATGGGGCGAAACACAAGTGATCAATGTAGCAGGTGAAGTATTTACACCGTTAGAAGTTGCCTTTCCTGATGATTTAGTGATGTTAGACGGCGCAGAAGAAATCCGCACGCTTATCAGTGAGGAAGTGGGCGGCTTGATTAAAAGCTTTGCAGAAGTGGGATTAACCTTGCAGCGTTTAGAAATGAATAAACGTAGAGCCAGCAAGATAACCTTTAGCAACGGCATCAAGTTGATTGTCGGACAAGCTGATAATACGCGGCGGATTAAACGATTTAAACGGGCATATAGCAAGCTATTGCAGCAGTATGCAGCGGAAATTGTAGTAGTGGATATGCGCTATTCCAATGGCATGGTGGTGGGCTGGAAAAATGGACAAAAACCAAACTTAGATGGGGCAGCTTAATGGCGAAGAAAGGTGATAAAGAGTTAATCGTAGGATTGGATATTGGTACTTCTAAGGTGGTGGCGATTGTGGCAGCTATTGAACCAGAAGCAACAGATCCTGATAAACGATTAGAAATTATTGGATTGGGCTCGTGTCCTGCGCGGGGTATGAAGCGCGGTGTGGTAGTGAATATTGAATCTACTGTACAGGCAATACAGCGGGCAGTAGAAGAGGCTGAGCTGATGGCGGGTTGTCAGATCCATTCTGTTTACGCGGGCATTGCGGGAAGCCATATTCAGAGCCTGAATTCATCGGGTACCGTGGCGATTAAAGATCAAGAAGTCACGCAAAGTGATATTGATCGGGTATTAGATGGTGCGAAAGCGATGCCACTACCAGCGGATCATCAGTTATTGCATGCCTTGGCGCAAGAATATGTGATTGATCAGCAAGAAGGAATTCGGGAACCGATTGGGATGTCAGGTGTACGATTAGAAGCGAAAGTGCATTTGATTACGGGAGCGGTTAGTGCGGTCCAGAATATTAGCAAATGTATTAAACGCTGTGGTTTAGGGGTGGATGGCATTATTTTGGAGCAAGTGGCATCGAGTTATTCGGTGTTATCACAAGATGAAAAAGACTTAGGCGTGTGCCTTGTTGATATTGGTGGCGGCACAACTGATATCGCCATCTTTATTGATGGCGCGATTAAGCATACAGCAGTGATTCCGATCGCGGGTGATCAAATGACTAACGATATTACAATTGTGTTACGAACACCTAGGCAATTTGCTGAAGAAATTAAGATGAAATATGCCAGTGCATTGAGCCAACTGGTGCGAGAGGATGAAGTGATTGAAGTCCCGAGTGTTGGCGACCGCCC
>DBOG01000047.1 GCA_002299915.1 Proteobacteria bacterium UBA652 | reverse complement strand
TACTGGATTGTATTGTCTAAGCTTATTGCTGCTACGTTAACCGCCATGGTGCAAGCACTATTATTGCTATTTATTTTTGCATTACTAGGTTTGATAAGTATCAAGATCGTACTAAGCTTATTGCCCGCCGCAGTATTAACTGCAATTTGTTGTGCCTCAATTGGAGGGCTGATTGCGGTGTATTCGAAAAGCATTGATAACTTTGCCGTTATTATGAACTTCTTTATTTTCCCCTTGTTTTTCCTAAGTGGTGCGCTGTATCCAGTGAGCCAGCTTCCCGAGTTTTTACGCTATATTGTATTGGTGAACCCATTTAGTTATGGTGTGGATTTATTGAAACATGCCGTACCCAATGTACCCACTGATTTCTCAATATTTATTGACTTAGTTGTATTGATAAGTTTTTCACTGATGGCTATTTTACTTTCCTGTTGGCAGTTTTCACGTGAATCGGTGCATGCACCGTTGTTTCACCGTTTGGGTAAGAAGTAGTATCGGACGATGGCCTCTGTTTTTTCTCATGTGTATATTGTATACGGCATCCATAGTTTTTTAGCTAACCATCCTTATTGGAAATGGTGTCTGTTTTTTGCCTTTGTATTATCGATATTGCCAGATGCGGATGTGATCGGTTTTGTGATAGGCATACCTTATGGTAGCTCTTGGGGGCATCGTGGTGCCAGCCATTCGATTGTGTTTTCCTTGTTGATGGCTGCAGTGGTGTGTAGTTTGTTTTTCCAGCCGTATTTTAAACGCAAGAGGCGGTTAGCTGCCATTTTTATCGTGCTTTCTCTGGCGGGAATATCGCATGGACTACTGGATGCGGTAACCAATGGTGGTTTAGGTGTTGCTTTCTTTTGGCCGTTTGATACGACACGATATTTTTTTCCTGTTCGACCAATTGAAGTGTCACCAATCGGTGTGGGTGTTTTTTTCTCTGACTGGGGCGTGAGGGTGCTCTTGTCAGAGCTGATTTTTATCATTCTCCCCACAACAGTGATCATGGTTGGTTGGAAAATATATAAAAAAATAACAAAATAAGTAGCGGAATATCTCCGCTACTTAATTTTTGAAAGGGCAATTATTTGCCTGTTATTTTATCAGCTGCCGCGCGCGCGAGATCAATTCGTTTTTGTGAGGGCGGATGAGATGAGAATACGCTGTCCTGACTACCAAGTTGTTGCAATTTTTCTTGCGCACGAACGGCAGCATAGGGATCATGCCCCATTTTATGGAGTACAGTTACACCATAGGCATCGGATTCTAGCTCATCTTTTTGGGAAAATTGTGCGTTCAAGAAGGCTTCACCAATATCACCATAAGCGCCAGCAATATTACCCACTGTGCTATCGGTAGCAGAGAGGCCCTCTCTTGCTGCTTTTGCAAGATAGGCTTTTTTGTATTGTTGTAATGAATGTTTGAGGGCGACATGGCCAATTTCATGACCGATAACAGCAAGCACTTCATCATCATTCATTAAATCCATCAGTCCAGCATAAACACGGACAGTGCCATCTGGCATCGCGAATGCATTCACTTCATCTACGAGGTAGACTTTATAATTGAGCGTAAGTCCATCATAAGTTGTCATGTTTTTGGTTAGATTGTGTAATCGCACTGCATATTGATTGCCTGCAGGTGCAATCGGTATTTTTTTATCCATTTCTTGCGCAGAGAGTTTGGCTTCGGCTTTTAATTGTGTTTCGTTAATCGTTAAGCCAGTGACAAGACTTCCTGCGCTGGAGATTAAACCATCTGTTTTACAGGCAGAGAGTGAGATAGTTAACATGCAGATGAGCAATATAGATTTAATTTTCATAAGTATCCTTTTGATTGTTGTTTTAAGTTTAAGATATTACTTGACCCCTCATCCTGATCAGGTGATAACCTTGACATTATAGCGTTATGCGGTAATTAAGTTCAGTAAAAATAAAGCAGTACGATAATAACATGGTAGAATCGTTTGAACTTTTTTAGTGTGTATATTATATTGTAGGAGCGAGAATGTTAGAAAAAATAGAAGCGGTGATGGAAAGTCTTATCTTTAAAAGCCGCTGGTTATTGGCGCCATTTTATGTGGGTTTGGTGCTAAGTATTGCTTTGTTATTCGTGAAGTTTGCCCAAGAATTATGGCATATGACAACGCATGTTTTTACGATGGCCGAAAGTGATATGATTGTAGGCATTCTAGCCTTGGTAGATATGGCTTTAGTGGGTAGTTTATTACTGATGATTATTTTCAGTGGCTATGAAATTTTTGTGTCAAAAATTGATGTGGCGGAGCATAAAGATAGACCTGAATGGATGGGTACAATTGATTTTTCAGGATTAAAATTAAAAGTGATTGGTGCCATTGTGGCGATTTCAGCGATTGATTTATTGAAAACCTTTATGAATATTCCAGCCGAGCTAAGTGATGGGGATGTGAATACCGTTAAATGGAAGGTGATTGTGCATATGACGTTTGTGCTATCAGGGGTGTTTTTTGCGGTAATGGATAAAATTGCAGGCGATACTGTCCGGCATTAGAACTCAAAAATGTTACTAGACAGAATAGCCCTGCCTTTTCCTCGAGAAAAGGCAGGGCTATTTTTTTATGAAAACGAGATGAAATAGGCGGCAAAAAAGCTTGTTTCAGGGTATGATGGTGGTATGCAACAATTGATTGATTTATATCAGCGAGCAGTGCGTTTATGCTTGTTTAAAATTGGCCCTGCGGAAATGCCTGCTGGGTTTAATTTGATGCTGGTGAGTACGGGCATTTATTTTTTGGCGAGCCTCCTGGCGGAAGGTATTAAGCTAAGTTGGTTCGATGCTGGCTTGGTGGCGGTACTTGAGGTCGTGCTTTTTTTGGCGATTATTGCAGGCTTACTTGTTCTGCGAGGACGCAGTGCTCGTTTGGTGCAAACGATTACGGCGATGACGAGCACGGGCACGGTGATGGGGGTGTTGGGGATACCTCTGTTAACAAATGCATTGGCAGGTGAGCCAGCTGAAATGGGCACCGGGATGTTAGTGCTGCTGCTAGTTTTTGTGTTGTGGAGTTTGATGATTATTACACATATATTGCGACATGCAATGGAGATTAAACCCGGCCTTGCAGCCGTTATTTCAGTGGTGATATTGATTGTGGTGGGATTGGCGGGTGGCCTGTTAATGGCAGCACTGGCATAAGGATAAAACAAGAAAAAATGCATATACATATTTTAGGGATTTGTGGCACATTTATGGGTGGGGTGGCTTTGCTAGCACGTTCATTAGGGATGACAGTGTCAGGCTCGGATGCCAATGTGTATCCACCGATGAGCGAACAGTTGTCAGAAGCAGGGATTGAGTTGCAAGAAGGTTATTTAGCCGAACATTTAGATCCGGCACCGGATTTGGTGGTGATGGGAAATGCGATGACGCGGGATAATCCTGCGGTGGAATATGTATTAAACCGAGGTTTGCCTTATGTGTCTGGCCCGCAATGGCTGGCAGAGCAATTATTGCAAGATCGCTGGGTATTAGCGGTGGCGGGTACGCATGGTAAAACAACGACTAGCAGTATGTTGGCATGGTTATTAGAAGATGCGGGCTTGAAACCGGGGTTTTTGATTGGTGGTGTGCCAGGTAATTTTGGTGAAACAGCACGCTTAGGCAAGAAGCCTTTTTTTGTGATTGAGGCCGATGAATATGACACGGCGTTTTTTGATAAGCGCTCAAAATTTGTGCATTATCATCCACGGACGGTGGTGATTAATAATTTAGAATTTGATCATGCGGATATTTTTCCTGATTTGGCGGCAATCCAAACTCAATTTCATCATCTGGTGCGTACAATACCGTCGGAAGGCGTGTTGATTACGCCTGTAGATGAGCCAGCTTTAGTTGAAACCTTGGGGCAAGGCTGTTGGACACCGCAGCAAACAGTGGGCCTAAAAGAGGGTGATTTGCATGTGAAAGATGTGGCGGCAGATGGCAGTCAGTTTACGGTGATGTTGGGTAAGCAAGTGATTGCCGAAGTTGAATGGGATTTGCTGGGCGAACATAATATATTGAATGCATTAGGCGCATTGCTAGCGGCACGCCACGTGGGCGTTGAGCTGAAACAAGCTTGTGCCTCCTTGACCAAATTTAAAGGTGTAAAACGGCGGATGGAGTTGCGCGGCGAGGTGAATGGGGTGCAAGTGTATGATGACTTTGCCCATCATCCAACAGCGATTGCGACGACGGTAAACGGTTTGCGTGCCAATATCGGTGAACGAAAATTGATTGCCGTGTTAGAGCCGCGCTCTAATACAATGAAAATGGGTACCCACCGTAATACCTTAGCAGCCGCACTGCGTCCTGCAGATCAAATATTAGTATTTGATAGTGGAGATTTAGATTGGTCATTGCATGCGGTGACAGGAGATTTAGGGCCTAAATCAAGCTTGCATGAGTCAGTCGATTTGATGGTTGAAAAGCTGGTTGAAGAAGCTGAAAAGGGTGATGTGATTTTAATCATGAGTAATGGTGCTTTTGGTGGGATCCACCAGAAGGTATTGGATGCGTTAGCTTTATGACGACGATGACAGCCCCACAAGAAATTATCTTAGCGATAACCGGCGCATCAGGTGCGATCTATAGCCAGCGCTTATTGCAGGAATTGGTGAGCAGCGGGATCCGTGTGCATTTGATGGTGTCGGCGGCAGGTCGAATTGTCTGCGCTGATGAACTCAAGTGGAAATTACCTGCGCGGGCGGGCGATATGCATAAAATGCTAGTGGCTGATTTGGCTTGTGATGCTGATTTATTGCGGGTTTATGGTGAACAGCAGTGGTCAGCGCCTGTTGCCAGTGGTTCGCATACGATTCCAACCATGGTTGTGTGTCCGTGTACGATGGGCACCTTATCGTCAATCGCCTGTGGCAGTAGCGATAACTTAATTAATCGAGCAGCCGATGTCATGTTGAAAGAGCAACGACAATTGATTATTGTGCCGCGTGAAGCGCCTTTTTCAGCGATTCATTTAGAGAATATGCTGAAACTCTCTCGCTTGGGGGTGGTGGTGTTGCCGCCTAATCCTGGTTTTTATTTTCAACCCAAAACAATGGATGATTTGGTCAATTTTGTGGTGGCACGGATTCTAGACCAAGCGAAGGTTCCACATGCGCTGATACCACGGTGGGGCGAGAATAAAACGAACCCCACATTATCTTGTTAGGAGAGAATATGTCGGATATTGAAATAGCCCAACAGGCCAAGATACAGCAGATCGACACATTGGCATTAGAAAAATTGGATTTGCAAGCAGATGAACTCGAGAATTATGGCAAATATAAAGCCAAGATTTCACTCGATGCGATGACGCGCTTGGCAGACAAGCCAAATGGCAAATTGATTTTAGTAACAGCGATCAGTCCCACCCCAGCAGGTGAAGGTAAAACGACGACTACAATTGGTCTGAGCGATGCACTGAATCGCTTGAATCAGTCTTCGATGGTGTGTATTCGTGAGCCTTCGATGGGGCCTTGCTTTGGGATGAAAGGTGGCGCAGCGGGTGGTGGTTATGCCCAAGTGGTGCCAATGGAAGATATTAATCTGCATTTTACCGGTGATTTACATGCGATTGGCGCCGCGCATAATTTATTATCTGCGATGATTGATAATCATATTCACCATGGAAATCAGCTTGATTTGGATCATCGGCGTGTTACTTGGCGCCGGGTGATCGATATTAATGATCGTGCCTTACGCCAAATTACGATTGGCTTAGGGCCAGGAAATGGTTATCCGCGCGAAGATGGTTTTGATATTGTTGTCGCCTCAGAAGTGATGGCGATTTTCTGTTTATCTAATTCCATCAGTGAGCTCAAACAACGATTAGGTAATATCTTAATTGGCTACTCACGTGATGGCACACCGAGGCTCGGCAGTGATATCAATGCACAGGGTGCGATGACGGCCTTATTAAAAGATGCGCTCAAGCCTAATCTCGTACAAACCCTAGAAAATAATCCTGCCTTTGTGCATGGTGGTCCTTTCGCCAATATTGCCCATGGTTGCAACTCTGTTATCGCTACTAAAATGGCCTTAAAACTCAGTGATTATGTGGTAACAGAAGCGGGTTTTGGGGCGGATTTAGGGGCTGAGAAGTTTATTGATATTAAATGCCGTAAGGGAGGACTTACGCCTGATGCTGTGGTGATTGTTGCCACCGTAAAAGCGCTTAAATATCATGGCGGGGTTGAGGCCAAAGATTTGGCAATTGAAAATGTCTCAGCCTTAGAAAAAGGCATGGCAAATTTGAAGCGTCATCTAGATAATCTGCAAGGGAATTTTAATTTACCGTGTGTAGTCGCGATTAATCATTTCACCCAAGATACCGATGCCGAGATTGATCTGATTAAAACCACGGTTGAATCCTATGGTGCACAAGCCGTTATCGCCAAGCATTGGGCAGAGGGTGGTGCAGGTGCTGAAGACTTAGCAAAAATGGTATTAGCAACAATAGAAAACAATAAAGATGAATGCCAATTCCTCTATCCAGATGATGTACCGCTATGGGATAAAATTTCAGCCGTGGCAACCAAAATATATGGCGCGGCAGAAGTGGTGGCACCTAAAAAGGTACATAATAAACTCGCCAAATTTAGTGAAACCCATGGTCATGTGCCAGTGTGTATGGCTAAAACACCGTATTCCTTTAGTGGTGATGCCAGTTTGCGCGGCGCCGCATCAGGGCATACGATTGAGATCCGTGACGTGCGATTGTCGCGTGGTGCTGAATTTGTGGTGGCACTTTGTGGTGATATTATGACGATGCCAGGCCTACCTAAAAAGCCAGCGAGTGAACGGATTGATGTGGATAATGATGGCAAGATAACGGGCTTGTTTTAATGAAATCACTATTGAGAAAGCTTTTCTCCCCTCTTCTCAATATCTTTGAACGCGGCACAGAGCCTTATAAATACCAACCTTTAGGGCGGAAAATATTAATTGTTATGGGTGTTTTATTTGCTGGCTTGGCTTGTGTAACACTGTATTTTTTACCGTTCGTGGATCAGATCGGCTACGTGATTTCCGTTATTGTGTTTGGTGCCATCTCGCTGGTGAGTTTGGTGATAGGTTTTTTGGGTAGCGAGCGTGCGGTGGCGAAAATTTGGGGCGATCGATAGCCTATTCTTCACAATGGTAACGTGCAAACTACATATCGATGGTTATCATTTCCTGGACGAGTTTAGATTTCTCTAAATACCGGGTGAGGGTCGTGAAGGTGGCGGTTCTGACTTTTCCCCTATGATCGGCCAGCGTGATACCCGCAGAAAAGATTGAACCTAACATTATCTTTAATTGGGAGAAATTGACCGTTTGGGGTTCAAAATTCTCCAAAGCGAGCAATTTTAGCGTGTCTTGATTGCTTGTTTCATAGAGCGCGCTATTGATGACATCTAAGGTATGTTCGGTACAGTTCTGGTATTTCGAATTGTTAGGATTCGACATATAGGAATAGTTAGGGTTGTGGAGTGTTGTATATTCAGTTGTGCCGATCAAGTTGCGTAACTTTTCTTGCAGGGCGGGTATGGGAATGAGAAGGCGCACATTATTGCCTCGCAGGCCCATCAAGAAATCAATTGTCCCATCCGTGATAAGATTGCTTTTTCCTTTATTTTCATTGTCTTGGTAAAGATTGTAAATGGCATAGCTGGGCGTTATGCTATCATCCTCCATCCCAGAATAAACCCCAAAAGCGATGTGGGTGTATTGGATCCCAGCAGGCAACTTTTCGGGCGGGCGCCCAGCGCGGGCGATGATAAAGACTTGAACATCTTTTGCCGCCATTTGGCTGTTAACACGGTCACTTAAATGAGTGATTTGTGCAATAGAAAAGGGCGATTCGGTTTCCTGCATGCTCTCTGTCCAGATAGGCCGTGACGCATATGCAATAATAATAAAGGCGATCAATGAGATGAAGGCAGAGATAAAAAAAGAGGTTTTTTTATGGGATGTGATGAGCATGTGTTTAACCTTGTAGTTTATCAGCGCAGGTAATACACCGGCTGGCCTCAGGATCAAATTCCAACCGTTTCGGGTTAATCGCTTCATCACAATCAAGGCAAAATCCATATTCATCTGCAGCTAATCTATTGAGTGCCGCTGCAATTTGCGTGAGGCGGAGAGCGCGACGTTGGGCGGTTTCAATCGCCATCGCTTGACCTTGCATGGCATCCATCCGAGACACCCGGCCGACGCTAGTTTGATCGAGCACAACGGTTTGGCTGGCTGCTTTAGCCGTCGTTTCTGTTTCGAGCAGTATTACTTTCTCAGCAACTAGTCGTTTCTCAATTTCGGTAAGATTAAGTTTAGTCATTTTTATTAGAGAGGCTGGTGAAGAGTAGTAAGCCACCCGCAATACCTAGTACCCAACTGAGCAGGGGTAAATTGCCAACCATGGCGGGGGAGTAACCATCCAAACCTTTGATAATGGCCGCACCAATAATAAAGGCAGCGCCACTGAGCGCGCCTGCAATTCTAAAGCCAGCATTGCGGATGCTTTTTTGCACTGATTTAAGTGAATCTGAAGTTTGATTTTGATTTGCTTGCTGTTGGAATTGCTGATGGCTTTGATGTAGCAATCTAGGCAGCGTAGGAAGAATGGTTGCCCATTGTGGGATCTCTTGTTTGAGGGTTTCTAATGCCGCTTGCCAGCCATTTTTCTCTAGCATCCATTGTTCAAGAATGGGTTTGGCTGTTTTCCATAAGTCGAGTTCGGGATAAAGTTGGCGACCTAAACCTTCAATATTGAGCAGTGTTTTTTGCAGTAATACAAGTTGCGGTTGCACTTCCATATTAAATCGGCGCGCGGTTTGGAATAAACGGATCAACACTTGCCCAAAGGAAATTTCATGCAATGGTTTGGCAAAAATAGGTTCACACACGCTACGAATGGCGGCTTCAAATTCATCCACACGGGTATCAGCTGGCACCCAGCCTGATTGTACATGCAATTCTGCGACGCGGCGATAATCGCTATTAAAAAAAGCGAGGAAGTTGTCGGCTAGATAATTTTGATCTTCTGGTGACAGCGTGCCCATAATACCGAAATCAATGGCAATATAAGAAGGGTTTTCAGGATCGTTCACATCGACCATGATATTGCCAGGATGCATATCAGCATGGAAAAAACCATGTTTGAAAGCTTGGGTGAAAAATATTTCAACCCCAACTTCAGCCAGCCTTGCCATATTCACGTGGTTAGCCTTTAATTGGGCAATATCACCAATCGGAATACCGTGAATACGTTCTTGCACCAGTAAATTGGGTTTCGTTAATTCCCAATTGATGTTAGGTACATAGAGTAAATCACTATTTTCAAAATTTCGCCGCAGTTGCGAGGCAGAAGCGGCTTCGCGCATCATATCCAATTCGTCATAGAGATTTTTTTCTATTTCGGCGACGACTTCTTTCGGCCGCAAGCGTTTGCCATCTTCCCAGAAACGTTCAGCTAAGTCTGCGATGGTGTGTAGCAGTTCAACATCCCGCTGAATGTGTTGCTCGATATTCGGGCGAATGATTTTAAGGATCACCTCGATACCATCCAATAATTGCGCTGTATGCACTTGGGCAATCGAGGCCGAAGCAAGCGGTTCAGGCGAAACATGCTGAAATAAGGCATCTAAGGGTTCATCATAAGCTTGCTGCACAATCTCCAGCGCATGCGCGCTATCAAATGGGGCAACATTATCTTGCAGCTGCGCCAGTTCCGTGGCGATATCATCCGGCAGAATATCGCGGCGGGTAGACAGGATTTGGCCAAACTTTACAAATAAAGGCCCGAGCTCTTCTAATGTCAGCCGCAGGCGTTCGCCACGTGGCGCATCATTATTTCGCGTCCAGCGATAAGGTGATAAATAGCTGAAGAACCGCAGCGGGCGTAGCAGATGTGTGGCTTGGATGATGTCATCTAAGCGATGTTTGGCCAGCACATGGTTGATTTGAATCAGTCTGAAGAGGTTGCGAGCTGAGATCATATGTTCGCCTGCAAACGTTGAACCCTGGCTTCTAATCTATCCATATCACCCCGTATTTTATCTACGCCCTTCATAAAACTATTCACTTCAGAGGCATCTGGCAAGATGCGGCTTTCTTCACGTAAGTATTCCGCAATATCAAGGGTAAAGTCCTGCGTTGTTTGGCTGGCCCAGCGGTGGAAGGATTGAATCCCGTTGGCAATAGGGTGGGCTAAGGTGTCGCCAGTGAATTGGGCGAGTTGTTGCTCCCAATCGAAATCAAAATCTGCGAGCAAGTCTTGTAGGGTTTTGGCGAACTGGATATCACCCTTAATGGTGATGTCGGCTGAAAAAAGCGCATCGGGATCGCGAGCTAGTTTTATCAAAGCGAGGCTGCGGCCAGAAATATGGAGATCGGCCTGATCAATATCTGGCGATTGTAAACCGGAAAGATGGATTTTTTGTTGATCGAAGTGCACTGTAAAATATTGATTGAGATCGGTGAGGTGGAGATGAATACGGCGATCTTGTAAATCACTTAGCCGAGGCAATATCTCGGGATCTTGCGACAGCGCGTGGTTAACAGCATGTGAGAGCGTAGCTAGGATCAAAATTTATAGCCGCTATGCAGGGCGACAATACCACTATTCATATTATTAAAGTTGCATTTTTCAAATCCTGCTTCAGCAAACATATCTTTTAAAGTGGCTTGATCGGGATGCATACGGATGGATTCGGATAAATAGCGGTAGCTATCTTCATCGCCTGAAATCAGTTTGCCAATTTTAGGTAAGAGCTTAAAGGAGTAGGTATCGTAAATCGGTGCAAGCCAGTCGGCAGGTTTGGAAAACTCTAGCACCAGTAGCTGACCGCCCGGTTTTAATACACGATACATAGAGCGCAAGGCTTTGTCTTTATCGGTGACATTGCGTAGGCCAAAGGCGATGGTAATACAATCAAAGGTATTATCTGGGAAGGGAAGGGTTTCTGCATTGGCTTGCACATAGTCAATATTGCCGACCAGGCCTAAATCAGTGAGTCGATCTCGACCCACATTGAGCATGCTGGCATTGATATCTGCTAATACCACGTGACCTGTTTCGCCGACTCGTTTTGAGAATTGTTTGGTGAGATCGCCTGTGCCACCAGCAATATCGAGCACCACGGCACCACGTTTTATTTTGCTGGCATTGATGGTGAAGCGTTTCCATAAGCGATGCACCCCAAATGACATTAAATCATTCATCACATCATATTTACTGGCAACAGAATGGAATACATCAGCCACATGTTTGACCTTATCTTCGATGGGGACTTCTGTATAACCAAAGTGGGTTTTATCTTTCGACATGATGTCCTGCCTGCTTTAAATGATTAAGGTAATCTTGCCAACGCTCTGTTTGCTCGGTGGCTAAACTATAGAGATATTCCCAAGTATACAGCCCCGAATCATGGCCATCATCAAAATGAATTTTGAGGGCATAATGGCCTGTTGGTTCAAGCTTATCAATGCCGACGGTTTGCTTATCCAGCTGCAACACTTCTTGCCCCTCGCCATGACCACGTACTTCCGCTGAGGGCGAGTAAACACGTAGATATTCTGCGGGCAGATGATACGCCTTTTCGTCATACCGCAATTCTAATTGACGCGAAGCTTGGTGCAGGATGATATCAGTGGGTAATGTCATCACATCAGCCTACAGGATATACCGAGATAGATCTTCATTTTCCACCAAATCAGCCAGTTGAGAATTGACATAATCGGCATTGACGGTGAGCGCGGTAATATTATCTTCTTGGGTATAAAATGACACATCATCTAATAGCCGTTCGAGCAGGGTGTGTAACCGTCGGGCGCCAATGTTTTCGGTTTGCTCGTTTACTTGGCAGGCAAGTTCGGCGATGCGTTGCAAACCGTCGTCGGTAAACGTTAGCTTGATATTATCGGTGGCTAACATGGCGGCATATTGTTCAGTGAGCGAGGCATCAGGCTCGGCCAGGATCCGTACGAACTCAGGCGCGCCGAGTGGTGTGAGTTCAACTCGCACAGGTAAACGGCCTTGCAGTTCTGGTATTAAGTCAGAAGGTTTGCTTAGGTGAAATGCGCCAGAGGCAATAAATAAAATATGGTCCGTTTTCACCATGCCATATTTAGTAGAAACGGTGGTGCCTTCAATCAGCGGTAATAAATCTCGCTGTACACCGCCCCGTGAGACATCGGCGCTACCACTGCCTTCACTGCGATGGGTGATTTTATCGATCTCATCTAGAAATACCAAGCCATTTTGTTCGACACTTTCAATTGCCTGTGCCTTGATATCTTCATCATTGATTTGTTTGGCCGCTTCTTCATCAACCAGCAAGCGGAGGGCTTTATCAACACGCAAGCTGCGCGTGCTGCTGCGACCTGCTTCCATATTTTGAAACATATCTTGTAATTGATTTGTCATGTCTTCCATGCCCGGTGGCGCCATAATATCCATGCTGGCGGGGCTGGCTTTTAAATCTAACTCTATTTCACGATCGTCTAATTTCCCTTCTCGTAACATCTTACGGAATTTTTGACGCGTGCTGCTATCATCCCGTTCAGCATCGTCATCATCACTCCCACGTGCTGGGCGAAGCAGCGCATCTAAAATGCGTTCTTCAGCCGCATCTTGGGCTTCAGATTTTACTGCCGTCATTGCAGACTCGCGTTGCATTTTTATCGCTGTTTCCACGAGATCTCTAATAATTGAATCAACATCCCGACCCACATAGCCCACCTCGGTAAATTTGGTTGCCTCAATTTTAATGAAGGGCGCACTAACCAAGCTCGCCAAGCGCCGCGCAATTTCTGTTTTACCGACACCCGTCGGCCCGATCATTAAAATGTTTTTTGGGGTGATTTCGTGGCGTAAATCAGCATCGAGTTGATGTCGACGCCAGCGATTGCGTAAGGCAATCGCCACCGCGCGTTTCGCACTATCTTGACCAACGATATGGTTATTGAGTTCAGTAACAATTTGTTTCGGGCTTAATGCAAGCATAGGGTTTTATTCTTCCAAATATAAAGCCTCTCAGCGGGAGAGGGTTAGGGTGAGGGATTATTTGTCTTCTAAAGACTCAATCGTCAAGTTATGATTAGTATAAATGCAGATGTCGGCAGCAATATTCAAGCCCTTTTCTACAATTTCTTTCGCACTGAGCTTTGTATTTTCTAATAATGCGATACCTGCGGATTGTGCAAACGCCCCACCAGAGCCAATTGCAATTAAATCATTTTCAGGTTCGATTACATCACCATTACCTGAAATCATTAAGGTTGCAGTGGTATCTGCCACAATCAGCAAAGCCTCTAATTTACGCATCATACGGTCGGTACGCCAATCTTTGGCTAATTCTAATGCACTGCGAGTGAGATGGCCTTGATGTTTTTCCAACTTGGCTTCAAATCGTTCGAACAGCGTAAATGCATCGGCCGTACCACCCGCAAAACCCGCAATGACTTTTTCATCATAAAGCCGACGGACTTTGCGCGCATTGCCTTTCATAATTGTATTGCCTAGACTGACTTGCCCATCACCACCAATGACGACCTGACCATTGCGGCGGACTGATAAGATAGTGGTGCCTCGATATTGTTCCATTTTGATTCCTTTTTCCTGAGTTTTATGGCATATTATACGCAAGACTCAAGTGTCCGCCATTTCAAAATTCAAATCAAACATATGATGAGATGATATATTGTAAGATTGGGTTTGAGTTAAACCATGTGATGCAATGTTACGTGGCAGGTAGTATTTTGTTCATTTAATGGTTGACAACACCCCCCGATTTTAGAGATAATGCCGCTCTTGTGTTTGGAGGGGTTCCCGAGCGGCCAAAGGGATCAGACTGTAAATCTGACGGTTCATCCTTCGGAGGTTCGAATCCTCCCCCCTCCACCAACAGAAACTTTATAGTTTTGCGGGTGTAGTTCAGTGGTAGAACTCCAGCCTTCCAAGCTGATTATGTGGGTTCGATTCCCATCACCCGCTCCAAAATATTGGGCGCGTTTTATAGGCCCGCATAGCTCAGTCGGTAGAGCGCATCCATGGTAAGGATGAGGTCATCAGTTCGATTCTGATTGTGGGCTCCATAATTGGGATGTTTTAAAAGCAGTATTAGGGCAGGCTCATTAAGGCCTTGCTGATTTGATTATAAATTTGTTTGACGGGAGACGATAATGTCTAAAGAAAAGTTTGAA
>DBOG01000036.1 GCA_002299915.1 Proteobacteria bacterium UBA652 | reverse complement strand
TAAACAACGCGGTCAATTCTTATAACTAAGGCCAGGGCATTACCTGGATTGGTTTCTAAATGTAAAATGCGGGATGTGTGCGCATACAGCACAGAATCACTACGCACATCTTGATAAGCAGGCAAGCGGATCACACTTTTTGAAGAATCTTTTGGCATCACCTTATGGAAGCGAATAATATTTGTTTTAACGCTAGTCGCTTGCTTCTCTACTTCTGTTTCCGCTTTTTGTGTCTCGCAACTTTCCTGTGTTTGCATTACATAAGGGTCAATTGGCGGATTTACCTTTCCCGGTGTGTCCACACTGGTTGATTCCTTCTCCCACCAGCCTTCTCGTTGTCCATAAGGCTTAATAAACGCTGTGCCGCGGATATTCGTGAGTTCAGAAACAGACTCATTGGCTGCCAAGCGATGTGCGATTTCGACTATCTGCCTTTCACCATTGCCATACACCAGCAAATCCGCCTTCGCATCCATAATCACGCTACGACGCACTTTTTCAGACCAATAATCAAAGTGGGCAATCCGCCGTAAACTGGCTTCGATACCACCAATAATAATCGGTACGCCTTTATATGCCTCACGACACCGCTGACTATAAGGCACCACACAGCGATCAGGTCGTTTACCGCCTTCGCCTGCTGCAGTATAGGCATCATTGCTACGGATGCGGCGATCGGAGGTATAACGATTCACCATCGAATCCATATTGCCGCCTGTTACGCCAAAAAATAGATTAGGCTTGCCCAATTGCTTAAAATCATCCGCACTCAGCCAATCTGGCTGCGAAATAATCCCCACCCGAAAACCTTGAGACTCTAATAATCGTCCAATCAGCGCCATCCCAAAGCTAGGGTGATCCACATAGGCATCACCGGTTACCAAAATAATATCGCAACTATCCCAACCCAAATCATCCATCTCTTCACGAGACATGGGGAGCTGTGGCGCCACACCAAAACGGTGTGCCCAGAATTTACGAGCGGAAAAAAGGTCAGGGGCAGTTTGCATAAAATTTTATTCTAAATGTATCACAGCTATTTTAACACGTGAGCATACAAGGTATGATGGTGGTTTAACTATGTAAACTCTATCTTTGTTATGGCCTTATTCGCTTGGATCATTATCTTTAGCCTGATTGGTGGCTTATTGAGTGTTGCGCTCGCCTCCTCAATCTTGTTATTACCGGATAAAACACGTAGTAATCTGATTCCGCATCTTGTTAGCTTTGCGATTGGCACGCTGCTTGGGGCGGCCTTTCTGGGGCTCATTCCGCACGCCTTGGAACATACGGTTTCCATTGATGCTCACAATATTGGTATGACGTTACTGCTCAGCTTACTTGGCTTTTTTGTGCTTGAAAAAATGGTATTGTGGCGGCATTGCCACCACGACCATTGTGATGCCCATACACCCGATTCTAACCATAGACCGAAAACGCAACAAGCTGCAGGCACCCTTATCCTGGTGGGAGATACCACGCACAACTTCGTTGATGGCATTCTAATTGCGGCTGCATTTTTAACTGACATCCACCTCGGTATCGTCACCGCGCTTGCTATTGCCGCCCATGAAATTCCCCAAGAACTAGGCGACTTTGTGATTTTATTACATAGTGGCTTTAAACGCAGCAAAGCGCTGTATTATAATATTATCTCAAGTCTAGGCACCCTTGCTGGCGCAATCCTTGCCTATTTCTTCCTTGTTGATATGCAAAATTTACTGCCCTATATTCTTATCATCGCTGCTGCCAGCTTTATTTATATCGCTGTCGCTGATTTAATCCCTGGTTTACACCACAAAAATCAGCCGCGCGAAACCGCACAACAAATTATCCTTATCTCATTGGGTGTTATGTTGATTTATTTCACACATAGCACACTGCACTGAGAGACATCTGCATGAGGCAATCAATCTTAATCATCGGCCCATCATGGGTAGGCGACATGATGATGGCACACTCCTTATTTATCGCGCTTAAAGAACAAAATGAAGCTATCGAGATTGATGTCGTCGCCCCTGCATGGTGTAAGCCTATTTTAGCGCGCATGCCAGAAGTCCGGAATGCCATTATACAACCCGTAAACCACGGCGTGTTCGGTTGGAAAACCCGTAAAGAACTAGGCCATCAGCTCCGTAAACAACGCTACACTCAAGCCATCATATTGCCCAATTCTTGGAAGTCGGCACTTATTCCTTGGTTTGCAAAAGTCCCAGTTCGTACAGGCTGGCGCGGTGAAATGCGGTATGGTCTGCTGAATGATTTACGCATCTTAGATAAGACAGCGCTACCCCTCATGGTGCAGCGGTTTGTTTCTCTGGCGCATCCTGCACAATCAGCACGCTTACCACCGACTTATAAACCACCACAATTACAATCTAAGCCGCTGTCAACAGCACAGCAAACACAATGGGGAATCGTAGCAGAAAACCCCTTATTAGCTCTTTGCCCTGGCGCAGAATTTGGCCCAGCCAAACAATGGCCCACTACACACTATGCTGCTATCGCCACCTACTATGCCGCACAAGGCTGGCAAATCTGCTTGCTCGGTTCGGCTGCTGACACAGAAACAGCCAGCCATATCCGTAAGCAAACCACCGCCCATCCTGACACCATATTAAACCTATGTGGCCAAACTGAACTCACCGATGCCATTGACATTATGGCGCATGCTAATGCAGTTATCAGCAATGATTCAGGCCTGATGCATCTTGCTGCTGCACTCAATAAACCACTGGTAACCATCTATGGTGCAACCTCTCCTAGTTTTACACCGCCACTTAATATTCAAGCGAAAACAATTCAAATCCCCGTAGACTGCGGCCCCTGTTTTCAGCGAGAATGCTCTCAACAACATCACCAGTGTATGCAAGATTTATCGCCACAGCAGGTGATCTCACAACTGGATGACTTACTTGCCTAACACTAAATCCTTTTTACTGGATCACACTCGCCTGCTAACCGCACTTGCAAGCCTATTACTATCCATTGTGCTTGTCGTAACAGATGACATTATCAATAAAGATGGGATCTTATACTTAGAAACCGCCGCAGCCTTTCTATCAGGTGGTATTCATGCCGCTGCCGAACTTTATAATTGGCCGTTTTATTCAATACTAATCGCCATTGTCCATCGAACAACCCAGCTCCCTCTTGAGCTCAGTGCGATTAGCATTAATATTGTTTTTTTTGTATTTCTTACCGATAGCCTATACCGTATTTGCCGTAGAATATTGCCAACTGAGAAACATCTTTTTATAGGCATTTTGCTGTTCCTTGTTTTTTATGGTTTGAATGAGTATCGTGACTTCCTTATCCGTGATGTAGGCTATTGGGCTTTTAGTATATTCGGCCTGCTTCTTTTCATGGATTTTCTAGAACAACCCCGCTGGAAAACAGCAATTTATTGGCAACTTAGTTTGCTAACCGCGGCGTTATTCAGGCCTGAAGCAATCTTTATTTTATGTGCGCTTCCTCTTTTTGCCTTATTTTATTTTCCTGGCATGCAGCGGGTTTATGCTTATTTTAAACTCAGTCTCCTACTCCTTATAATCAGTCTGTTATTTATAGGTTTCATTTATGGGCAATCTGATGCCCTGCCTGATCTGAGTAAACTTCAAGAGATTTTCCCCCAAAATATTGGAGAATTAATAACCCGTATTCAAAACAAAGGTTATAGGGTTTCTCTGCTCCTTCCCGAACACTCAAAACAATATGGCACTCTTATCTATACCTCCGGCTTGCTCTACCTCTTAATATTCCTTATTGCTGAAGCAATTCACATTGCTTATATCGGTTTATATTTTATTGCCCGTCGAGGTAAATCAGCAATACAACATCCCCATCGCCACTTATTATTTTATGTGCTTTTCCTATATCTCTCAATTCTTGTGGCCTTTCTCCTATTTCGACACTTCATGGTTACCCGGTATTGCATTATGGCGGTGCTACTGCTTCTACTGCTTATGCTGCCATCCATTACGGATTATATTATTACAGCATGGCGCAATAAAAATCGCTTTATCCTGATTTTATTTTCCACGATGCTGGTGCTTTCGCTGTATGCAGGTATATCATACTCTGTCTCAAAATCTTATATTAAAAAAACGGCTGTCTGGGCGAGTGAGCAATCACCTAACAATCATCTCATTGCAACTGATGATGTTTTTATCCATTATTATTTTAATGCACATGCAACACAATCTGGCCATCATCCAATTACTCTCCTGCAAACAGAAGACAGCACTGACGCGTACGACCAACTCATTTATGTTGAAAAGAGAAAGCATCCCCTATCTAAAACGAGATTAAACATGCTCCAATCTCGTCAAATCATTTATAGTCAACAAAATCAGCATGGTGATAAGGCAAGTATTTATGAATGAGCATAAAAAAAGCTGCTCCTGAATATCATCCCGAAGCAGCCCTTGTTGTCACCCCTTAAGTTGGTGGCTCTTACTTACTTGTTCCTAATTTAGGACCGCCACCAAGCGCATTATTATCCCGATCATCCTCTTCTTCTTGATCTGACATCGGTGAAATCTCCTGAATTTCAAATTGCTGTGTTGCCGGAACCCATTTTAGGATCATATGATAGCTTTCCTTTTCAGCATTACCATCCACTGTTAACTCAGAAAAAGGATCTCGCTCCACTTCCACATTATCCAAAATGATTAACTCACCTCTTTTTCGAATATCACCAACTATCTTAGACACCACAACATCTGTTTTATCATCAACAAAAGAATCATCAAAACGGGCTGAAGTGAAACGAATATTTTCCTCTGTTACTGCACCATTCTTATCTGTTACCCGCACCATAAAGGTATGCTCACCACCTGCTAATTCAGAGTAAGGGTATGCCATCGAAAATCCTGAAAATTCAGAATTTGGATACGTTGGAAATTCATCCGCCACATCTGGCCGGGTGCCACCATATGGAATATCTGTTGCATATTTCCCGTCTACAAATAGCTCAACCTTCTCAACCGGCTCAAAACTTACAACCCAGCCTCTAAGATTAGAAACACCCGTGCTCACAACACCCTCCATTGGTTCTTCAATCGACATAATCAAGGGAGCCTGCGCTGCATTTGTTGTTATTGTTACTTCTGGCGCTTGCTGCAATGGTCTCGCATAAGTCACTCCGCCAAAGGGGGTTGACCGCAATGTGGCAGGTCGAATCATAATCATTTCAAACTGCTGTGTCGCCGATTGGAACTCTAAAACAACATCATAATCTACGCCATCTAGTGTCATCCCTTGAACTAAAAAACCATTCCCTTTTTCAGGCACGTCGCCAGAATTATTAAAGAAACCCTCTGGGTATCCATCTTCCGCATAATCAATATCAACATATACAAAAGTAGCTTCATCTAATCGCATTGAAGCAGCATCCTTCACAAACTCTTCTTTAAACCGTACCGTTATAAAGTTGGTCGCAGCCTCGGTAATAAAGCCATCTACATCATGTGCGCGCAACAATATCGTATGATAGCCTTCCCTTATAATCGGGTCAACATCCAACGACATATATGGAAATGCCATTGAAAATCCTGAAAGTTCTGGTTGATGATAGCTAGGATACGAATCGGCAACATCTTGCCGCAGACCTCCCATCGGTACATCAGCATGATATTCCCCGTCTATAAATAATTCTAATCGTGTGATTTCTGCTCTAGAGACAAGCCAGCCTCGCAAATTAGCAATCCCCGTTCGCGGGAAAGTAACTGAAGGTTCTTCAATACTCAAAATAGCAGTTGGTCTCTCGAATCCTGGGAGGTCTGTCACCTGAACAGAAAATGTTTTGCTACTTTCCTCTCCACGACTGTCCGTTACTGTAACAGTAACGATATAAGTATTATCCCCATTTGCATCGGCTGGTTCATCAAAATCAGGCGGTGTTTTAAAATCTAATTTTCCAGATTCAGCATCAATGTCAAAGAGCGCGCCGTCGCCAAAGCTCGCAATACTGAAGGTATAATCAAATCCATCCGGATTCGACACAGTAAGTGATGGCACTACCGTCGCATTATTTTCTGCTACTGAAAAAACACTGCCATTTGTAATGCGAGGCGGAATAACATCATCTGCCGTATCATTGGTGACCACAATATCAAAGGCTTTACTATCTGTATTGCTGGTGTTCATGGTATCTGTCACAGTGATAACAATCTGATACAAATTGTTTTGGTCTAAGTCCGTTGGTTCTTCAAAGTCAGGAGCAGCGGTAAAGTCTAGCTTTCCAGTATTACTTTCTATACTGAATTTACCACCATCTCCAGAAGCCTCAATGCTAAACTCCAGTGGATTCCCTCCCTCATTTGTCACGGCAATTGTTTGTGCTACTGCAACAGTGTTCTCTACTACAAAAAAACTACCATTTTCAGTGATTTCAATAGCAGGATCGTCTGCTGTATCATTAATGACTGTAACCGTCATTAATTCACTGTCTGTCTCGGGGGGTGCCACTTGTGTAGCGACGGTAATAACAAGCTGATAAACATTGTCCTGTCCTGAATCTGTTGGGCTTTCAAAATCAGGGGCAGTTATAAAACTCAATGTGCCGGATGTTGGATCAATTGTAAATTGAGCGGCATCCGGGCCGCCAGTAATGCTATATAGCAGTGGATTGCCATCTGGATTATCTACAGCTACTGGCGCCAATACAAGACTTATACCCTCAGTCACATTAGCGGTTGTAGAAGTAATCGTTGGCGCGATGGCGGCCCAACTTACTTGTGCTACCAGCATAGCACCGACAAAAACAAAAAAACGAGCACCCGCTTTCAGACCTAATAACATCTCTTTTCTCCCCATAACTCTCATACCTAATGTGACTGGATAAGAACCAGCGCTATCTAGTTAATCTACCAAGAAAAACTGGCCAATAAACCCACGTTGATCCTGCCATTGAGGCTGAATCATACCACAATATAATGATTCGAGGCTAAATGCTTGCCTATTTCATCCGTTACTTTCTTTTAATCCGCCTTAGCATCACTGCCGTCTCTGGATCTTGCCAATTATCCATAAACCGCTGCCAATCCTTTTGAGCGCGAGGAATATAGGATTTACAATGGGCATGTTGCTGCATTGCATCAAGGTCAATTAAGATAATGCCCCCTTTTTTATCTAATAGTAAATTTTGGGCTTTCAAATCTCCATGGCTAATTAAATCGCGCTCTAGACGAAAAAACAATTGTTTCAACCGCTTTATTTCTTTTCGTCTAGGTAGGCGACGCTCATATACACTTTTCATTTCATCGGCAGCTTGATAACTACTGATAAAATAAGCCGTTGAGCGTAGCGAGGCTACGCGCTTTTCAATAAACCCTTGTGGTGTTGGTGTACGGATACCAATAAACGTCAATAGGTGTGCATTTCGCCAAGATATGGCTGCGCGGCTACTGCGAAAACAACGGCGCAAAAAATGCCTTTTCCCTTTGATATTATAACGTTTTATTACAAACAGCCTCCCTGCCAATTCAACGCGAACGACCGTCGCAGAGTTACCGTCTTTAAGCACATCCCCCTTGGCAAGATAATCATCGATCTGTGCCACAAAGCCTAGCGGTAATCCCGCCCAAAAACCGCGATCAAATGCATATTCTAATGTGGGCGATTTATAATAAACCGTTGCCGTGGTTTCTCTAAACTGTTTGGCTAAGAATTTTTGCTTCCGCTTTTGCCATCTGCGTTGTAAAACAACATTAAACGCTGATTTCTCTACCGCATTAAAATACCAGCCTCTCGCCTGATAATAATCAGGCAATATCGCCACCAAATCATCTTGTTTATTTGGCTTGAATTGCGCAAGCAGCAAGGCTAAATTTTCTAAACTTTTTTGTTTACTTAATGCTTTACCTGGTGCTTCATAACGTACAGAACCCAGGTCAATCAAATAGATTTCGCCTGCTTGCTGCAAAATATTATCTGGATGTATATCGTCTTGATACACACCATATTTATGCAACTGCGCTATCATTTTAAATAAACTTCTAATTTTCTGTTGCTTGCTACTAAAAATGGATTTTTTTATTTTAAGTGCTTTGGCCTGCGCTAAAAACCCATATACAATGGCGCTGCATCCCGCCACCTCATCGTAACACGCCAACAAGGGGGCAACATTCACTCCTGCCGCCATTGCAAGTTTATGTCCTGTTTGTTCACGCGCTAATTCTCGCTTTCCTTTTTGGTCTAAAGCAAATAATTTAATCACAACCTTGCCCCACTCTACTGTTTCAGCAGCAAACACCACTCGCTTAGCGGGCAATAAACGAAGTGTATCCGTCATTGTGAAAATAGTGCTGCCTATCGGCAAATCAAACGGTAAAGTGAGTTGCCGATCGCCGTTTAAAAAGGCGTGTATGTGCGAAGAATCAACCATGTCGTTCTCGTTGTTGCAGCTGTTGCTTACGTGTTATCACGGCATGCCAAAGTGACATCGCGGATACTTCGCGAACAGAGCGTCCTGTATACGCCACCATGAATCGCAGTAAATCACCTTGTGTTAGCAGTATATTGCTAGCTGAATAATAAAGACTTCCCAGATCTTTTATTTGCCAACGTCGTGGGGTCTGCTGACGGATTTGTGCACGATGCAGATCAATCAAATGTAATTCAGTCTTCGCTGTAATCGTATTATCTTCTGCAAAGGATTCATTCAATAGAAAGTGGCAGAGATAAAAGTCTCGATGATTCATTCCATTTTCATGCATTACCTTGGCGATACTGGCTAATTTTTCAATCAATATTTTTTTGGTTTGGAAACTAGGCGGCGAAGCACGCCATTGTGCGCCTAAATGCTCTAAGCTCATCGTGCGCGTTAATTCATCCGTCACTAAAAAGGAGCTTTTCTTTGCTGGATTCCACCCTCGCTCACCATATGCGGCAATGGATAAAGTCGATAAATCATGTGATTCTAAAAACCGAATCGCCTGCCATTCACTTTTTGCACTGATAATGGGTAAGCGTAGTTGCACTAGGTTTTTAACAATTTCACCCCAGCCCACACCTGCATGATATTTCAAAAAATAGGGCTTTCCTGCTAATCTAAACTGCACGGTGCGCCGCCCTTCTTTGCTGCGAAACACCTCGCCTTGTTGTGCTTTAACTTGCGCAAATATAGTTGCTTCAGGCCACTGTTGAGCAATATCATCTCGTCGATAAACCGTCATATTGCCCTCGCCCATTGTTCTATTTGGTCGGCACAAAATTCCGCGCGGGATTGTTTGCCAATATAAATGCTACCTGCGCCCCGCTGATTAGGAACAAACCCCTGGGCTATTTGCTGCAAGAAATGCTTTAATTCAGCGACTGTATTATCTTGATCGATAATGGCTGACTTCTCATCTTCTGCCGCTAAAAAAGCATAACCGCACACATCACTGACACACACCGGCAACCGCGCCGCTAAGGATTCTGCAATCACCATCCCCGCTGCTTCTTTTCGAGCGGGATGCAATAAACAATCTGCTGCCAAATAAAATTTTGCCACCGCTGTCTGCCCACCCCAAACCTTCGTCCTTACGGTTAATTTATTAATTTTTGATTGATATTGTTCTATTTTTCCTGCACCCACAATCCATAGTACAAATCGCGTTTGTTCCATAGCTGAGCAGTGTGTCAGCGCCGCAATAATACGATCGAGACCTTTGGTATAAAAATCAGCTGCCACCATTAACAATACAATATCATCATCCGCCACACCTTCCGCCCGTCGCCATGTTCTTGCCGCTTCAAATGTAGGCTCTGAATAAAAATAATCCTGTGCCACACTCACGGGTATCACAACACTGTTGTTCTCATTCATATCGGCATAAACCGCATATTCTTGTCGCTGCGTTTCTGTCAAAAATAAACTTTTTAAGGCTGGGTTTGCAAACACATCTTGCTCTGTTTGAGCCGCATGCCTATAACGCGGTAAGTACCGTTTAAATCCACCTAATGACCGCGCTCGAAAACAGCCATCCGCCGCAAAAAAGATATCAATATGGCGTAAACGGCTAAATCCGATCACCGTATCAAATCCCTGCTGCTGTTTCAGTTCACCAATTTTAGTCGATAGCACTTTCATCCGCCCATGATTCGTCAACGGTTGTTTGTCTAAGGTATAGCACTGCCACTCGGCAGGCCGCTCACCTTGCCATACCGAGGTGATCACTGAAATCGTATGCCCGCGCGCCGCCAGTGCTGTCGCCACGGCAAAAAAATCACGTTGTGCGCCGCCCAAAGGAAAATATTCGCTGATCGCCAGTGCGTAATGCATTTCTCCTCCTTAGGTTAATGGGTCGCTATTCGTGGCATAATGTCGTTATTCTATCATTCTAAATATTTTAAGAGGTAAGCTGTGTCATTTAAGTCCACACTCAATCGCCACCAGCAAATGCTGAATGACTTGTTTGCGCTAGAACCACAGGTGAATGCCTTATGTGAAACAGTCCGCAGGGCATTGGCACAGGGCAATAAAGTCTTATTCTTCGGTAATGGGGGTAGCGCAGCAGATAGCCAGCATCTGGCAACTGAATTTGTCGTACGCTATCACAAGCAACGCGCGCCGCTTGCTGCTATCGCGCTAACAACCGATACTTCAATCCTCACCGCCCACGGTAATGACTTCAGTTTTGACACCATTTTTGACCGCCAAATTCAAGCTTTGGCACAAGTCGGCGACATTGCCATTGGCCTCTCTACATCCGGCAATAGTGCCAATGTTATCAACGGCATTCAAGTAGCAAAAGAAGTTGGCTGTATTACGGTTGCCTTCACAGGTCAAAAAGGTGGAAAACTTGTAAATATTGCAGATAAAATTATTCAAATACCCAGTGATGAAACCGCCCGCGTGCAAGAAGGCCATTTAATCGTCGGCCACTATCTCTGCGAAGCACTAGATGGCTAGCTATCATACTGATGTCCTCATCATCGGCGCAGGCATTGCAGGTTTATGGCTACACAACCGCCTTAATGAGCAAGGATACCATGCCACTTTAATTGAAAAAAACACCATCGGCGGTGCCCAAACGCTCAGCGCGCAGGGTATTATTCATGGTGGTAGCAAATATGCACTTAATGGTTTGCTGTCCAATGCAGCGGTTGCGATAAGTGAAATGCCTCAGTGTTGGCACGCTTGTCTTGCAGGCACAGGGGACGTGGATCTCACACAAGCCACCATCCTCACCGACCATCAACTACTCTGGTCAAAAAATCAGCTCGCCGCCAAAATGACCTCTTTTTTCGCCAGCAAAGCCGTGCGTAGCAAAATGACGCCTGTTACCGCTTCTGAACGTCCAGCACTATTCCAACATCCTAAATTCAAAGGTGCACTCTATCAACTCAATGAACCTGTGCTCGATATCCCCAGTGTGTTGGATTGCCTTGTCACACCGTGGCAACATCGTATTATTCAGTGTGCGCCTAATACAACATTTAACTGGCAGCAATCGAATAACGACATCGCCAGCCTAACCATCGATAAGCTCACGATTACAGCACAACAAATCGTCCTCACCGCAGGGGAAGGTAATCAAGACTTATTAGATTCACTCAATATCGACACCCCCAAAATGCAACGTCGTCCACTGCAAATGGTGTTGTGTAAGTCACAAGATGAAAATAAGCCTCTACCTAAACTTTATGCCCACAGCCTAGCTGCAGGCACCAAACCTCTTGCCACCATCACCAGCCACACTACCAAACACGGCGAAACCGTCTGGTATATCGGTGGTGATATTGCCGAAACAGGTGTTGAGCGAACCGAAGCAGCGCAAATCATTGCCGCGCAAACCTTATTATCAGACATCCTACCGTGGATAGATTTACCCAAACTCGACTGGGCCACCCATCACGTTAATCGCGCTGAACCAGAGCAGTCTGAAGGTAGCAGGCCCGATACCGCCTTCGTGCATTCCCATCATAACCTCCACATTACATGGCCCACCAAATTAGCACTGGCACCTGATCTAAGCGACACCGTCATCAAGCAACTCACACAAGCAGGTTTAACCGCAACACAGCAGCCAGACATCCCCTCACCGTTGCCGATTAAAATGGGTGAACCACTGTGGGAGTTTGCCTTTACATGAGCCTCCCACAAAGCACGATTACAAACACCGGCTTAAGCGTCTCCGCACTCGGCTTAGGCACCGTCAAATTTGGCCGCAACACCGGCGTTAAATATCCCTCCGCCTTCGATCTACCCAGCGACAAAGACATATTAAACCTCCTCGATCTCGCTTGGGATCTCGGCATCAACCTAATCGACACCGCACCCGCATACGGCACCAGCGAGCAGCGCCTCGGCAAACTCCTCAAACAAACAAAAAAAGACTGGATCATCGCCACCAAAGCCGGCGAAACCTTCAACCCCAGCGATGCCTCCTCCCATTATGATTTCAGCCCCAGTACGCTCATCAATAGCGTGCATAACAGCCTAAAGCAACTGCAACGAGACCAGCTTGATATCGTCCTCATCCACTCCGATGGTAATGACATCGACATTATCCAACAACACCGCGCACTGGATACCCTAGCCGACCTAAAACAACAAGGCCTCATCCGCGCCATTGGCATGTCCACCAAAACCGTCGAAGGCGGCCTGCTGGCGCTCGACCAATCCGATATCGTCATGGTCATGCACAATGCCCATTATCAAGCAGAGAAAACCGTAATCGAACAAGCAGCCAAACAAAGCAAAGCCATCTTCATCAAAAAAGCCCTCGCCAGTGGACACCTAGATCCAAATGATACCGATCCCGTACAAACTAACTTCAATACAATTTATCAATTTCCGGCTGTGGCGAGCGTGATTGTGGGATCGCTTAATCCAACCCACCTACAAAGTAATATAGAAAAAGCCTGCGCCGCATTTGACTGATGCTTTATCTAGGAGAGGTTCCATTTGCCCGCTTATGCTAGAATGTTTTACAGGGTGCTTTTTATGGAATTGACAGCGTAATTCTACGAGGTGTCTTTGTTTTCTGTTGAAGGTGTAATTTATGTTCACTTTATTGGTATATGCTGGGCTGTAGCGATGTGGAGACTTATTATGCACCTTTGGGGCTGTTTTATGCACCTTTGAGGGGTGTATAATAATTGTTAGAACTCAAATGAAAACAT
>DBOG01000040.1 GCA_002299915.1 Proteobacteria bacterium UBA652 | reverse complement strand
AAAGGAATATTATTATGAGCAATCAAATTAACTGCCCTAACTGTGGCCATGGTATCGATGTTAATGATTTATTACATCAACAAGTCGATGCTGAACTGAAGCAGCAATACCATGATGCACTGGCAAAAGAGCAAGCTAAAATCCAAACTCAACAAACCGATCTAGCTACACAACAAGCAATATTAGAACAAGAAAAACAAACGCAATCTCAACAGGTAAATCAAGCTATTCAAGCTGGCCTGCAGCAAAAAGAAGCGGAGCTTAAAAAAGCACTTAAGCTTAGTTTAAAAGAAGAAAATAATATAAAATTCAAATCATTAGAAGATGAAGTTAAAGAAAAGTCTGACAAGCTAAAAGGCCTACATCAAGCCCAAGCAGATCTTGCAAAATTACAGCGAGAGAAGGATGAATTACACACCAGTATCTTGGCAGAATCTGAAAAAAAATTAAACCAGCAGATCGTTGTAGAGCGTGAGAAGATTCAGAAATCAGAAGCGGATAAAAATGAGCTTAAATTCAAAGAACTAGAAAAACAGCTAAATGACCAAAAAAACCTCACAGAAGAAATGAAGCGCAAACAAGAACAAGGTTCCATGCAGCTGCAAGGTGAAACCCAAGAACTTGCTATCGAAGAGTGGCTAGCTGAAAATTTTCCACTCGACACCATCGAAGAAATTAAAAAAGGGGCTCGCGGTGCCGATTGCCTGCAAATCGTACATACCCGCGCCCATCAAAACTGCGGCACCATTTATTATGAAAGCAAGCGCACTAAATCCTTCCAAGCCGATTGGATCGCCAAATTCAAAAATGACATCAAAGATAAAAATGCAGATATCGGTGTCTTGGTTACCGAGACCATGCCTTTAGATATGGATCGCATGGGCTTGCGCGAAGGCATTTGGATCTGCTCATTTGATGAATTCAAAGCCCTCTGCGCCGTACTCCGTGAATCGCTGATCCGCCTCAGCACTGCCATCATCACCCAAGAAAACAAAGGCGATAAAATGGGTATGCTCTATGATTTTCTCACCAGCAATGAGTTTAGCCTGCAAATCGAAGCCATCGTTGATGGATTCAGCCAAATGCAAACCGATCTAGATACCGAAAAGCGCGCGATGGCGCGCCTCTGGAAGCAGCGCGAAAAACAACTCCAAAAAGTCCTCCTCAACACCACTGAAATGTATGGATCGATTAAGGGTATTGCAGGTAATGCCGTACAGTCCGTACCGACTTTAGAATTACCGATTGATATTACGGAAGAATGAGAATGAAACCGACCTTTTACAGAGTATTCGCCATTCTATTTTTATTATCTTTCTTCATGCAGCTGATTAACAATTTATTCATCTCAGGCTCTCCATGTTCAAAGACACCACTCATCGATCTTTTAATCTCTTTGGCTTTTAATTAAAAAACGATTATTTGTCCCTGCCTATTATATTGCCATAGTTGCAATGGCTTTTATGGGCTATTTATTTGTTGTAAGCGCCTATGAGGCAGTAGCACTTCAATCAAGTTTCGAACATCAAAGTTGGTATGTAATATCAAGTTGGTTTCTTCTAATTTCGAGCCCCTTGATAGTGTTCATATTTTACCTGCTCATTACAGATTATCCTAAGGTCGTCATCAAAACAGCTAAAAAACTCAAACTCGGTTATTGGAAAAGAAAATCATAGTCAGCTTCTCTAGTCGGCTCCAAGCAGCCCCGCTTTGATTCTGTTTCTTTTGGGCATGCAAAAGAAATGAACGCCCGGCGGCAGCGACCACTTTTAAGCGTCATGAATTATATTCTCACATACCGTAAAGGTAACTAACCAAACTAATACACAATCTCAATCACAAAATACTGTGTCTTAACGCCTTCTACCGTAACCGACGCTTCATCATCTACTTGTTTGCCCAATAGTGCCTTAGCCAGCGGTGAATCAATGCTGATATAACCTTTGGTATGATCCGTTTCATCAGAGCCAACAATGCGATAACAAACCGTTTCGTCATTATCTTCTTTTTCCAATGTAACGATTGCCGCAAAAAAAATCTTATTCGGATCAGATGGCTGATTTTCAATCACGATTAAATCGGGCATGCGCTTTTGCAAATATCGAATACGCCGATCCAAACCCCGTAATTCTTTCTTACGATAAATATACTCAGCGTTCTCCGACCTATCCCCTTCTGCTGCTGCTGCAGATAAGGCCTTCACCACTTCTCTACGACGTTCCCAGATGCCTTTTAACTCTATTTGCAGGGCTATGAAGCCATCACGCGTAATATAAGGCGATTTAGGCTCTGGCTTAGGTTTAAATGCCATCGTGAACTTAGCTTACTTTCTGATGTAAATCCTGCAATACTGCAACAGAGACATAAGGTGCGCCTAAAGATTCACCCACAATCACGTTACACGGTAAAGCAGGTTCGCCTAAATGATCGAGCACAATCAGCGCACCTGAGAAATCATCTTCTGCCGTATAGCCGTTCTGGGTAACCACAGTCGGCAAATTAGCGGCCAGCGATGATTTCACTCCATTACCCGAATCTTCAAACACAATACATTCTGCTGCATCGAGATTCATTTGGGCTAAACAATAATCATAAATATCTGGCGCGGGTTTTTTTGCTGGCACCACATCGCCAGCCGCGATGCATTCAAACCAATCCAAAGCTTCTTTGCCTAATGTGTTGCTAACCAATGCCGTCACATTGGCGGGTGTGGTAGTCGTCACAATCGCTAACCGTAACCCCGCTGATTTTGCTTCTAAGATCAATCGTTCTATACCAGGACGTAAACTCAAGGCACTATTCTCTAATTGCGCAACATAATGTTTTGTTTTCCTCGCGTGTAGATCTTTAATTAAGGCATCTAAATCACCGCCATATTCAAAATCCGTATTAAAGCTATCAAGATAGTAGCGCAAGCGCTCTTTACCACCTGTAATTGTTAATAACTGGCCATATAAGGCATCATCCCACTCCCAATCTAGGCCTAACTCTTTAAATGCGCAATTAAACGCCACTCGATGTCCATCTCGTTCTGTTTCTGCCATCGTTCCATCGACATCAAAAAGTAATGCTTTTAGTTGTGCCACTGTCTTCTCCCGTTAATTTTGTATATTAATTATATTTATTTTCACATGTTTTTTTTGCAAATGTGAACTTCTTTTGATATAAAACCGCCTAAGATTTTAACTGTTGTGAGACTTTTTGGATATGACTGAAAACACATCTTCCGGAACACATGCTAAATTCACACCTTATGCTGGTACCGCAAACGAAGAATATATGAATGATGCACAAGTTGCACATTTCCGTTCTATTTTACAAAATTGGAAATCCGAACTAATCGACGAAGTCGAGCGCACGGTGCATCACATGCAGGATGATGCGGCCAATTTTCCCGATCCCAATGATCGCGCAACACAAGAAGAAGAGTTCACTTTGGAGCTTCGTACGCGTGATCGCGAGCGTAAGTTAATCAAAAAAATAGGCTCCTCTCTCGATGATCTCGATAGCCACGATTATGGCTTCTGTGAAAGTTGTGGTGAAGACATTGGCATTCGTCGATTAGAAGCGCGACCGACTGCCACACTATGCATTGATTGCAAAGAGTTAGCAGAGAAGCGTGAGAAGAACCAAGCTTAAATAAAGATTGTATATATAAAAAAGCCCTGTATGAATTTTCATACAGGGCTTTTTTGTTTAGCTAACTTGGCTTTATTTACAACTTGTCGCCATGTTTTGCTAGGTAATCAGCCACGCCATCCGCATCGGCCTTCATCCCTTCATCACCTTTCTGCCAGCCCGCAGGGCAGACTTCGCCATGCTCTTCATGGAATTGTAGAGCATCCACTAAGCGCAACATTTCATCTACTTCACGACCCAATGGCAAATCATTAACTATCTGGCTACGTACAATGCCTTCTTTATCGATCAGGAATGAACCACGCAATGCCACACCCGCTGGATGTACAATGCCATATTTTTTCATGATTTTATGCTTAATATCCGCAACCAATGGAAAATCAATTGGGCCAATGCCGCCTTTATCAACCGCCGTATTGCGCCATGCTAAATGGGTAAACTGTGAATCAATTGAAATACCGATTACTTGTACGCCACGCTTTTTGAATTCTGCAACCCGGCTATTGTGCGCCAAAATTTCAGACGGACATACAAACGTAAAATCTAATGGGTAAAAGAACAGAACAATATATTGTCCTTTATAATCTGCTAATGAAAACTCTTCGTTAATTGTACCATCCGCCATTACCGCTACTGCTGAAATTTTGGGGGCTTTTTTAGTCACTAAAACACTCATCTGAACTTACTCCTAAATATTAATAAATTGCCATTTTATGGATGGCTTCCAATTCTGCATTTATCATTTCATCTTATCAAATTATACGCCATATTATTATCAGGATTATGCTGAAATATTATTTATTTATCTTCCTAATAATGCGCCTTTTAAGTGCGCTTGTGCAGGTTTGTCTGATAGCCAAATGCCAAACAATGCTTTTTTAAACTCGCTAGAATCAATTATTGTTATTTCTAAATCATTTTTCGTCACTATAGTGCCTATTTCGGGCGTATATAAAAATTGAAACACATCGTCCACGCTGATTTCATCCGAGAAAACCGCTAGAAACTGTTCAATTTCCACTGCAATCCCTGAGACATTACCACCCGTTGAATTATCAAATCCTATCTCTGTCGCTTTGGTCAGTTTTTCAGACGTGAGCTTTGGTGACAGAATATGTAATCTTATTGCCATCGGTTCTTCTGCTGAAATAATTTTTGCTGCATTATCATTTTTATCGACAAGATATAAACCTGCCACATAAATCTTCAAGATAAATTTAGTTCGGATCCCCGCACCATTCAACATTAACTCTGGTTCCGATTGCACTACATCCGGCAAGGTGATCCCACCAATTTCAATGGCTAACACGGGCAATGGCATCATCAACATTGCCAATAAACCCAGACAAGTTTTCCGCATCTTACTTTTCTACCTTTTATTTTTTGCTGCATATTTCATCATCACTAATCCCTGAATTATCACATATCTAGCCTCATCTTGTTAGAGTCTCTCTGAATTTAATCATGTTATGATGCAAGCCATGCAGGCTTCTTCTAGCAAACAACAATCACTTCAACGCATACTAAGCATTGGCTTGCTACTGGGTATAATGCTTATTCCCACAGCTTATGCCGCTACTTATTGCAATGCCCCGCCCTTAGATTTACAGCTGCCTCCACAGGCTGGCGCTGGTTTTGATAAATTGCCTCTTGATACGATTGTTCGTATTTCCTCAGCGCTAAAAGATCCAGCTATCGCGCCAAACTCTCCTTTCTTTGTCCATGGTTCAGGAGTCTTAATTCGTGTCCGCGGGCGCCAAGGTATTATCTTGTCTGCATATCATGTTACGGGTGGACGAGAGCTTGTGATGGTGCAGCTAACAGATAGGCTGCATCAAAATCGTATCCTATGGGCACATCGAATCAAAGATGATCCAGCGCTTGATTTATCTGCTTACCAATTAATTTCACGTGATGATATTGGAAGAGGGGCTGATATTTTGTCCGTAGAAATACAAGAAAAAGAGTCCACCTTATTTGTAACTGGATTCCCGACCCCCGAAATTGCGCTATATCATGCTGAATTATTTCCAAACTCTAGATTACGGATCCGCCAAGAAAAATTATTAGGCAGTAAAGCAGATCCTGGCTTAGGCTTAACCATTGAACCTTTTATCACCAGTGATTGTATTGATTCGGGAATGAGCGGAGGCCCTACTTTTAATCAACTCGGACAAGTTGTCGGCATCAATCATGCCACTGACCGTGCCAGTCGCCATAAAGATGGCTCAATGAATGGCTACCTGATCCCCGCGGATATTATTCTAAAGTTTTTAAAACAATAAAAATCTAAATCACTTACAGCTCCCTTCCTACATAAATGCTATAATGGAACGCTGTTTGGAGAGGAATTCACTATAACTTATGTGGCAATTCCCCTGATTTATTTGGAGTTTTTATGGCTACATCTTCTTTAATGTCTGACGGTTTGACTTTAATGTTTTTTGGCATGGGATTCGTTTTTGTTTTCTTAACGTTGTTAGTAGCTGTGACATCTGCCATGTCGTGGTTAGTGATGTATTATGAAAATAAATATGATGACCATTTAACCACTGTACCCCCCGCTTACTCAAGCATTCACATGCCTACACCAGCTAAACCTGTGGCGAAGAAATCAGATAAAAAACTGATGACCGTAATCAGTGCGGCCATTCATCAATATCGGCAGCGTGGTAAGTAACAAATCGCCATCACAGATTAACAGGTACTAAATTTTATGCGTAGCTCTAAACAAGCCTTAAATATTACAGATGTCGTGCTGCGTGATGCACATCAATCTTTGTTCGCAACCCGCATGCGGCTGGACGATATGTTGCCGATTGCACACAAATTGGATCAAGTCGGTTTTTGGTCTGTTGAATCATGGGGTGGTGCTACTTTTGATGCCTGCATCCGCTATCTAGGAGAAGATCCTTGGCACCGTATTCGCAGCTTAAAAGCCGCTATGCCAAATACACCACAGCAAATGCTATTGCGTGGGCAAAACTTGTTGGGTTATCGCCATTATGCTGATGATGTGGTGCGGAAATTTATTGAACGCGCCGCCGTAAATGGCGTTGATGTATTCCGTATTTTTGATGCAATGAATGATCCCCGCAATCTTGAAACAGCAATCAAGTCTGTATTAGAAATTAATAAGCATGCACAAGGCACAATTTCTTATACCTTGAGTCCCGTTCATGATTTAGATGGCTGGCTTACATTAGCAAAACAAATTGAAGAGATGGGTGCGCACTCTATTTGTATTAAGGATATGGCAGGCTTGCTGAATCCACAAACTGCATTTGAGTTGGTCACGGCACTTAAGAAAACAGTTGATATTCCAATCCAATTACATCCACATGCCACCACAGGGCTCTCAACAGCAACCATTCTAAAAGCAGTTGAAGCGGGCATTGATACGGTTGATACGGCAATTTCATCCATGTCGATGACCTATGGTCACTCACCCACAGAGACCGTTGTATCAATGCTAGGCGGCAGTGAGCGAGATACTGGTTTGGATATTACCTTATTAGAAGAAATATCTGTCTATTTCCGTGAAGTGCGCAAAAAATATGCACCTTGGGAAGGCTCCTTACGTGGTGTTGATTCCCGCATTTTGATTGCACAAGTCCCTGGAGGGATGCTAACCAATCTTGAAAGCCAACTAAAAGAGCAAGGTGCAGAAGATAAATTCGATGCCGTATTAGATGAAATCCCACGCGTGCGTGAAGATCTGGGCTATATTCCATTGGTCACCCCAACCTCACAAATTGTCGGCACGCAAGCTGTATTTAATGTGCTCGCAGGAGAACGTTATGTCAATATAACCAAAGAAACCATTGGCTTGCTGAAGGGTGAATATGGTGCCGCACCTGCACCCTTTAATAAGGAATTACAAACAAAAGTACTTGACGGCGCAGAAGAAATTACCTGTCGCCCTGCTGATTTAATTAAGCCTGAACTTGATAAACTAACCACTGAATTACGCGACTTAGCAAGTGAGGGCGGGTTCTCTCTTGAATCTGACGATCGCGAAATAGATGATGTTTTAACCTATGCGTTGTTCTCACAAACCGCATTAAAATTCCTAGAAAACCGTGGGAACCCCGATGCGTTTGAGCCCGTACCAACATTAGAGTCCGCGCAAGCAGCACAAGTCACAAACGAAAGTGGGGCGGAAATTTACACAATTACCGTTGATGGCCAAAGTCATGTTGTTCAAGTGAATGAAGGTGGCGATGTCAGCAACATTTCACCCATCACTGCAGCAGCGCCTACCGCTGCAGCAACTGGTGAAGGTGAGCCTGTACCTGCGCCATTAGCAGGAAACATTTGGAAAGTGGAAGTAAGTGTAGGCCAGAAAGTCTCTGAAGGAGAAGTATTAATTATTCTTGAATCGATGAAAATGGAAACACAAATTTGTGCACCGAAAGGCGGCACGATTATGGCTATTTCAGTGAATACCGGTGATATCGTCAGCGTCGGCGATCCACTGGTTTTTCTTGCCTAACTAAAAAGTGAAAAAATAATATGGATAAATTGCTTAACCTTTGGCATAACACAGGCCTGTATCAAATTGAACCAGGTCAAGGTTTTATGATCATCATTGGCATGCTGCTGCTATATCTTGCCATCAAAAAGAATTTTGAGCCTTTATTGCTGATTCCAATTGGCTTTGGTGGCGTATTAGCGAATATTCCAGGAGCAGGCCTTGCTGAACATGGCGGTATACTGCATATGTTTTATACGATTGGTATTGAAAGTGGTGCTTTTCCGCTTATTATCTTTATGGGGGTGGGTGCAATGACCGACTTTGGCCCGCTACTCGCCAATCCAAAAACATTGTTCCTCGGTGCTGCTGCGCAATTTGGTATCTTTGCCACCTTAATCGGTGCGGTGATATTATCAACATTAGGTATCTTTGATTTTAGCTTGGCTGATGCTGCTGCGATAGGGATAATTGGGGGTGCAGATGGGCCGACCTCCATCTATGTGGCAGGGAAGCTTGCACCTGACTTATTGGGCGCAATTGCCGTTGCTTCCTATTCTTATATGGCATTAGTACCGCTCATTCAGCCACCGATTATGCGTGCACTCACCACAGAAGCTGAACGTAAAATTGTCATGGTGCAACAACGTGAAGTCACCGCCCGTGAAAAAATAATATTCCCACTTATTTTACTCCTGTTAGTCGCATTCTTATTGCCTGATGCGGCACCATTATTGGGTATGTTTTGCTTTGGTAATCTAATGAAAGAATGTAGTGTAGTTGATCGTCTCAGCTATACCACCCAAAATTCACTGATCAATACAGTGACCATCTTCCTAGGGTTGGCTGTGGGCTCAAAACTAAGTGCGGAAGCATTCCTGGACCTATCTACATTCGGTATCTTAGTGCTGGGTATGGTTGCTTTCTCAATCGGCACCGCTTCTGGCGTTATTATGGCTAAAATAATGAATAAATTATCCAAAGAGAAAGTGAATCCATTAATTGGCTCTGCTGGTGTATCTGCCGTACCGATGGCAGCACGGGTCTCTAATAAGTTGGGATTAGAAGCCAATCCCCAAAACTTCCTACTGATGCATGCCATGGGGCCAAATGTAGCGGGTGTAATCGGTTCAGCTGTCGCGGCTGGGGTGATGATTAACTATGTGACGGGTGGCTAAGTAAAAAGCGACTCGGTTACTTCCCGTATTGCATCCAATTCTTCTGGTAAATAAGCCACTGCCTCGCCCCTTCCCCAGATAGGTGCAGGCCACGCGCTATCAGCTTGGTAGCGTACTACATGATGGATATGTAATTGCGGTACGATATTGCCTAACGTCGCAATATTGAGCTTATCACCACCAAACAAATCCATCACGCGCTTGCCTATTAAACTAGACTCCATCGCAAGTTGTTGTTGGTCTGTTGCTGTCAGTTGATAAATCTCACTCATATCGGCCCGCTTAGGCACTAAAATAAACCACGGATAACGCGCATCATTCATCAACAGCACTTGGCAAAGGCTTAACTCTCCCAAGACAAAACAGTCTTTAGCCAGTTGGGGATGTAAACTAAAGACCATTATTTGTCTGCCAAATATTTAGTCACGATTTCATACACATCTCTCGACAAGCCTTTTTTATCTGCAATGGTCTGCAAAGCTTGCTTCATCAATTCTTGACGGGATACATCATACTGCCGCCATGCACTCAATGCCCCTAACTGTCTCGCAGCCACTTGTGGATTAATATCATCTAACTGGCAAATTTGTTCTGCCAAAAAGGCATAAGCTAAACCCTCTTTTGCATGGAAGTTAATCGGGTTATTTCGGCAGAATTGGCCAAGCAACGATCGTACATTATTTGGATTGGTGATGCTGACAGCAGGATGTTTTAATAGGCCTTTTATCCGAATTAAAGTATCAGGTAGGCTCGATTGCGCCTGCACGGTGAGCCATTTATCAACCACCTGTCGATCATGCTGCCATTGTTCATAGAAAGAGTGTAATGCGATGTCACGCTCTGGCCCTGCTTGATCAGCTATCAGTTTCAAGCCTGCCATGCGATCGGTCATATTATTGGTTTGTTTCATTTGTTGCAGGCAGCGCTGCGTTTGTACGGGATCATCTGTTGCCATCAAATAGCCTAGACATACATTTTTTAAGCTACGTCGCGCCATATCGTCGGCATTAAAATCGTAGGTTTTATTGATGTTTAATATTTGATATAGGCTCGTAAAATCTGCTTTAAATATAGTCGCAATTGTTTGTCGCATAAAATTCCGGGCGGCGTGTATTGCGTCAACATCAGCAATCGTTTGCTGCGCCGCAAGATAATTTTCACTCGGCAAAGTCAACATTTTCGCCACTAATGCTGGTTCACTTTCTGCCAACGCCAATACAGCTTTAAGTTGTGTTAATAAATCTTCTGCTAGTACCAATTCACGCTGCTGCTGATAATCTTCAACCAAACCAAGTAATATATTGATCAATAAGGCTTGCCCTGCATCCCAGCGATTAAAGCTATCACTATCATGCGCCATTAAAAATGCCAAGGTGGCATTATCTCGCTGTGTTGCTAATGTTACCGGTGCAGAAAAACCTTGCAATAAAGAGGGCTCGGGCTCACTCAGCACATTAATAAAAGTGAATTTTTCTATTGACTCGCGTAATTCTAAAGTTCGAGATGCACTTGCTCTATCTGCTAATTCACCCACTAACTGTAGCGGCATCACTTGCCCTGCTTTATCTAATAAGCCTACTGTAATGGGAATATGAAAAGGCGCTTTCTCTGCTTGGCCGGGCGTGGCGGGACACGCTTGTGAGAGAGTTAATGTATAGGATGCACTCGCCGCATCATAACCACCTTTCACGGTAATAACCGGCGTGCCTGCTTGGCTATACCACCGTTTAAATTGCGTTAAGTCCACCTCATTAGCCGCTTCAATTGCAGCGACAAAGTCATCTGTTGTCACCGCCTGACCATCATGACGGTCAAAATATAAATCCGTTCCTTTGCGGAAACCCGCAGCACCTACCAGGGTTTTCAGCATGCCAACAACTTCAGCACCCTTCTCGTAAATTGTCACCGTATAAAAATTGCTGATCTCAATAAATGAAGCGGGTCGAACAGGATGCGCCATCGGCCCCGCATCTTCAGCAAACTGCATAATACGTAATTGATTCACATCTGCAATCCGCTGTACCACCTCGCTATTCATATCTGCACTAAACTGTTGGTCTCGTAACACGGTGAAACCTTCTTTCAAACTCAACTGAAACCAGTCTCGACACGTCACCCGATTACCAGACCAATTATGAAAATACTCATGGCCAACTATGCTTTGAATCGTGTAATAATCATCGTCTGTTGCCGTGTCTGGGCTGGCGAGCACGCAAGACGAATTAAAAATATTCAGCCCCTTATTTTCCATTGCGCCCATATTAAAATCATTCACCGCCACAATCATAAACACATCTAAATCATATTCACGCCCATAAGTCTGTTCATCCCATGTCATCGCCTGTTTTAATGAGCGTAAGGCATGATCACATTTATGCTTATTCTCATGATCGACATAAATGGCCAACGCCACTTCTCGGCCACTTTGGGTGGTAAAACCATCTTGTTTGCAATGTAAATCTCCTGCTACCAAAGCAAATAAATAGCTGGGTTTGGGATGCGGATCGTGCCATTTTGCCCAATGCTGTCCATTTTCTTCGTCACCTGTTTCAACTAAATTGCCATTTGCCAGCAATACTGGAAACAGCGATTTGTCTGCCTGCAAGGTAACGGTAAACACCGCCATCACATCAGGCCGATCAGGATAATACGTTATCCGTCTAAAACCCTGCGCTTCGCACTGCGTACACAATAGGCTACCTGAATGATATAAGCCTTCTAATGCCGTATTTTTATCAGGCTGGATCCGAGTTTCAATTTCTAATTCAAATTGTGCTGGTATATGGGTAATCAATAAAGCAGAATCACTACGTTGATATTCATTTCCCGCTAACACCTGGCCATTTAATTTAATAGAAACCAGTTCAAGATATTCACCATCTAGCACTAAATCCCCACCCGTTCCTGCTGGATTGCGGCGCATTTGTAATCGCGATACCACTCGCGTATCGGCTGCTGCCAGCTCAAACCGTAAATCAACGCTATCAACTAAATAAGCGGGTACTTGATAATCAGCTAAAAAAGTTTCTGTTGGGGATGTCATATTCTCTATCTATATAAAATCATCTAAGGTCAAAATTGGCCATACTTCATAAGCAGGCGTTTCATAAGGATGCGCTTCAATTAAAGCACGCAACGCAGTAGGAACAAGTTCGTCTTCACAAATCATTTCCACCCGTATTTCAGAAATATGTTCAACAGTACCGGTTTCACCAATAAAAGGCTTGCTGCCCGCTAAAGGCCGGAACTGACCCATTCCCTCAGTTTCCCATGCACAGAAATCATAAACTTCATATCGCCCTGCGCCCGCAGTAAAAACAGCCTGCTTAACGGTTTCTTTATGATTACTTGGTACGAAGAAAACTAATTTATACATACGATACATTATGCCGTAATAAAATCACCCAGTCTGAATAATTTAACGGTACAAAATCTAATAAATATATCATCTATAACTAAAGCGCTAAGATGGCATCTATCTGGCAAATCACATCATTAATGTTGACTTCATTATCACCATCACAATCTCCTTCCAAGCTCATCGTATCAGGATGCAAAATCATATTAATGATATTAATTACGCTACTAATATCTGGCGTATTAGATAATACTTGATCCCAGTCATCCGGCAATTCAAATAAAAACACCTCTCGATGATCTAGCATCCCGCCCCAATTGTTTGAAAGATAAATACGATTTCCCTGTGTATTTATTGCCGCTGGCGCCTCATCGCGATACTCACCATCATAGCGATTATAATTTGAGCCAATCCGCCAAATAATAGGCACCTCTGCCTCTGGTTTCAACTGAACCATTAAAAGCTGATCGGCCGCCCAATCCTCATGATGGCTATCATTAGCAACATTAGAGTAGGTATTAACAAATGCCCAGCCCTTTTTACTTATCGACATTTTTCCATAATGAAACCCGTTAGACCAGCCAAAATCAGCATGACTTGCAATCTCTTGCCGATGTTCATAACCCGCCACGTCTCCAGAAACATGAATCGCATCTAACTTGTCCGTACGATTATTTTGACTAATGAACACTTCTCTTCCTTGCTGATCGAAACTCCAGCCAGAATGGGTTTCTCCAACCGATATTTTTACCGGTGTGTGTTGCGTTACATTGAAATCTAATGGCCACAAATGTGCTCCATCAAACCAACTATCAATATCCTGATGACGGCTACCATAATCAGCATCACCCCAAGCACGGCCATAGTGCAACACAATTCCTATGCCTAATGGTGATACTTCAACCATATTTGGGCGTGGGAAACTAGCCTCATTTTTTCGATGATCCAGATTAGTGCCTGCTAAATCAGCGGGCTTTAGAATGTGTATTGTATCCGTTGATATTTGATAATGAACAAATGCATCTACGACATAAGTAGTACCATCATAATGTGTCGCCATCCAAGCCCAATGATCGCTGTCATTTGAACTATCACCTTCAACATCGTTATAAATTTTTGTAGCCTGCGGGATCAGCGTTGAAAAATCCTTAATCAGATGCAGTGTATTATCTTGATCGGTGACATCATCAATCATATAAAACTGCATCCCCGTTCGGAAGTAGACGCGATTAGGATGCGCGCCTGACAGATCCCAGCGCACCTCATGTGCCTCCCCTATTTGGTGCGTTGGATCATGCCGTAATTCTGTAATAATATCGCCTGTCTGCCGATTAATCACCCAGCTAGAGGTAGAATTATCGCCAAACGCTAAAAAGTAAGTCCCTGCTGTGTTTTCTGGTGAATATCTTGAGTAAACAATCAGTGCATCATCCGAACCAGAAAGTGCTGTTGCATCCGTTAATCGGGTTATTTTTACGCCGGTAATGGGATCTATTCGTGATTCCCCTTTAATCGGAACACTCAGGCCTAAATTAGGCGGCATAAGATCTTTAGTGGTCACATACTTGCTAGTAATCGTCTCATCATTTGCAATTGCAACATTGAACACCCCAAAAGATAAACCAAACAATAGAATTGTTACTGACGATATATTATTCATACACACTCCCTGATTAGTAAATTCCCGCTCACCTATATGCTACGGGATACTACCCGAAAGAAAAGCACAGATCTATACTCGTTGCCATTTAATTTGTATGTTTCTAGGGTAAAAATTTTGATATCTTGGTATTGTTTAAATGATGGGCAATCAGATGTTTTATCGGCGGAAAATGTGCTGCTATCTTCAATGCTATTTTTCTAATCTGTTTAACAACAGGTGTGTCATTAGTAAACAAAGCGACAATACCATTGGTGCCAAAATACATAAGACGCGTCAAATTTATTTGCTTGCTTTCATAGCTTTTAAGCACATTTATTGAACCAATATCGTCGCCATTCTGTAAGGCGTTTTTCAATGTGGATGCGAGGATCTGTTGCCCTCTCAATCCTAAATTAGCCCCATATGCGGTCACTGGATGCATACCCACTGCCGCATCACCAATCAAGGCAAACCGATGACTAATCAATGTTTGTGAATACACACCCACTAACGGATAAGCATGCCGTTCACCCTGTAATTCCATTTCGCCAAATTCGGCTTTCAATGTTTGCGTTATATCCTGATTAAATTCACTTTCGGACTGCTTGAGGATTGCATCAGCCTTATCTGTTGCTACCGTGATCACAATCGATGATGTATTGCCTATCATAGGCAATAACGCTAGAGTTCTTCCATACTGAAAATATTCTAGCGCAATATTATTATGTGGTTTTTCATGCTTCATCGACGATACAACCATCACTTTTGAAAAATCCTTAATCAATGCAGGAATGCCCATTTTTCGGCGTATCGTTGAAAAGCGACTATCAGCAGCAATCACTAATTTTGCCTTAATGTATTCACCATTTGCTAAGCTAAGCTGTGAACATGTATCTTGACGATTAATGTCATCAACCATTATATCCGTAATTATTTCAATGTTTTTAGCTTGTTTAGCACGGTTATATAAGGCTTTACATATCTTATTATTTGGTATCAAATAGCCCAACTCATCATTCACATGGTGTTGACTGCTTACATTCAAAAAAGTCGGTGAATCACCATCAAAAATCCTCGCTGATTTAAGGGGTGAGATAACATCTGCTGGGATTAATTGCCACACCCCCATTTTTTTAAGAAGATTAACAGCAAGATGTGCCAATGCAATTTCTCTGCCATCTTCTTGCGGATCTGATAACAATGCTAATTGTCGCTTCTCAACCACCAATATCTTAATATCGGCATCCATCATTGAACAAGCAAAACTCAAGCCAGCAAGCCCGCCACCAATAATAACAATGTCATATTCCATCATAATCCTCGTTTGCATATACCCGTGTTCATTTAAGATCTAGGTTTTTAGTGTGCATACAGATTAATCGTTGCTATGCAGCGCGGTATTTAACCCGTCCCATAAAGAACCATCTGTTACGATTGCCTCAACCGCCCCTGTTTGGCTGTGTCTTCTAAACAATAAACCTGACTGGCCTGACAGTTTTCTAGCCGATACAATCTCGCCATCTGGCATTTTAACTTTAGTGCCCGCGGTTAAATATAAGCCCGATTCAACAATACAATTATCGCCCAGTGAAATGCCCAGCCCTGCATTGGCGCCCAATAGGTTCTTTTTGCCCATTGAGATAACGGTTGTGCCACCGCCAGACAGCGTACCCATAATCGACGCACCGCCACCGATATCAGAACCATCACCAATCACAACCCCTGCACTGATCCGGCCTTCAACCATGGAATGACCAAGCGTGCCTGCATTGAAGTTACAAAACCCTTCATGCATCACAGTGGTGCCTGAGGCTAAATGCGCCCCTAGCCGTACGCGATCTGCATTCCCGATCCGCACCCCTTCAGGGATCACATAATCTGTCATCCGAGGAAACTTATCGATCGAGGTCACATTCAATTGATGGTCTTCACCCGCGATCAGCTCACGCAGATTTTCCACCTCATTAGGTAATACAGGCCCCGCAGAAGTCCATGCGACATTAGACAGCAAGCCAAACACACCTTCAAGATTAATTTCATTTGGTTTCGCTGCACATTCAGATAATAAATGGAGGCGTAAATAAGCTTCTTCAGCTGACTGAGGGGTATCATCGATTGATTGAATCTCAACAGTAACAAAATCGCCTTTAATCAGGCCCACTTTTTGCGCCAAGCAGCTGCGTGCAATTTCTTTATTTGACCGGGGAAACCATACATCAATCGTTACGCCTGATTTGCTGTCTGTATAACGGTGTCCGATTCGTTTAATTGTCATGATTTAATCTCTACTTATATTCTTAAAAAGGTCATTATACAGTGCCTCTTGAGATACTTTCACGCAAGTATTTTTCGTTATGGCAAGGCAACAATAATTGAAAAATCGCAGTGTACACAGAGTACATGAGTATTTTGAAATTATTTTTAATGCCACCATAATAGAAAAGACGACGCGTGAAAATATCTCAGGATTTGGGTAAGGTCACGCCTTGCTGACCTTGGTATTTACCTGCTCTATCTCTATAGGATGTTTCGCATTCTTCATCTGATTCAAAAAATAACATTTGTGCCACGCCTTCATTGGCATAAATTTTAGCAGGTAACGTAGTGGTGTTTGAAAATTCTAGTGTCACCTGCCCTTCCCATTCTGGTTCAAGCGGCGTAACATTTACGATAATCCCACAACGTGCATAAGTTGATTTACCCAAACAAATTGTCAGTACATTCCGCGGGATTTTGAAAGTTTCCACCGTCCGCGCTAAAGCAAATGAATTGGGTGGAATAATACACACATCTGAATGCACATCCACAAAGCTGTTTTCATCAAAATTTTTGGGATCAACCACCGCTGAATTAATGTTGGTGAACACCTTAAATTCAGGTGCGCAGCGTACATCATAGCCATAACTAGAGGTACCATAAGAGATAATCCGACCCTGCTCATTCTCACGCACTTGGCCTGGTTCAAATGGCGTTATCATGCTTTCAGCTTCTGCCATTCTACGGATCCAACGATCTGACTTAATACTCATACTTTTTAATCTCTATTAATTATTTTCAACCACAATATTCGGAAATGCGGTGCCGTAATTTTTCCCTTGTTTTGCCAACTGACCTACTATCCTTCTTGCAATACTACGATAAGCTTGACTCACGGCACCAGATGGATCGCGTGCAACTGTTGGTTCACCGTTATCAACATCTTCTCTGATTTGGATATCTAACGGGATTTGACCTAACAAGTCTATCTCATATTGTGCCGCCATTTTATCACCCCCACCTTGACCAAAGATAGCTTCTTCATGGCCACATTGGCTACAAATGTGCGTACTCATATTTTCAATCACACCTAACACCGTAACCTTAACTTTTTGGAACATTTTCAATGCTTTATGGGCATCTAATAAAGAAATATCTTGCGGTGTCGTGACGATAACAGCGCCACTCACCGGCACTTTTTGCGATAAGGTAAGTTGAATATCCCCTGTGCCTGGTGGTAGATCAATCACCAAATAATCTAAATCATCCCAATTTGTATCGCGCAATAATTGTTCTAGCGCCTGCGTTACCATTGGTCCACGCCAAATCATTGGCTCCTCTTCATCAATCAAAAAACCCATCGACATGCTTTGGATCCCATGGCTGATGACGGGCTCCATACTCTTGCCATCTTTCGATTCTGGCCGTTCAGTTTTACCCAACATCCGTGGCTGACTAGGGCCATAAATATCTGCATCTAGAATGCCCACGCGCGCACCATCGGCGGCTAATGCCAAAGCAAGGTTTACTGAGGTGGTTGATTTCCCTACACCACCCTTGCCTGAAGCCACTGCAATCATATTCTTCACATTTTTAATCGCAGGCACACCTTGCTGCACCTTATGTGCCACTACATTCCAATCCAGCGTGACTGTGGCTGCCAACCCTGTTTCTTGTTGCAGCAAAGATACTAGGCCATCTGCTAGTGCCATATCTTCATCTGCGACAGGGAAAAGAACCGTTATAGCCACATCCAAGACTGATTCTGTTATGGTTGCAGTCACTTTTGTGTTTGCTTCACCCAGCGTGATTTGCCTCGCTTCATCATAATAAGCGTGGATTATGTCTTTAATATCGTTTAGGCTGAATACCGCCATTTATTGCTCCAATTTAATCGCTGATTATTATACAACTTCTTATGCCATTCTATGGCAAAATATACTAATTAAATTACCTGTTAAAATTATATTATGACCGAAAATATCGCTACACATTATGAACGCATTGGTGGTGATGGTGCTGTCCGTCAGTTATGCGTTGATTTTTACCAAATCATGGTCGACACACCGCAAACACAGTTGCTCCGCAATATGCATCCTGAGGACATTAAGATCAGTGAAGAAAAACTTTACCTTTTTCTATCTGGTTGGCTCGGTGGACCGCAGCTTTATGTTGAAAAATATGGTCACCCCCGCTTACGAGCCCGCCACTTACCCTTTTCAATTGGCATTGAAGAGCGAGATCAATGGCTTTATTGCATGGCACAGGCACTAAAAAAGCAAGATTTAGATCCCTTGTTTGCCGAGCAGCTAATGGGTGCATTTGTGCAGATAGCTGATTTTATGCGTAATCGCGAAGAATAGTGTCTTTTTGTGTGGAGATAAAGTGATGCAAATTGGCGCCATTATCATTGGAGATGAGTTGCTCAGTGGCAAGCGGCAAGATAGCCACTTCAATTATTTACAAACTAGTCTTGCTAAACGTGGGCTAGAGTTAGGCTGGACGATGATGTTGGGTGATGATTTTTCACCCTTGCAACGCTTTCTTGAGTTCTCTTTAGCAAGCGATGATATCGTGTTTAGCTTTGGTGGCATTGGCGCGACCCCTGATGATCGCACGCGCCAAGCAACCGCTGCGGCCATCAATAAACCTCTTCATCGCCATCCAGAAGCCGTCGCTGAAATTGAAGCGCAATATGGCGAGGCGGCTTATCCCAATCGTATTTTAATGGCTGATCTCCCTGTCGACAGCAGGCTTATTCCAAATACAATCAATAATGTACCTGGCTTTTCTATTAATCAACATCACTTTATGCCCGGCTTCCCTGAAATGGCATGGCCGATGATTGAATGGGTGCTTGATACCCATTATCCTGATTTAAAAAATACCGCTCCAAAAGCCGAATTAACTATTTATGTCACCCAAGGTAGAGAAGCAGATTTGCTTGATCTCATGCACGCCGTATTAAATGATTATTCAAATATTCGCCTGTCAAGCTTACCCCGCCACGGCAAAAATGGCTATATTGAACTGAGTATCAGAGGCGCGCCGCAGCCTGTTAATGCGGCAATGGAATATCTTAAAAGCAATATCGTAGAACTCGGTTTCATATGGCAATCTCAACCGCCCATTAAGAACTGAAACCAAAGTGGTAACGTGATAACCGTTAATAAGGTTGTTGCCCCTGCCCCAGCAGCATAAAGCTTGCCGTCTAAGCCATAACGCTCACATAAAACCACCCCTAATAACATGGTTGGCATAGCTGTTTCTAATACCACTGCTTCTAATAAAGGACTGTCCATATCTAAGCTATGCCCTAGCCACAGCATAAGTAATGGCGTGAGCAATAATTGAATCAGCACCACAGGTAAAATCATGGGAATATAGTCAGTCCTTATCTCCCACCGTAAACTCATCCCTAATACCATCAACATTAGAGGTACAACACCCGCACCCATCGCCGATAAACCTTGTTGCACAAATTCTGGTTGTGGAATCGCCAATAAATTTAAACTTAAGGCAAGCGTCGCTGCCCACAATGGCGGCACTGCTAACAAAGTCTTAATAGGATGGGTTTCGCGATGATTGCCGCCATACCATGCCGCCATTAGTACGCCAAAAGTAAGCAAAACAGGTGTGCAACCGAACAAATCAAATTGAAGCACAACGGGCTTCGTCCATTCACCAAACACTTTTTCGACAATCGGCATCCCAAAATAAGTCGCATTCGGAAATCCTGCCGCCAACATCAACGCCCCTGCCTGCACCCGCGGCACATTCAGCCAGCGAATCACCAGCCACATCATCGCCAAGCCCACCGCAATACTCGCCACCGCCAAAATAGACGTTTCCAGCACCAAATCTGCTATTGGCGCTCGCCAAATTACATCCAGCGCCAACGCTGGCAATAGAATATAAAACACCACATCCGTCAACGCACGCCGATGCGATGCCACCGCAATATGTTGTGGTGCAAATCGTTGCCAGATAATGCCCGCTGAAATCATCAACGCCATTTGTGCTAAAACGCTAAACATAGAAAAAACAACACTCCAAAATAAACCACCATTCTACACTAGCCCTGTTTACCAGATAAATATTTAAGCCCGCATAAGCGCCCTGCCGCTCACCCCGAGGCGATTATTTAGAGGCGTTACCTTGATTAGCGATGAAGGGAAATATTGTGTTATTGTATTGGCTAAACAAATACGGATTATTTTCTCGGTTTATATGTGGTGGATTCAACATCGAAGT
>DBOG01000063.1:7212-13028 GCA_002299915.1 Proteobacteria bacterium UBA652 | reverse complement strand
CCTTTGCGCATTGGGATCTCAAGTTGATCGGAAACATAACGTGTTGCCGCATAGCTAGTAGATAAGGGCAGCAAGAGCAGCAGGGCGATGAAGCTAATAAAAATAGTTTTCACACAGATTCCAGAAAGAGGCTAATGAAAGTAGGTATTATAGAGTGCAAAGGCCGCGGTGGAAAGAGTGGGCTTGAAATAGGTGAATTCGCCCCGATATTTAAGTTACGTTATATATAAAGTTGGGGCAAGCAATGTTTCGGTTATTATTTGGTTTATTTTTAGTGGTGCCATTAGTAGAGATTTATTTTCTGCTGAAAGTGGGGGATATTATTGGCGCGGGCTGGACGGTGTTTGCTGTGGTTGGCACCGCTATTTTGGGTGCAGGATTATTGCGGGTGCAAGGCACATCAACTTTGTTGCGCGCGCAGTCTAATGCTATGCAAGGCAAATTGCCCGCAATGGAAATGATGGAAGGAGTGGCATTGGCGGCAAGTGGATTGCTATTGCTAACGCCTGGATTTGTGACCGATACCATTGGGTTTATTTTACTCACCCCCCCCTTGCGCCGCGGTTTGATTAAGTTAGCAATGAAAAAAAGCCAAGGGCACAATTGGCAGCGGACAATGGGACAGCCAGGTGCTTCTACCGATGATTCAACAGTGATTGAAGGTGAGATTGTTGACTCGGATGATGACTTGCATTTGAGATAAAATGATGTCATCCCGACCATGGTGGAGGGATCTTAGCCCTTGAAATTTAATAGATCTCTCCGCTAACGGTGAAGTGCCGGAGGATAGAGCGGGCGGGACGACAGAATATAATTTCAGGGATGACTTGAAAAATAATTAAACCGACCCCATTAAAGTCGTTCAACCTTATTTAATATTTTATTTTAGGAGCTTTAGATGAATATTCGTCCCTTACATGATCGCGTAATCGTACGCCGTATGGAAGAAGAAACAACCAGCGCTGGCGGGATCATTATCCCCGACAATGCCGCTGAAAAGCCGTCAGCAGGTGAAGTTATTGCTGCTGGGAAAGGCAAAATAACCGATTCAGGCGATGTACGCGCTTTAGATGTCAAAGTGGGCGATAAAATCCTATTTGGTAAATATGCAGGCACAGAAATTAAGGTCGATAGTGAAGAGCTATTGGTGATGAAAGAAGATGATATTGTGGCAGTAATTGAAGACTAAAGCCTTAGCATGATTCACCTTTTCCACCATGGCGGCGTTGAAAATAACCTAAAAATACTCATGTACTCCGTGTACGCTGCGTTTTTTAGAACGTTTCCGCCTTGCCATGATGAAAAATCTATCTCATGCAAAGCCTTTACATAAAATACCGATAAATTAGAGAATTTAAGAGGAAATAAACATGGCAGCTAAAGAAGTCAAATTTGGTGCAGATGCGCGTAGTTTAATGATCAATGGCGTGAACACGCTTGCAGATGCAGTTAAAGTAACCTTAGGGCCTAAGGGTCGTAATGTTGTATTGGATAAAAGCTACGGCGCACCTACAGTCACTAAAGATGGTGTGTCAGTGGCGAAAGAAATAGAATTAGAAAATAAATTCGAAAATATGGGCGCGCAAATGGTGAAAGAAGTGGCATCGCATACTTCTGATTCCGCGGGTGACGGCACCACCACAGCCACCGTATTAGCACAAGCGATTTTGCGTGAAGGCATGAAAGCGGTTGCTGCGGGCATGAATCCAATGGATTTGAAACGCGGCATTGATAAAGCCGTCGGTGCAGCCGTTGAAAAATTAGAAGGGATGTCTACGCCATGTAATGATGATAAATCAATCGCCCAAGTGGGTACGATTTCTGCTAACTCAGATACTTCTGTGGGTGGCATCATTTCTGAAGCGATGGAGAAAGTAGGTAAAGAAGGCGTGATCACGGTTGAAGATGGTAGCGGTTTTGAGAATGAGTTGGATGTGGTTGAAGGGATGCAATTTGATCGCGGTTATTTATCGCCTTATTTTGTGACTGATCAACAAACTATGATTGCTGATTTAGATGATCCGTTTGTATTGTTATTTGATAAAAAAATCTCAAATATCCGTGAATTATTGCCAACATTAGAAGCCGTTGCAAAATCGAGTCGTCCGCTATTGATTATTGCTGAAGATGTCGAAGGCGAAGCATTGGCGACCTTGGTTGTGAATAGCATGCGTGGCATTGTGAAAGTATGTGCGGTGAAAGCGCCTGGTTTTGGTGACCGTCGTAAATCAATGTTAGAAGATATTGCAACCTTAACAGGCGGTGTGGTGATTTCTGAAGAAGTCGGTTTGAACCTTGAAAAAGTGACGCTAGACGATTTAGGTCAAGCGAAGAAAATCACTATCAGCAAAGAAAATACTATCATTATTGATGGCGCAGGTAATTCAACTGATATCACAGCGCGGGTTGAACAAATTCGCAGCCAAATTGAAGATTCCAGCTCTGATTATGATAAAGAGAAGTTGCAAGAACGGGTGGCCAAATTAGCCGGCGGTGTCGCGGTCATTAAAGTTGGCGCAGCCACTGAAATGGAAATGAAAGAGAAAAAAGCCCGAGTTGAAGATGCCTTACATGCAACCCGTGCAGCGGTTGAAGAAGGTATCGTTGCTGGCGGTGGTGTGGCATTGGTTCGCGCTGAAGGCAGCTTAGGTGATTTGACAGGCGATAATGCCGATCAAGATGCGGGTATTATTTTAGCGCGTCGTGCGATGGAAGAGCCATTGCGTCAAATTGTCACCAATGCAGGTGAAGAAGCCTCTGTTATTTTGAATGAAGTATCAAATGGCAAAGGCAATTATGGTTATAACGCCGCCACTGGCGACTATGGCGATATGCTTGAAATGGGTATTCTAGATCCAACGAAAGTAACGCGGACAGCATTGCAAAATGCTGGCTCAGTGGCAGGTTTGATGCTGACCACAGAAGCAATGATTGCAGAAGCACCACAAGAAGCGGCTGCCGCACCAGCGATGCCAGATATGGGCGGTATGGGTGGCATGATGTAATTAAAACCGCACTTTTCGCCGCTGGCGGCGTTGGATGATTTTTTCCGCTCCTTTATGTATTAACATACACTGCGGTGCTCAAAAACAATCCGCCTTGCCTACAGGGATGTAGGTAAGGGGCGTGAGCAGGACGCGGAAGCTTTGCCAGCGGCAAAAATCGCGATTTTGATGTGTTTAAAAGCCTCAACCTTATGGGTTGGGGCTTTTTTTGTGTGCTACTATTCAGCTTGGTCATTGCGCTTTGCCAATGATAATTTTTAATGTAGAGGAGAGGTAATAATGGATTTAATGAAAATTGGAACACAATTATTGATGAGTAAATTGGGTGGTGGCAGTGAATCTGCATTGACCAGTGCATTAGGTGGTTTATTGGGCGGTGGTGGCAGCAGTAACGGCGGCGGGATTGATTTAATGGGCTTGGTGTCGAAAATGCAAGGCGGCAGTACCAGCAGTAGCTTGACAGATTTAGCGGGATCGTGGCTGGGCGATGGCGATAATGCGGCGGTATCGCATGGCCAATTGAAAGAAATGTTCAGCGGAGATCAATTGTCTGCTTTTGCATCGCAGTTAAATGTAGATGAAGGCACGGCGCTAGATGGTTTATCAGCAGCTTTGCCGTCGATGATTGATAAAGGTAGCAGTGGTGGTTCTTTATTAGATGCCGTGGGAGGCCTCGGTGGCTTGATGGGCATGGCAAGTAAGTTAATGAAGTAAAAATACCGTTCACCCTTCACCCTGAGCGCGACCGAAGGATAATTGATATAACAAAAAGCCCTGACGTTGGTCGGGGCTTTTTTTGTTTTAGCGGCAGGGGGGGATGCATGATAAAATGCTTAGCTTGTTTGAAACAGTATAGATATTAGGATTAAGAGAATGGCAGCAATACCCACAATGGCGGATCGAGATGGCGTAATCTGGTTAGACGGAAAGTTAGTGCCGTGGCGGGATGCGAAGGTGCATGTGTTGACGCATACTTTGCATTATGGCATGGGGGTGTTTGAGGGCGTGCGCGCCTATAAAACCGATGCGGGCACGGCGATTTTCCGTTTGCAGGAGCATACAGACCGTTTATTTCGCTCGGCGAAAATCTTGAATATGGGAATGCCATTTGATAAGGATGAATTGAACGAAGCACAGCGTACGGTGATGCGTGAGAATGGATTGGAATCGGCTTATTTGCGGCCGATGTGTTTCTATGGCTCGGAAGGGATGGGCATTCGGGCGGATAATTTGAAAACGCATGTGATGATTGCGGCTTGGGAATGGGGCTCGTATCTCGGTGCTGAAAACATGGAAAAAGGCATTCGAATTAAAACCTCATCGTTTACCCGCCATCATGTGAATATTGCGATGTGTAAAGCCAAAGCAAATGGCAACTATATGAATTCGATGCTGGCGCTGCAAGAAGCCACCCAAGATGGCTATGATGAAGCTTTATTGTTAGATGCGACAGGTTTCGTGGCGGAAGGCAGTGGTGAGAATTTCTTTATGATCCGCGATGGCGTGCTTTATACGCCGACATTAACCTCGGCTTTAGAAGGTATCACGCGGGCAACGGTGATGACGCTGGCAGATGATATTGGCCTGAAAGTGGTGGAGAAACAAATTACGCGGGATGAAGTATATATCGCGGATGAGGCGTTTTTCACGGGCACGGCAGCGGAAGTAACGCCGATCCGTGAGCTCGATAATCGTGCGATTGGCAATGGTGATCGTGGCCCGATCACCAAGCAATTACAGGCGATGTATTTTGATCAGGTGTATGGCCGCGGGGCAATGTATCAGAATTGGAATACATTGGTCTAGACAAGCATTTTCCACGTGTTTTTAAATATGCAAGGAACAAAGCCTATGATTGTGGCCATTTTTATGGGCATTGAGTGTAAGTAATGTTGCTAAACATATTCAGACGGTTTTAGTTTTAGTTAGGTAAGAGTGCGCAAAGGTGTTGATATCGCAGAGTTGATAACTTGTTTTAAGTCCGTATTATCCGATCTGAATAACATGATAAGGGCATGATTTTAATGTAAATATAAGATATCAATGAGTACTTGTACTCATTGTCCCCCATTCCTTTTAAAGTTAGTATGGCTGTAGAGTTCGAGATCTTTACAGAAACAAGGAAGAGACTGTATTTTTATTTAATATGGGGAGAGGAATATGTTAAAAGAAATAATAAGTGTCACGATATTGGCCTTTTTTACCGTGTCCACAGTTTTTGCAGCACCAAGTGATGATTTTATTATAACGGTTGAAATTCCAGGCGTTAGTCCCTCTTTTGTGATTCCAACTAACTTTTTATCTGCGGGAGATTATGATTATAACGTTGATTGTAATGTTGCAGATAGTGATGGCCTTGAGAAGATAGGAGAAACGGGTAGCTCTGTTTGTAATTATACTTCGGGAGGTACGTATGATATCGCAATTTCAGATAATAAAGGAGATGGTACGGGATTTCCTGCCATTACTTTTAATAATGCCGGTGATAAAGATAAATTAATTGATATCAAGCAATGGGGAACGGGTAAGTGGCAGCATATGGGGTTCGCTTTCTACGGTGCATCAAATATGGTAGTAACGGCAACGGACACACCCGATTTTTCAAATGTAACTACAATGAGTGCTATGTTCCTAGATGCAATCAACGCTGATCCAGAGACGAGTAGTTGGGATACATCAGAAGTGATTACAATGCATTTTATGTTTAGTGGTGCGACTAATGCGGACCCAGATACGAGGCACTGGGACACGTCGAATGTAATCTTTATGGGAAGCATGTTTTCGCGGGCTAGTAATGCAACACCGGATACG
>DBOG01000063.1:0-6891 GCA_002299915.1 Proteobacteria bacterium UBA652 | reverse complement strand
GCAACACCGGATACGCGCAATTGGAATGTGAGCCAAGTGCGGAAGATGTATGGCATGTTTAGGTTCGCAACAGCGGCGGATCCTAATACAAGCAATTGGGATACTGGTAACGTCACTAATATGCGGGAAATGTTTTGGGGGGCAACATCAGCAAACCCAGATACGAGTAACTGGAATACCAGTAATGTAACAGATATGAGTCAAATGTTTCGAGAAGCACCCTTAGCTAATCCGAATACACGGAGTTGGAATATAGAAGCAGTAACCACGATGGATCTTATGTTCACAACACCACTACCGACGCAATATTATGATGCTATGCTGGTTGGGTTTGATGCTCAAAATTTACAGCCAGACGTAACGTTGGTGGCTGGCGGTTCAGATTACTGTGGCGCACAAGCGGCACGAGCACAGATGGTAGGTACAATAGCTTCGGGAGGGGATGGTTGGAGCATTGAATTTGATAATCTAGATTGCTCACAGCGCGATCCGATTGTTGCCCCAGATTTACAAGCGGCTTCAGATTCCGGGTTGGATAATCGCGATAATATTACCTCGGATGACACACCAACGTTTGATATCGCCTGTTCTTTTGATATTTTAACTAGAATTAAGATTTATACGGATAATCCTGTGGCGAATACTTTAATAGCGCAGCATATTTGTCGGAATGAGATTGCTTCTTTAACGAGTTCTAGTTTACCAGCAGGAATGCATAACATTAGTTATGTTTATTCAGGCTTATTAGCCGACTCTGCACATTCTCCAGCCTTAGCGGTTGAGATTAGTGATGTTGTGCTGGGAGATTGTACGGGCTCGGGTGGTGTGGTGAATATTAATGATGTTGTCTGTGCGATTAATATTGTATTAGAGGATGGCGTACCTGTTCGCGGTGAAGATGTGGATGAGAGCGGCGTCGTAACGATTACAGATGTAATTGCAATTATTAATATTGTGTTGGGAGTTTGATCAACCCTCTCAGAAATATCAATAATTACAGTTTCGCGGTGTCTTTGTGATTAATTTGGCTGTAGAATTACCTACTTAAATTTGAGTAGGTTCAAGAGGCAAGAAAATCATGGCAGGTCATAGTAAGTGGGCAAATATTCAGCATCGCAAAGGTGCGCAGGATGCGAAGCGCGGTAAATTGTTTACCAAGCTGATCCGTGAGATCACGGTGGCGGCGAAAGATGGCGGCAGCGATCCGGTGAATAACCCTCGATTGCGAGCGGCGATTGATAAGGCGCTCAGCGGTAATATGACGCGGGATGTGATCGAGCGGGCGACCAAGCGGGGCGCGGGCGAGCTGGATGATGTGAGCTATGAAGAAATCCGCTATGAAGGTTATGGCCCGAGCGGGATTGCGATCATGATGGATTGCATGACAGATAATAAAAACCGCACAGTGGCGGCGGTGCGAAATGTATTTTCAAAGCGCGGCGGCAATATGGGTACCGATGGGTCGGTATCTTATTTGTTCAACAAAAAAGGCATCATCACCTATGCGGCTGGCACAGATGAAGACACGGTGATGGAAGCGGCATTGGAGTCTGGTGCGGAAGATATTGTGACCAATGAGGATGGCTCGATTGATGTGTTTACCTCGCCGGAAGACTATGCAGCGGTGAAGGATGCTTTAGACGCGGCAGGGTTGGCGGCAATCTCGGCAGAAGTAACGATGCATCCCGAAATCACGGTCGATTTAGAAGTGAAAGATGCCGAAAAAGCACTGGGCATGATTGATGCCTTTGAAGATTTGGATGATGTACAAAATGTGTATACCAATGCCAATTTTTCGGAAGAGGTGATGGCTACCCTCGCTGGGCAGGGCGAGTAAGACCCGTGCCGCGGATCCTTGGCATTGACCCAGGATCGCGTAAAACGGGCTATGGCATTATTTCGCTAGAAGGCAAAACGATTACGCATGTGACTCATGGCCGCTTAATGGTGGGTGATGGCGATTTTGTCGAACGGCTGAAGAAAATATTTTCTGGACTTTCCGAGGTGATTAGCGAGCATGAGCCTGATATGATGGCGATCGAGAATGTGTTTTTGCATAAGAATGCGGATTCGGCGTTAAAGTTAGGTCAGGCACGCGGCGCGGCAATTTGCGCTGCGGTAAATCAAGATTTATCGGTGGCGGAATATAGCGCCACCCAAATTAAAAAGGCCGTGGTCGGTAATGGTCATGCAGCAAAAGATCAGGTGCAATATATGATGCAAGTAATATTAGGTTTATCGGAACCACCTGAGGAAGATGCGGCGGATGCTTTAGCGTGTGCGATTTGTCATGCCAACCATGCGGTAATAGGCGGGCAGCAGCAAAGTAAATTACCCGCTGGGATGCGAACTTCTCGCCGAGGCGGGCGGTATGGTCGACGATAAACGGGAACAAAGATGATTAGCAGATTACGCGGTATTATTCTAGAAAAACAAGCGCCTAATTTAGTGCTTGATGTGCAAGGAGTGGGTTACGAAGTAGCGGCGCCGATGTCGACTTTTTGTAATTTGCCTGCCATTGGTGAAGAGGTAAGCTTGCTTACGCATTTTATTGTGCGCGAAGATGCGCAATTACTATATGGGTTTTCAACCGCACGTGAGCGATTGCTATTTCGTAGCTTATTAAAAGTAAATGGAGTCGGCGCTAAATTAGCCTTAACGATTCTATCGGGTAGCGATGTTGATGATTTTGCCCGCAGTGTGCAGGAAGGCGATGCGGCAAGTTTGACGCGCTTACCGGGTGTGGGCAAGAAAACGGCAGACCGCTTGATCATTGAAATGCGTGATCGCTTAAAAGACATCAGTGGAGAAATGGGGCTGAAACCCGTTCAGTCTCAAGCGGCAATGTTGGCGGGGGCGAAAGAAGAAGCCGCGATTGCATTGGTGACGTTGGGTTATAAACCAGCTGAAGCAGATAAGATGATCCGCAGCATTAGAGAGCATGATTTATCGACCGAAGAACTGATTCGACAAGCTTTGCAGAGCAAATAGACCAATAGGAAAATAGCAAATAATCGTATTTTCCAATTATTATCATATAAATAACTTGTTTTACAATTATATTGAGCTGTTTTAATATAAATTTATATTTCAGAACTCTGAAATAAAAATTAAGACAAGGGGAATAAAATGACGACAATAGATATTGGTATAAATCAAACAAATAGAGTCAAAATAGCAGAGGGTTTAAAACGGTTATTAGCAGATTCTTATACGCTCTATTTGCAAACGCATAACTTCCATTGGAATGTGACTGGCCCACAATTTCGTGAGCTACATTTGATGTTTGAAGAACACTATACGGAGCTAGCAGTTGCCGTTGATGATATAGCTGAACGCATTAGAACATTGGATGTGCCTGCACCAGGAACATACAAAGAGTTTTCTAAGCTGAGCGCTGTTGAAGAGGTAGAAGGCGTTCCTAGTGCCGTAAAAATGGTTGATTTATTAACGAAAGGTCATGAACAGGTTGTGAAAACATCGCGAGCAGTTTTAAAGTTGGCACAAGCAGCAGATGATGAATCAACCGCATCACTTGTTTCTGATCGGATGCGTGTGCATGAAAAAACGGCATGGATGCTGAGAGCGACTAGATAAGGTGGTAAATAAGCCAGAAAATCATCAATTTTATTCTCTGGCTTTATTTTTAGAAAGCTAATGACAGGGGGTTCATACTGAAATGATCCTTAATATAAATAATGATTATCCTGATTTTTCAAGCATCATTCTGTTTTTAAGTATTATGGATATTAAAGTGATGCGAATCGGTTTGATACACGATAGAATGTGTTTATCGGCAAGAGGATGAACAATGCATATTAAAGGATCGTTTTGGAACAAGAACGTATTATCAATGGCATAGATAGCGGGCAAGAAGATCAGCATGATCGGGCGATCCGGCCGATTAATTTGGCGGATTATATTGGCCAGCCTGCGGTGCGGGAGCAAATGGATCTGTTTATTTCAGCCGCGCGTAATCGGCAAGAAGCATTGGATCATACTTTAATTTTTGGCCCGCCTGGCTTAGGTAAAACCACTTTGGCACATATTATTGCCAATGAAATGGGGGTGGGCTTGCGGCAAACCTCAGGCCCCGTTTTAGAGCGCCCAGGAGACCTTGCTGCTTTGCTCACCAACCTTGAGCCGAATGATGTGTTATTTATTGATGAAATTCATCGTTTGAGCCCTGTCGTGGAAGAAGTGCTTTATCCTGCGATGGAAGATTATCAGCTGGATATTATGGTGGGCGAAGGGCCTGCAGCCCGATCGATTAAATTAGAATTAGAACCCTTTACGCTGGTGGGCGCGACCACGCGAGCAGGCGCGCTAACCTCACCTTTACGCGATCGCTTTGGCATTGTGCAACGCTTAGAATTTTATAATGCAGCGGATTTGAGCACAATTGTGCAGCGTAGCGCACGGATCTTAGCGCTCGATTTAGAGCCACAAGGTGCAGCAGAAATAGCCAAACGTTCGCGCGGTACGCCGCGGATTGCAAACCGTTTATTGCGCCGCGTGCGAGATTATGCAGAAGTAAAACATGATGGTAATATTTCTGAAAGCATAGCGAAACAGGCACTAGACTTGCTCGCCGTTGATCTAAATGGATTTGATATGTTGGATCGCAAATTGTTATTGGCGATTATTGAGAAATTTAGCGGCGGGCCGGTTGGCGTTGAAAACTTGGCAGCGGCTATTGGCGAGGAGCGTGGCACGATTGAAGATGTGCTGGAGCCTTATTTGATCCAAGAAGGCTTTATTATGCGCACGCCGCGTGGGCGCGTCGCCACTGAACTGGCTTGGCGACATTTTAATTTAACACCGGTCAGCAATACCTCGGAATTAGATTTGTGAGTGTGTTCGACTGGCCGGTTCGGGTGTATTATGAAGACACCGATAGCGGCGGTGTGGTGTATCATGCTCAATATCTAAATTTTATGGAACGCGCACGCACAGAATGGTTGCGAAGTTTGGGGTTTGAGCAAGATGACCTGATCACAGAACACCAATGCATTTTTGCGGTACACACAATGGAAATTCAATTTCGCCGCCCTGCAAAATTTAACGATGCACTGCTTGTGCAATCGAAAATAGGTAAAGTGGCAGGTGCAAGAATGGAGTTTGAGCAAAAAATCATACGCAATAATGAACTATTGTGCGAAGCCTCAGTCAAAATTGCTTGTTTGGAGAGTAATCGGTTTCGGCCCAAGCCGATACCTGAAATTTTATTGCAGGAGATAGTGCGTGGAAACTAATTTGTCTTTTATAAGCCTGATCTTGGAAGCCAGTTTAGTGGTGCAGATCGTAATGGCAATTTTAGTGCTCATTATTATCGTGACGTGTTTTTTGATTATCCGCAAGTATTTAGAATTGAGAGTGATAAAAAAAGCAGCAGATCGATTTGAAGATCAGTTTTGGTCAGGTAAAGAACTCAACCAGCTCTATGAAGAATTAGGCAAACAAACAAATAGTAATGAGGGCATGGAAGGTATTTTCCAAGCAGGGTTTAAAGAATTTGTACGCTTACGCAAACACGAAGAGCCAAGAGCATCAATGGATGTTCTTGAAGGCGCCCAGCGTACCATGCGGATATCACTCGCTCGTGAAATTGATAAACTCGAAACATCGCTGTCTTTTTTAGCAACGGCAGGCTCAATCAGCCCTTATATCGGTTTATTTGGCACGGTTGTCGGGATCATGAATTCATTTCGTGCGCTGGGTGCGGTACAACAAGCTACATTAGCCATGGTTGCCCCCGGTATTGCCGAAGCCTTGATTGCCACCGCCATGGGCTTGATGGCGGCGATCCCAGCGGTGGTCGCTTATAACAAATATTCACATGAAGTCGAGCAGTTGATTAACCGCTATGATACTTTTGTAGAAGAATTTTCTTCTATTTTGCAGCGCCAATAAACGCGGGATGATTTTATTATGGCAACGTATCAAAAACGCAGTCGAAACAGGCCTATGGCTGAGATCAATGTGGTGCCTTACATTGATGTGATGCTGGTATTAATGATTATCTTTATGGTTACCGCGCCGTTATTAACGCAAGGGGTGCACGTTGATTTGCCACAAGCAAGTGCCGAGCCCGTGACGCCCGAAGAAAATAAAGAACCGTTAGTGGTCTCAGTTGATGCAGCGGGCTTATTTTATGTGGCGATCGGCGATAACCAAGATCAAGCTGTTTCAGCAGATACCATGCTTGCTAAGGTAGGCGCAGTGATGCGTCGAAATCCAGATACACCGGTGATGGTGAAAGGAGATGCAGCAGTGGATTATGGTAAGGTTGTTACCGTGATGGCTTTATTACAAAAAGCAGGTGTGCCTAGTGTAGGGCTGATTACACAACCGGGTGAACCCACCCCCAGTGAATTAAAGTAGGACGTTGATGACAAGCAAATTATCTTTAAATATGCGAGCGGGAATTTACACCGCATTATTTTTTATCTTAGTCGCAAGTTTCGCTATTTTCAGCATGAAAAACAAATCAACACCGATTGCCGATACCGGCAATTCAGAAGTGGTTAATGTGGTGCAGGCAACCGTGGTGGATGAAGCGTCTGTATTGGAAGAAATGGCGCGGCTTCAGCAAATTGAAGATGAAGCACGGGCCGCAGAAGCAGCCCGCCAACAGCAACTGGTGGATCAACTTACCGCCACCCAACAGCAAACAGAAGCCGAAACACAACGTTTGCAACAGCTTGAGAAAGAGCGGCAAATAGCGGCTGCAGCGGCAGAAAAAGAGAAGGAAATTGCAAGAGATCGCGTGGCCCAAGAACAAGCAAAAATTAAGCAGCTGGAGGAAAATAGACAGGTTGAGGAAGATAAGCAACGCCAAGCAGCTGAAACTCGCAAAGTAGAGATAGAAAAGCAACGCCAAGCAGATGA
>DBOG01000015.1:1324-22101 GCA_002299915.1 Proteobacteria bacterium UBA652 | reverse complement strand
CGCCTGCTTTTTTATCCGCATAAATATGCTGGTAAATACGATCATGGCTCGGCACGTATTGCCACTCTAGGAGACGTAGGCGACCTGTTATTTGTTCGGGTGAACGTTTTTTGCTTAGAAGCACTTCTATATAAGCCCAGCCAAAGGCGGTGATTTTCTTTCTGTTATTAGCCTTACGAGAGCGGGACCTCCTCTGTGCTTGTAACGGCCTGTAACCACGTTCCCCTTGATTACAGCAGATCTCCCTACCAATCGTGGATTTATGGAAGCCCATTATTCTGGCTATTTCGCTACGTGATGTTTTGGCCTTCAACAGGAAAGAAATTTGATCTCGTTGAGAGTGTGTAAGATGTGTGTAGTGTGTCATAACGCTCTAATTTTGTAGTCATTCAAGTTCGAAGTGCAACACGGCATATTTTACTTTTTATGAACTGGTTTTAAAACGTTGCACTTCGTTGTTGAATCTAAGTAATCCTAAAAAGCGTCACTCACATATTATCTCGCTGTACCACTCAATGTACCACTATGATACAGGGCTAACAGGTTCGAGAAGAAACCATTAGAGACCTGAATACATTTAAGTTAATGTTTTTAAATAATTAATCTATATTACACGGGACGTTTAAATACTGCGAGATGCGCAACCAACGCGGACTGACTCTCCACCATAAATAAAAAAGCCCCCGTCATTGACGGGGGCTTTTTTATTTATCTGATGCGAGCTAGGTTTTGGTTCGAAACCTCGCTCGGCAACATTGCTATCAAGCAACTTCTTCTTAGCGTTGGCTACCCTTCATCATCCTCTTTCAGTTGTGGGAAGATCTCTTCTAGACTGAGATCCGTCATACCCTGAATGGTGCGCCATAAATAATAAAATATCGCCATCATCATAATCATTGAAGGAATCGCTATCACGGGATAACTGAGCAAAGTGAGTCGCCCCAATTCTTCGTTGAAAGCGGTGCTACCCGTTGGGCTAGTAACAATCCGGCGAGCAAGGATATAATTCATCACCGAGGAAAAGAAAAACGTGCTGCTCAGAAAATAAGTCGCTTTTAGCAAGCGTGCTTCAAAAGCAATTGTTGTGCCCAACTCATTCAGCTTGTGTTTTATTTTATCCGTATCCATTATTGCGGGGTTATACAACAGGGTTTTTATCAATGGATAACGAGTGCGAGTAGAAATAAGCACGCCAATGCCGATCAGCCCAGGAATAGCGGCCTCTTTGATCGCTAGCCATTTGGTATCTAACTCTAATAGACCAATACCGCCAGTAAGCAGTACACTGATCAAGCCTAAGAGTGCGATGAAATTGTTCTTTTTGTATTTAATCCGTTCAAATAATCCCCAAGCGAGCGGGAATGCAAGCGCTAGCAGCAATGCCGTAGTCGCTCCTAGCGCATCATCACCACTGAATTTCATTAAAATAATGGAGGGAATAATGATACTGACCAATAAATCGATCATAGGCCGCGGTTTATGTTCAGGAAGCTTTAGCGGGTTTATGTCTGAGGTGTCATTCATAATTAATTTTTTAAGTCGTTGGGGTTAGGGGTAGAAATAAACTGATTACTCACTGCTGTATTTTTCGTGATCTATTTTACCATGTCCCCGTCATAAAGATACACAGTGACCAAGCTCCCTTAACGCCTGTACTTAATCTGAAAGACAAATCATTCTAAAATCACATTAATCAAACAAACAACATCCCGAATATCTACAAGAACATTGTCATCACAGTCTGCTATCACTGAATAGTCACTACCAAGGATAGTGTTAATTGTTCCAATGACATCCCCTATATTCACCGTGCCATCATGATTGACATCATGTGGTACGCCATCACAGCTAACATTGGTAGCATCTTCAGAATCACACATTACCTTGAAAAAATCGAGTGGAAAGACAATCTCGTAGCCATACCAACCGTAAGATTGCGTGTATCCACGAGCAGGTTTATTCATATAATCATCGAAACTTTGCTTGGCCAACACACCCCAGGTCGCTTGTGTATCAAACCATTGCGGGTTGGCAATGCTGCCTGCTGCCAGCTCTACACTATAAAGTTTATCGAGATAAGCCAGGGGATAAATAATATGCGACCGACCGCCTCTATATTGACGGACTGTTTCTGCATAAACAAACCAATCATTTTCTGCATCATAACCATTTTTGACGACATAGTTCATAGTTTGGAAGAGCATGTTTTTTAGAGTTTCATGGCTGACTCCTGATGATTTGCCTGCCGTCTCAAGATCTTTATCCTGTTCATAAAATCCAATAATATTGCCTATCAGACTACCGGCCATCCAAGGGCTGGTACCATTGGCTTTATCGTAAGCGCCATAATTACCCGCTCTTGTCATAGTCCAGAAACCTGTCCCTTGCGAGGCATCATTAAATTTACCCATGGGTGTATTTGACAAAGTATCCGTATCCGCATCATAGCCAATACGCTCGCGTCGCGTTTGCCACCATTGAATCAAGTAATTCACTAAATGAGATGAGACTTCTTTGTGATAGGTCTCATCACCCGTTAAACGAACATATTCATTCATTACAAATAATGGCCAACCATAATCACGCGTGGCTTCACGGTATCCTGCCTTGTTATTAGGTGCATCAAAGTCAAATGGCAAGGGATACATATAAGGCGTTACAAATTTCCACCAGTTGCCAATTTCTATCATCACTTCATAGGCGCGTTTATCACCTGTTAACAAGTAGTAATCGACTAAACCACTTGCATGCGCATGGCCGTGGTGCAGGTTTCGTGAGGTATGATCTCTTGTATCATGCTTAATCGCATGGATCTCGCCAGCAGGCTGGATCGGTGTGCCAAAATCACTCCAATAACCTTGACGTGGCCCATGAGAGACATCAATATCCATAAAATGTCGGGTACTTAATTCCGCTAGGCTATACCATCTTTGATCGCCCGTACGGATAAACATTTTGAAAAAATTGCCGCCACCACCAACATGCGTATCATTATAAAATCCTGGAATACGCACACCATTAACAACATCACTCCAACCTGAACGTATCCGATCACCATAATCACGCCACCCAAAGTTTGTTGCTTCTCGCTCTTCTACCATACTAGGTTCATAAAAATCTCGCATCATGTGTGCATCAAAACCGATATCACTGGTCGTCGATGTACCAACATTGAGATCACCAAACACCCCTGATGCAGTATACCAAGCTGAGGAAGCTGTTAGCATTAAATCATGCGATTGAAATAATGCATTACTTTCCCTCAATTCATTATCGGTCAGCGATTCACCTGCAAAAGAAAAACGCATTTGATAAGTTTTGGCGCCACCTTCACGTTCAAAATAGAAGGTGTTGGGCCGCTTATAAATTTTAGTACCGCCAACTCCTTGGATGATAGGCGCGATATCTGCAACACCCTCAATTGCTCTTTCTGGATGTAAACCCACTGTTAATGTTTGATCATCAATACTCAGTTCATTTGGAAATTGTTGCCAGAAGTCTTTTACCATAACGGCCATATGATGACCATTGCTATCAATCGCTGCCCAACCAGGGGCACGATTACCGTTTCCTACTCCGCTATAATTGAAGCTATGACCTTCATCGATGCCATTATCATAAGTAAAAGACCCTTTCTGTAATAGATAACTTTCACCCGACACATCGCCACTGTAAACAGCATCCTCCTCGCCACCAAAGCGATATTTGGCAGTATCTGTATGTCGATATTGCAACCTTAGACCGTAAGATGAGAGAGATAAAGCTAACTCAGAACGACCACGGTATGTATCACGCACATTTTCTTCTAGTCGATCGTCAATCAACGAATATTCAATGTCCAGCTTATCTGAACCAACATAGGCATAATAACGAATAAGATACTTAATTAATGGTTCACCATCATTATCAGTCATTGAACCCGTCACTTTAACAACGGCCCGGACTGGCCCGCTCTCTTCGACGATAATCTGGCTATCAACTGATTGGCTTGCTGTGTACTCTTGATTATTCAGTGCATTGACCAAAAATAGTTCACTACCCTCTATAACCTGCTCGTCATCAGAATATTCAGCATTATTATTTGCATCCTGCCATAACGCTGTTATCAGCCCTTGACTATCGACTGAAAATTTAATGACTCCGGTATTAATAACCGTTTCTTCACCTTGGGTCACAAGGATAGTATTTTCAAGATTACTTCGGCTAATATTGGCCCCATAAGCTAAGCGATAATTTTGGGCACTGGCATCGACATCTGTCACAAACTGAACCAAGACCGATTTTACTGAACCATCCGGCCAACTAGCGAGTGTATCAAATTGAGCAGAAATTTCCTGGCTACTACTGCCCTTCTCAAGTCGTAAATTGTCTGTCGTTCTCAACGCACCATGGGGGAAAGGGACGCCTGTCCGGATAGGAATATTGCTACCCGTGTTATTCGTCGTCAGTGTTAGTGCTACATAGTTAGATTCTTCCGCACAAGCAAAAGAGAAAGGCAATAATATAATTGCTAAGGTCACCAAGCCGATGTTTTTCATTATGTTAGTCATAATTACCTCCAAACTTCTCCCCTGCCTCATTGAGAATAACATTTTTCACTAAATCCGATAACAATAGTTTAACCTTAATATTTTCTCTTACCCACAAAAAAGCCTACACCAAAAATGGCATAGGCTTTTTATTTATATTCCCATCACTGGGATACATATTACTTAGTGAGAAGTCACTTGGTAATACGCATCACTACGTGCAATAAACAATTGTGGTCTTAGCAATTGTTTTTGACTATCAAGCTGTACTTTAAATGTCGGCTTTACATCAGCTGCAGTTGTTGTATATGTCATGCCAAGCACAGGATAAAACTTATGATCTCTTGCCATCAATTTTTGACTATCAAGCTGTGCTTTAAATGTCGGCTTTACATCAGCTGTAGTTGTTGTATATGTCATGCCAAGCACAGGATAAAACTTATGTTCTCTTGCCATCAACTTTTGACTATCAAGCTGCGCTTTGAATGAAAGGCCGTTTACTTTTTGTGCTTGCAATTTCTTATAATGATCACTAATAAACTTAAATTGCTGTGGGTTAAGTTGTGTTTTTTGCCCATTAAGTTGATCTAAAAAGCTGGGTGGTTAGCTCGTGTTTTCTGTACTTGCACTTGTTTATAACGATCGCTGATAAAGTTAAATTCCTGTGGGTGTAATTGTGTTTTTTGCATCATAAGCTGTTCAGCAAAGCTCAATTTAACATCTGCTTGTGCTGTCATCACTGATGCACTGAGTGCAAATAAAAGTGTGGTTAAAATAGTTTTCTTCATGGTTGTGCTCCTTTTAAAATAAAAAATATCGGTTTACCTCGAAACCCATGGTGCACATTATAAATTAGACATGCTGAAATCATGGCAGAGGTCTATCCTGACATGATCTAGCCGTTGTCCTGACTTTTACAGGAAGAAACTCCCAACGACTGATAATCACTTATAATATAGTGATGGCAAAACTAATCTTATTTAATAAACCCTATGATGTGCTCACTCAATTTACCGATGAATCAGGGCGGGCGACATTAAAGGATTTTATTGATATTCCTAACGTCTACCCTGCTGGGCGACTTGATCGAGATAGCGAAGGCTTATTATTGCTCACCGATAAAGGTGCATTGCAGCATTATATTAGCGATCCCAAACATAAAATGGTGAAAACCTATTGGGCACAACTGGAAAACATCCCTGACGAAGCGGCACTGACCATACTACGTAATGGGGTAACGCTAAAAGATGGGATAAGCCGCCCTGCTGAAGCACAGTTAATTGATCCACCTGTTATTTGGCCGCGCGATCCACCGATTCGAGATCGCAAGAAAATCCCAACGCAGTGGATAGAACTGAAAATAAGCGAAGGCAAAAATAGGCAAGTTCGCCGTATGACCGCTGCAGTAGGCCACCCTACCCTACGCTTAATTCGTTATGCCATTGGCGATTGGACGCTGGCAGATCTTGCTCCTGGCCAATGGCGAGAAAGTCCTGCGCCAGTTTTAACGCCTAACATGTTAAAATCTGCCGATGATTTGGACTCCGAGAACCACCGTCGCCGCGTTAATCGAACACGACAATCAATTTCTGATGGTCGAGGAAGAAATAGACGGCAAGATGATGCTCAACCAACCCGCCGGCCATCTAGAACACGGCGAAAATTTGATTGAGGCCGTGATTAGAGAAACACAAGAAGAAACGGCTTACTTATTTAAGCCAACTGCTTTAGTGGGTATTTATCGTTGGATTGCCCAATCAAATGACACCTATATACGATTTTGCTTTACAGGCAAGGCGGTTGACCATTTTGCCGAACAAGCGTTAGATCCTGATATTCATAAAGCTATTTGGCTGTCTGTAGATGAGGTTAGGGCACGTAAAGCGATGCTTCGTAGTCCGTTGGTATTGAATTGTTTGGAAGATTATGTTGCGGGGCGGCGTTATCCGCTCAATGTATTAGTGAATTAGGAAATGACTGAAAAAACAAAAATTGTCGTGGGCTTGTCGGGTGGCGTGGATTCATCTGTTGCTGCTTTGCTATTGCAGCAACAAGGCCATGATGTGGAAGGCCTATTTATGAAAAACTGGGTGGATTTCGCAGATGAAAGCGAATGTACCGTTGAAGATGATCGCAAAGATGCCCAATCCGTTGCTGATAAGATTGATATTCCCTTCCATGAAGCCAATTTTGCGATGGAATACTGGGATCATGTGTTTAAGCATTTTCTCGATGAATATCGCGCAGGGCGTACGCCTAACCCTGATATTTTGTGCAATCGTGAGATCAAGTTTAAAGCGTTTTTAGACCATGCGATGGCATTGGGCGGTTATCTGATTGCAACGGGGCATTATGCGCGTATAGAGGAACGTGATGGCCAGTTTCACCTACTAAAAGGATTGGATCATAATAAAGATCAAAGTTACTTTCTCTATACCTTAGGCCAATCTCAATTATCACGGACCCTATTCCCGCTGGGCGAGCTGCCTAAACCTGAAGTGCGCCGCATTGCTGAAGAAGCGGGTTTTATTACCCATGACAAAAAAGACAGCACCGGCATTTGTTTTATTGGCGAGCGCCATTTCCGTGAGTTCTTGAGCCGTTATATCCCAGCTCAACCAGGTGAGATGCAGACACCCGAAGGCGAGTTAATTGGTGAACATACGGGCTTAATGTATTACACCTTAGGTCAACGCCAAGGATTGGGTATCGGCGGCCGTAAGGATAGCAGTGGTGAGCCTTGGTTTGTGGCAGGCAAAGACATGGAAAATAAGATCCTTTATGTCGTGCAAGGTGACCATCCTTGGTTATATAGCCACTCTTTGGTGGCAGAAGAACTCTCATGGGTAGCAGGATCGCCGCCAACCTTCCCTTGCCGAGCGACTGCAAAAACACGTTATCGTCAAGCAGATCAAGCCTGTATCATTAGTCAAGATGTAGCAGGTAAAATTCAGGTTGAATTTGATGAGAAGCAGCGTGCAGTTACCCCTGGGCAATCCGTGGTGTTTTACCTAGATGATGATTGTTTGGGCGGTGGGATTATTGTAGCTACTGATGCGCCGGGTGTGCATCCATGAGTGCTGATGTAACCCAACAAAAAGAGCGTATTATCGCCTTGTCTGCTATCGTTCAAGCCATTGTATTGGTGCAACAAGTGGCAGAGACGGGACAGGTCAATCAAGCTGAGTTTGAAACCTTGCTAAATAGCCTGCTTGCGACCGATGCCCCGACCACAGAATCCGTGTATGGTGATTTGAGTCAACTAAAAACCGGAACCGAACAAATCATTGCCCAACTGACTAAAAAGAAATCGAATAAAGATGTCGCATTGCTTCGCCATGTGATTAGCCTACTTCATCTAGAGCGTCAATTAGCCAAACACCCTGAAATGCTCTCCCTAATTGCAACAGAAATAGAACAGATCCCACAACAAATTGACTATTTTAGCAGCATCAATAACCCACAAGTTATTGCCCGCTTCGCAGACGTTTATCATCGTACGATCAGTGAGTTAACGCCTAGAATTCAAGTGCAAGGTGATCCACGATTTTTGCAGCATACGGATAATGTGAATCGGGTGCGGGCATTATTACTAGCAGGCATTCGTGCCGCTATGCTGTGGCGCCAAAAAGGCGGCCGGCGCTGGCATTTTGTGTTTCAATCAAACAAAATATTGCAAGATGCTATTGCATTAAATGAATCTCTATCTGGGGAGGATCAAGCATGAGTTTAACTTTAAAAGTTCTGATCGGTATGGCGCTTGGTATTATTGTCGGCTTAGGATTAAACCTTTCTGGCTTGAATAGTGCGGGTAGCTTTAGTCAGCTGTATCTTGTGGATGGTCTATTTCATACGATTGGCAAACTATTTATCAATGCCTTAAAAATGCTCGTCGTGCCCTTGGTGTTCTTTTCATTAATTTCTGGTGTCTGTGGTATTGGCGATATTAAGGCATTAGGTCGGGTTGGCTCAAAATCCTTTGCTTTATATATGCTCACCACTGCTATCGCCATTGGGGTCGCGATAATGGTCGCTGTCACAGTCGGTATTGGTGAAGGCATGACATTGCCTGCTGCTGCAGATTTTTCGGGCACTACCGCCCCACCTTTAAGCAGTGTGTTGATTAATATTATCCCTTCTAATCCTATTCAAGCCATGGCAGAGGGTAATATGCTCTCTATTATTTTCTTCTCAATACTCACCGGCATCAGCATCCTCATGGTCGGCAAACAAGCAGGTAAGCTCATTGAAGGCATTGAAATTGCCAATGCGGTGATGATGAAAATGGTCACCATCGTCATGGCAGCAGCACCTTATGCCGTGTTTGCTTTAATTGCCAAAGCGATGGCTGATCTCGGAATTGCCCTCCTTGATCAACTGTTAGGCTATGTACTGGTCTTGGTGGGTGTTTTATTGCTACATTTATTTGTTACATTAATGCTCGTACTTAAAGTGTTTTCAGGTCTCAGCCCGGCCCTATTCCTCAAAAAAATTCGCAGCGCACAGCTTTTTGCATTCAGCACCGCCAGCTCAAATGCCACCATTCCCGTTACTTTACGCACGGTAACTGAACGGATGGGCGTCAATAATTCTATTGCTTCCTTTACTGTGCCTTTTGGTGCCACAATCAATATGGATGGCACCGCTATTATGCAAGGCGTGGCAACGGTGTTTATTGCCAATATTTATGGCATTGATTTGGGCTTAACGGGCTATCTCACCGTTATTTTTATGTCTGTCCTCGCCTCTATTGGTACTGCTGGTGTACCGGGGGTCGGCCTCATCATGCTGTCAATGGTATTTGCCCAAGTTGGCTTGCCCATAGAAGGTATCGGGTTGATTTTAGGGGTTGATCGTTTAATGGATATGGTACGCACGGCGGTGAATGTATCAGGCGATGCGGTTGTCTCAACAATTGTCGCTAAAAGCGAAGGTAAGTTGGATTTAGCCGTTTATCAAGATCCTCTAGCAGGTATCGTGCATGGCGCAGAGGATTTGCAGATCAATACGCCATCCTATCACTCTTAGCCCATCGACAGCCCAATAACGTGGTGTATAACCCTCAGTATATTAATCATTGTTTATCCACAATAATAAAGTTCTGATCAACCTCGCTCCAGTTCACCGTTACGGTTTTACCCGGCGCAGGAAAATCTGCTAATTCATAGGTGCCTGATAGCCCTGTTGTAAAAGCATCATCTAAGCCTGCCACTTCAAATGTCACAATTGAAACTTCTTGACCATCAATAAAGGTTTTCATCAGGTGGGAGCCGTTGCCTAATAAACCCCAATTGAATACCATACCATAGCCATTATCAGCATCACCACAAGTGCCGCGGGTATCTTCTCGGGAAGTGCCATAAGTAACAGGAATACGTTCCCCATTATCAAATTGTATTTCCACTTTTCTGGCATCACATGCCCAGCCTCGAATTATGCCTATACCGCTCTGAACAGAGCCTTCTATAGGTGTTTCAGAATTAAACTGCGGATTATAAATAATAGAAGGGATCTGAAATGAAGCATCGGCTTCCTCTCCATTGCTGACGAAAACATAAAGCCTCTCTCCCATGCTATCTTTCCCAAATAAGAACTCTCTTTCTTCTAAAGCCTTTCCTGATGGACAATTATTGTTGCTATCTACGTCCGTTGTGAGCCATGCTGAAACACGGAAATTAATATGGCTATAGCCCACATCATAATCCCAGCCTGACACTCGTGCTATCTCTTTAAAGCCCGAGAAGGTGCAGGGTGTTTTATTTGTTATTTTCAGAATGAATTGATTAGGTTCTGATTCACCTTTAGTTGCGAAAGAAATGATGTGTGTATCCGTTTCAACAATATCGTTTAAAGCCCAACCAGCCTGTGATACCGTTAGTAATATTACTACAAAAATATATTTCATCTTTATCTCCGGTTAGCCAGCCAACTAAAACCACGCACAATATTATCTTCAACATGGTGTGTAGGGTCAAATTTGCGAGGGTCAACAAACCCTGTGTAATACATCGACCTATATTGATATTTATCTGCATAAAATGGTAACCTCACTTCACAATAAGAGCTTGCAGAATTTGAAGACCATAAGCAAATTGGACTTGAATAATTTACTTGCATAATTGTGAAGGGTGTTTTAAGAGTAGAATTAGGAGTTTGTCCATTTGGATTATTATTATTCACACCAAATGTTCTTGCTCCATCAGAAAGAGCATTAGAAGTAGAAATATTATTTGAATATATATGCCTCATACCTAAAGCGTGGCCTGCTTCATGGTGGAAGGTTAGGTTAGATAATGCAAAAGTATCCCTCACAGTAATAAACTCACCACAACGGTCGGCATTGCCGCAGGCTCCTCCATGTAACTGTGATTCTGGCGCTTGCTTCCAGTTGGCAACACCATGTAGCTTATCACTAGAATGCTTTCGCCCATTTGAAGTAATTAATGCCATTAAATCAGCTGAATATTGATTTCTTAAATTAGCAACAGATCCATTGGTGATTAACCAATGTTGGTCTGCGATAATTGAATCACAAAATTCTCCAAAACCTGCTGGTACACAAGCATTCTGGCTATTATTCGTTATATTTTCACTATAATTTATCTGTTGGGCAGATTTCAGCCTGAATGAATAGCCTCCCAAGCCTACTTCTGCTAACTTTTGGTTATAACTGGCAATAATGGTATTCACCCAGTTTCTGGTTGCTGTTGTGCCACCATGACGAGACCGAACACGGTGCGTGAACAATACTAATACATCTACTTGGCAACAACTTGCTGCTCTTGCCATTTCAGGCATTAGTCCTAATTCATTCTCACTTTTTATTTTAATATCTTCGACGTAATCATCTAGCTTTGTTTCAAAATCCGTAAATCCTTCTGCAGCAATTTGTTTCATTTTTTGTAGGGAATAGTCAGTTGCTTTATCTTCTGAATTGGGAAGGATTTGGAAAACATTTCCCTCAGTTGAGATAAGCCCATACACGAGCCCGCCACCATGTGTGAGCAAAATATCACCTACAGACTCTTTTTGGCTCTCCAAATATACATTGCCGGCATAAGTAACCACATCCTCTGAGCCTGGATAGGTTTTATCAATATAAATCTGATACTCTTTATCAAATAAAGGCAAGGCTATTCGCTTGCCTTTGATTAAGCCATCAATAGCAACCTCAATATCCAGAAGAATGGTAGTTTGTTTTTCAACCTCATCCATTGAGGCTTGTTTGCTAGGCTTTATTAGTTCGCTAATAAACCCATGTTGAATATCTATCTCATCTGCGTAGGTAGCCGCAACCATTAGACTGACTGTTATAGAGAAGAGAAGAGAATTTTACACTTTTAGTCATTACAGTTTACTCCTAACAAAAATGTTCCTAAAGTTGTGCGCTTCAGCTAAAAACACGATTAAATGTATGTCATGTTGCCGTCAGATTACACCTATAACGCAACACCTGTCAATAGGCATTACTCCCGAATAAACAAGCCCTCACTAAACATCACTATTTTCATGCCACAATCACCCGTTGTTTAAATTAATTATAAGTTTTTGCATCACTTTCCTTTAGCTAGGCTTCAACACCATTAAAACAACACTAAATAAAGGCAGAATCGGCGCAGTTATCCCAGCCACAATCCAAATAGTTTCGCGCTTCCAATAAGCATCTGAAATGATAGTGTCCGCTGTGAAATGTTTGGCTTCTTTCGCTTGTTTTATTTGAATTGGAATTAAGATCTCCACCCAAATAGCACCTGAAATACTAAATAAAACTAATCCCCATAAAATCCAGGCTGTATCCATAATACTCATCTGATGGATCCCAATATTTGCCATGGCTGCTGAAAATAAGAGGGTTGCGCCACCTGCCGTAAATACAAAATCTGTTAGCGTCACTTGTCGCTGTGCAAATCCAATAATCAGCGGGTTTTGGGTTCTGTTTGCCATGACCTTCCACCAACCCGTCACAATAATATTACCCAAAAATAAAACAGCACCAATAATATGCAAGCTTTTTAGAATCAAATAGGTATTCATTGCGTTTTCTACTCCAAATCTGGTGGTATGGTCTAATATGGTAAGCCAAATAGCCTATCTGCCAATGTAGCAGCGGTAACGACAACAAACAGATATCCAAAAAAACCTACAACCGCCATTTCAATCGAAGGTGATGCCTTATCATGAAGTGCCGCTTTAATCTCTGTTGCGTTTAAACCTTGTTCTATTAGCTTTATAAATTCACTCTGTGCATTCATTAATAACAAACCATTTGCCATAAATGCGAGCGCAAACAAAATACCCATCAACACCCCAGAGCCGAAAGTAAGATCAAAAAAGGCTTCAATGAAAAAAGTCAGTGACACCATAATGGTTAAGGTTGCCAATATATTCCATTGCTTGCGATAGCCTAACCAAGCAGGCATTAATAATAGTGCAAACCAATTTAAACTCCATGTCATCTGGTTTTTCTTTGCGACTGCCTTGTCATAAAATACTAAGAGCTTATCCGTTTGCGTGCCACAATAGGCTGCAAACAGATCTTTTGGGATCCAACTAGAGACATCTTTAGGATCTGTTTTCATCACTATTCCTTTACAATAATATTGCGCGCTGTCACTAAAAATAGTGCAGTTGATAAACCAGCCGCGCCAAACAGCATACACATTACCACTATCTGATAATGCGCCGCTACAATCGGCGATATGCCGGATAAAATTTGCCCTGTCATCATGCCCGGCAAGGAAACCAAACCAACGGCAAACATTGAGTTCACTAACGGAATAAAAGCGGCCTGAAAAGCAATCGAACGGGCTTTATCATAAGGCACAGAGCGTGATAATTCTGCGTGTAATCGTTCTGCTGCTAAACTCACGCTATTCATTGAGCTGGCGAAAATCATGCCCGCCAGTGGAATCATGTATTTAGGCTCAAACCAAGGGACTAAAGAAATAACTCCTTGGGTTACCAATAATAAAACCGACCCGCCCCCTACGCTAATTGCCCATAAGGCATATCGAAATAATTGCCATCGCCGAGATTTCACCGTGCCCAATGCAATCCAGCTAGATGCACACACCATCACCAATAGTACTAACACTACCAGCCAAGCGCTTTCAGCGGCAAATATGGTCGTTAATACATAGCCTACTAGCAATAACTGCACTAACATCCGAATCACAGAATATACTGCATTGCCTACATCCAATGACCAGCGATATAAAATCACTAAAACGATCAACACTGGGATAAAAGCCAAGGCTAAGTTAAGGGCAGGAATTATTTGAAGTGAAGTATTCATTGGGTTAAACCAGTGATGTTAATATCGCGATTATTTTAATTGAACAATACACTAAAATAATAGGCAGTAAAAATATAAAAATAATAAATGTTTTCGGGCGATGCATCAGTCTATTAAACTGTCGCCCTTGTTTCCTAACAATAGATAAGTAAGCGCTGCCAGCAGCATAGAGAATGTAACTATAGAAACATAAAGCAATAATCTTACCCAGCATTTAATATTCCCATTCTCAAGCTTAACAGCGTGTTCAATATATTTATTCTCAGTGTGGCCAGTTATTATAGTTTAGAATACTATCTTAATATACCCAAACCATTTGAAGATGCAACAGACTAAACCCGGAGAGCAATATGGAAAAAGAATATAAATGTGCCACTTACCCGCATGAATTACTGATGATGAACTTATCATTTTTCCATTTACTTCTGCCGCTCGCCGCCTTGAGCAGTGGCTATATTACGCTGCTACTCTCCATCGGCCTCATCGCCTCGATCGCCACCCTGCTATGGATAGCAAAAAAAGCAAAAATACACTGCTGCAAAGCTTCAAAAGATACCCCTCTGGTCAAAGCACACTGGCAGAGAGCATGGGACAGAAGCAAACTATTGCTGCTCGGCTATGCTATTTCAGCGGTTATTATGCTCTTAGGCTGGTTTATCGCATCTTCTCAATCTGATGAGAATATGTATGGCATTATATTAGTTGTGTTTAGCTGGATTGCGGCGATACCTTTGATCCTAATTGTCTTTGCTGTTTTCGTCCTCGCCACCGTCTCTTTGGCACGCGCTAAACGCGGTGAGTTTCCTAAAAAATCAGCTATGGTCTTTAAAAATTAGTAAACGTGCCACCCATCCTCATGAAATCTTGATGATGAACCTATCTGTTTTTCATTTATTATTGCCCGTTGCAGCTTTAAGCAGCGGCTATATCAGTACCATCCTAACGCTTGCATTAATAGGTTCACTACTAACCCTTAGCTTTATAGCAAAAAAATCCCGCAGTTGCGCAGCTGATCCGACTGAAAGCGCATTAGTACAGGCGCATTGGCAACAAGCATGGAAACGCAGCAAGTTATTGCTAGTAGGCTATGCCATTTCTATCGCAATTATGCTGATAGGCTGGGGGCTAGGCTCATTGCAATCTGATCCAAAAAGGCTGGGAATTTTATTGGTCGTAGTTAGCCGAATTGCTGTCGTACCTACTGTCTTGATTGTGTTCGCTCTATTTGTATTATCAACCTTCTCTGTCGCCCGAGCGAAGCAAGATGAATTCCCTAAAGAATAGAGCCTCTTCGACAAGAACCGCTTCGTTATCTCTCTATACCGAAGCTTGATATTCTGCCATTTCATTAAAATTCAAATAACGATAAATCTCATCTGCCATGGGCTCAATGCCTGCCACTCTCTCCATATATTCGTCAACGGTTGGGATATAACCCAAGCTTGCCACCACCGCGGCTAATTCAGCAGAGGATAGGTATACATTTGCCCCATTGCCCAATCTGTTTGGGAAGTTACGGGTAGAAGTCGATACCACGGTGGCAATATCCGCTACCCGTGCTTGATTTCCCATGCAGAGTGAACAACCTGGGGTTTCTGTGCGTGCGCCTACCCGACCGAAGATGCTATAAATCCCCTCTTCACTGAGTTGGTGTTGATCCATTTTGGTGGGTGGTGCAATCCACAGTTTAGTCGGTAGGTTACCCATCTTCTCCAGTACTTTTCCTGCTGCCCGATAATGGCCAATATTAGTCATACAGGAGCCGATAAATACTTCATCCACCGACACACCCGCCACATCAGATAAAGTTTTAACATCATCTGGATCATTTGGGCAAGCTAACAGTGGTTCTTTGATCTCATTCAAATCAATTTCAATGATTTCTGCATATTCTGCATCCGAATCCGCCTCTAATAAATCAGGCGAAGCTAACCATGCTTTCATGCTGTCAATGCGGCGTTGAATCGTACGCGGGTCTTCATAACCTTCGCGAATCATCCATTCAAGCAGAGTGATATTTGAAGTTAAAAACTCAATAATCGGCTCTTTATTTAAACGCACAGTACAACCATTGGCTGAGCGTTCTGCTGAGGCATCTGATAATTCAAAGGCTTGTTCCACTTTCAAATCGGGCAAACCTTCAATTTCTAATACGCGGCCATTAAAAATATTTTTCTTACCTTCTTTCTCGACAGTTAATAAACCTCTTTGAATCGCTACATACGGAATTACATTCACCAGGTCACGCAGCGTAATCCCCGGTTGCATCTCGCCTTTAAAGCGCACTAATACCGATTCAGGCATATCCAATGGCATCACGCCAAGCGCAGCACCAAATGCCACCAATCCCGAACCCGCAGGAAAGCTGATCCCAATTGGGAAACGGGTATGCGAATCACCGCCAGTACCGACAGTATCTGGCAAAATCATCCGGTTTAACCAAGAATGGATCACCCCATCACCTGGCCGTAAAGACACCCCACCTCGTGTACTGATAAAGTCTGGCAGTGTATGCTGCAGTTTAATATCAACTGGCTTAGGATACGCTGCCGTATGGCAGAATGATTGCATCACTAAATCAGATGAGAAGCCTAGACAGGCCAGCTCTTTCAATTCATCACGCGTCATCGCGCCAGTGGTATCTTGTGAACCCACTGTGGTTACTTTTGGCTCGCAATAGGTGCCAGGGCGTACGCCTGTGACACCACAAGCCTTACCCACCATTTTCTGTGCTAGCGTAAAGCCCTTGCCCGTATCATCGGGATCAACAGGTCGCACAAACACATCCGAGGCAGGTAAGCCTAAAGTCTCACGCGCCCGATCGGTTAAGCCCCGACCAATAATCAACGGAATTCGGCCACCCGCACGAACTTCATCTGCTAACGTCGTTGGGCTTAAGGTAAAGCTGGATACCACCTCTCCTGCTTCATTGGTAATCGTACCGTCATAAGGGCGAATCGTGATCACATCACCCGTATTCATTTTTTGCACATCACATTCAATCGGCAATGCCCCTGAATCTTCAGCGGTATTAAAGAAAATGGGCGCAATATTATTACCGAGCACCACACCACCAATGCGTTTATTCGGCACAAACGGAATATCTTCACCCATATGCCATAACACGGAATTAATCGCAGATTTACGTGATGATCCTGTACCGACCACATCGCCGACATACGCCAGCGGATGGCCTTTTTCTTTTAGCTTTTTAATGTCCTCTAAAGGCGAATCCATCGTATTGATCAACATCGCATTCGCATGCAATGGAATATCTGGACGGCTCCATGCCTCTGTCGCGGGTGATAAATCATCCGTATTGGTTTCACCGGCCACTTTGAAAACCGTTAAGATGATGCTTTCTGGCAAAGCAGGTTTCGCTGTAAACCAATCTGCATTCGCCCATGCTTCGACCACACGCTGCGCATAAGGATTGCTTTTCGCCTTCTCTACTACATCATGATAGGCATCATAAACCAATAAGGTTCTAGATAAAGCCGCCTCCGCTGTATCTGCGGTTACCTCGTTATCTAATAAGCTAATCAATGGCTCAATATTATAGCCGCCCATCATCGTGCCTAATAATGCGGTAGCACTCACAGGGTCAATCAACGCACATGTCGCTTTAGCTGCTGCCACATCTGCCAAAAACCCGGCTTTCACATATGCAGCCTGATCCACACCTGGTGGCACACGATGCACCAATAAATCCAATAGCTCATCAGTGGGGGCTGTTTTTAGCATTTCAACAACCGCAGTCACTTGTTCTGCTTCTAATGGTAAAGGCGGCAAGCCTAATGCCGCGCGTTCTTCTACATGGCTTTGATATTCTGCTAACACGTATTATTCTCCGGAAAATAATTCTTTTGCATTTACCCATTTTACCGTAAATTTCTTATCTTCACCCAAAAGAACCCAGTCATCCAAAACCCGCGCTTTCGAGTAACAAGTGCAATTATAATTAAGCAGCAAATAATCAATGAAACTAAAACTCCTGACTTGGCTCTTTTCACAAGTATCGTTTAGTTGAAATATAAGCTTCCTAACCCCTGTTCGAAGGATCGCCTTAATTTTGTTAAAGCATTCCCTCTTTAATTATAAATTCAACTATATCCGGCAACCCTTCTTTTTCTTTAAGATTTGTAAAAACGTATGGCTTATCGATACGCATTCTTTTGGTATCACTTTCCATCACTTCAAGTGACGCGCCGACATAAGGCGCTAAGTCAATTTTATTGATTATAAGTAAATCAGAGCGAGTGATCCCAGGCCCACCTTTTCTGGGGATCTTTTCACCTTCAGCGACATCTATCACATAAAGAGTAATATCGGCTAATTCTGGGCTAAATGTTGCGGATAAGTTATCACCACCACTCTCAATGAAAATAAGATCTAAATCTGGAAATTTCAGGCTCAAATCTTCAACCGCAGCTAAGTTCATAGAAGCATCTTCCCTGATCGCTGTGTGTGGGCAACCCCCAGTTTCTACACCAACAATACGATCGACTTCGAGTGCTTCACTTTTAGCTAAAAACTGTGCATCTTCCTTTGTATAGATATCATTCGTTACCACTGCTAATTGGTAATTATCACGCATTGCTTTGCATAAGGCATCTAGTAGTGCAGTTTTGCCCGAGCCAACCGGGCCGCCAACGCCAATGCGCAACGGAGTTTTTTTATTGTTCATTTTTATTCTCTTTAATAATCAAGATCTAAATAAGCGAGTGTATTGTGTTTCATGTCTTGCACTAGCATACGCCAAGGCTGGAGAGGAGCTACCGATATCATCATCATCAAGATACAGTCCTGCTTCAACTGCCTGTGAAAGTGGTTCTGTTAGATCACGTAAAATCCGCTGTCCCGCAACTTGTCCCAACGGAATAAGTTTTACCCCAGCAATAACACTATTTTCTAACCATGCCCATGCAAAACCTTGTGCCGCTTGTTTTAGCGGTATGTTCCATTGTGTTATTGCCAAAGCAAATGAAGCCGTCTGGTTTTTTGCGATGATCTGGTACCATTCCGTAGCAATGGACAATTCTAAGTCCAGTAACAATTTTGCCATTGCTCTACCTCGGTTATTTTCTTCAAGGCGCAACTCACTTGTTTCTCGCTGGGCCAGTAAATTATCAGACCAATAGGCAAGCGCTTCAATATCATGGGTTTGACAAGCTAGCGTCATGCGTGCGAGTAGTGGAATTTCTAGCCATTGTAAATTGCTAGAAATTAAATCAGCCAACCAATCACGCAAATCATCTTCTGTTTGCATCCACTGGCATTCAACAGTCCATTCCAAGCCCTGCGAATAAGTGAATCCACCGATCGGCAACGCACTACTACAAAGTTGCATGAGGCGAATTAAACTGTCATTTTTCATTGCTAATATTGCTAATTTATGATTGTTTACGAATCAAAAATCTAAAAGCCACTAGCCCAACAGCAACAACAACAGAAAAAGAAAACATATGTTCAGGGCTTGCAAACACATGCCACAAGTTGTTCAACCAGCTCTGCGCATGTTCTTCATGAGCATATGCCAATGAAGGCAATAAGCTAATAAGAAGTAATGTTATTTTAGTCATGATAATTTCCTATTCTTAAAGATATAAAGCTAAGTGTTAATTTAGTGTTCGTGATGATGGTGTGAACCACTGCTGCCGTATGCACCAGATTCTGGTTCAAAAGGTGCCAATTCTACTTTTACCTCTAAGCCAAATCCTTCTAACATATCATCTAATACATGATCGTGACGGTAACGCATCTGACCCGCATTTATTTGAAGTGGAATATGTCGATTACCTAAGTGATAGCATGCTCTTGCCATTAACAAAGCGTCATCACAATACACCGTAGACACCGTTTCATTTGCAGCAACAATTTTAATAATCAAGCCATCTTCACTGGCAAGTAAATCGCCGTGTTGTAGGACGTGTCCTCGATCTAAATACAAGCCTACATCACGACCATCATCTAAGCGTGATCGTAACCGACTTTTAACTCTACTGTCTAAAGGTAAGGTCAATGTTGCTTGTTCCGATATTGACTCGGACTTCGGTAATTTTTTAATTAAATTAATCATATTAGAATAAGAAATATCGTTGTGCTAAAGGCAATTCGGTTGCTGGCTCGCACGTTAATAGTTCACCATCAGCAAATACTTCATAAGTCTGAGAATCAACGTGAATGTCAGGTTGATAATCATTCAAAATCATATCTGATTTTTTGATATTCCGGCAATTTTTTGCTATGCCAATAAGGCTTTTTAACTCAAGTTCAGATGCAATGTCTGCGTTCGCTGCCGCTTGAGAAACAAAAGTCATTCTAGTGGCATGGCGTGCACCACCAAAGCTGGCAAACATGGGGCGATAATGCACGGGTTGCGGAGTAGGTATAGAAGCATTTGGATCACCCATTGGCGCTGCGGCGATCATGCCTCCTTTGATGATTAAACTGGGCTTGGTGGCAAAAAATGCGGGTGACCACAAGATAAGATCGGCCAATTTACCTATTTCAATTGAACCCACTTCATGTGATATACCATGCGTAATTGCAGGGTTAATTGTATATTTAGCAATATAGCGCTTCGCTCTAAAGTTATCTGCATCACTGCCTTCATCTTCAGGTAATAATCCACGTTGTACTTTCATTTTATGTGCGGTTTGCCATGTGCGCGTAATGACTTCACCCACACGCCCCATTGCTTGCGAGTCAGAAGCTATCATTGAAAAAGCACCTAGATCATGCAGAATATCTTCGGCCGCAATAGTTTCTCGCCTGATCCGCGATTCTGCAAAAGCCACATCCTCAGCAATGCTTGGATCAAGATGATGACAAACCATTAGCATATCTAAATGTTCATCAACAGTATTGATAGTATAAGGTCGGGTTGGATTGGTTGATGATGGCAATATATAAGATTCACCACAGGCTTTAATAATATCAGGCGCATGACC
>DBOG01000015.1:0-982 GCA_002299915.1 Proteobacteria bacterium UBA652 | reverse complement strand
CCACCCGCACCTTCGGTGTGGTAGGTGTGAATTGTGCGCCCTTTCATGGCCGCTAAAGTATGCTCAACAAATCCCGATTCATTTAAGGTGTCGGTATGGATTGCCACTTGCACATCCATTTCTTCAGCGACAGATAAACAGGTATCAATAGAAGCGGGAGTCGTGCCCCAATCTTCATGTAGTTTTAGCCCAATGACTCCCGCCTCAACTTGCTCTCTGAGCGGCTCGGCGACACTAGCATTACCTTTGCCTAAATAACCAATATTCATCGGCAAGTCTTCTGCTGCTTGTAACATGCGGTGAATATTCCACTTTCCTGGTGTGCATGTCGTGGCATTTGTCCCTGTCGCAGGTCCTGTACCGCCACCTAACATGGTTGTAACCCCTGACATTAACGCATCGTCCACTTGTTGCGGGCAAATAAAATGGATATGAGAATCTATACCGCCTGCAGTTAAGATCTGGCCTTCTCCTGCAATGACTTCTGTTCCTGGGCCGACTAAAATATCAACACCCGGTTGCACATCGGGGTTACCCGCCTTACCTATGCCGATAATTCGACCGTTTTTAATGCCCACATCGGCTTTAATAATGCCCCAGTGATCTAAAATAAGTGCATTGGTAATAACAACATCAACCACCTCCGCATCCACACGTTGACATTGCCCCATGCCATCTCGAATAACCTTGCCGCCACCAAATTTAACCTCATCACCATAAATCGTGCGGTCATCTTCAACTTTTATCCAAAGTTCAGTATCACCCAAACGTACTTTATCACCCGTGGTGGGCCCATACATTTCCATATAGGCTTGCCTACTAATCGTGCTCATGATGTTGTCTCCAATTTTCCCATCACCTCAGCATTAAAACCATACACAATACGATCACCCGCATAGGCAACAAGTTCAACCTCTCGTGTTTGCCCGGGTTCAAGTCGTACCGCGTCTCCTGCTGCAATATTCAATCGGAAACTCTGTGT
>DBOG01000079.1 GCA_002299915.1 Proteobacteria bacterium UBA652 | reverse complement strand
ACTGTAAACAACGCGATGAATTCTTACAACTTATAGGTTAAACATATAGCATGCTAGAGAGAAAGTTACAGCGAGTTCCTGCTGAGCACTTATTACGTTTCAACCTTCTCGGCAGGGCAATGATTCATTGAATTAATGTTTTATTCTTTACGCAACCATCATAAATTGCAAGTTAAGTATTTTAGCTAAAAAAATAGGTCATAATAACTAAAAATACAATGTACGCAATTATTTGAAGCCATACTGAAGCAAAAATACTACTCGACTTGTATGTGAAATTATTCATGCTCCTCAACCGTAACTCTTCGACATGTTGCTGATACTCTTCAACATCTTTACCCTCAACATGTCGTTTAATTGGTACGGCTGAAGCCTTCAAGAACAATGATTTATCTTGATAACTAATACTGTCCTCATAGGAAAACCACTCCGTTTTTATCGTTTTCTTATTGGGTTGTTGCTGTGGCTTAGATTTGTAATTAACTTCAATTTCATGCGTTATTTTTCCATCCAGATCTATTCTCAAAGGAAAACCTGTTTTTCTAGCCAGTGGAAATTCTAAGTAAATTGACGTTAAAAGGTGAATTTGATCTTCTTTATATTTATCCAAACCCTTAATCTCATATCTTTCCTCAGTTTCAAGGACATTACCCAGCGCATCATCCTTGAGGATGGTTAATGGTTTGCTTACTATTAATTCCAATCGAATATCTTCTTCTGCTTGGTTATGAAAATCCTCTGCTAATTTATCCATTTCTTTCGATTGAAAATGATATCGCATGTTATCTGCTCGGTGAGCATAATAAGTGCGCTTAATCATGAGTTGGGACTTCCCTTTTTCTCCCTCCCCAAAGTCAAAAATATGCTTTAGATAAAAAACTTCTTTGCTAATATCATGCGGTAGCTTCTGTAACTCGGCGCCATCTATCGACAAAACTAAACCGCTCCCATAATCTAAGGTTGCTGAATGTTCTAGGTCTCCAGATTGCTTTTTAATCGTCGAATCGAAAAAATATTGCTTCTCATTAAATATCACTTGGACAATCATGTGATTAAAATGAAAAGGGGATGGGCTTAAGCGTTCTATTTTTTGACCATACCCTGAATTAACAAGTACCATTTTCGCTTCAACACCTATGTGCATCAACATAGCAACTAGGAGGTTAGATTTGTCCTTACAATCGCCAGATCTTTTGTTTATCGTGCTATACGGTTTTTTAGGCGTATGGGTGAAAATCCCATGATTTTCACCTTTATACCTAATTTCATTTTGAACAAAGCGTACAATTTTTACGATATTACTGGCAACATCACCTCCTAGTTCTAGTTCTGCTAACTGTATGATATCTCTTTCACTTTCAAGCACTCCTTGTCCAACATAATAGTCAAACAAATACCTGGAAAGACTTGGCCAACTGATCTTCGTTGATATTTGAACAAAGTTGCTCCAAAACCAGCTAGGTGCCGCTTCATCAATATGTAACTGTTGTAAATTCTGAAACTCTCTAACAAATTCATCTTTTGGATCCAGCTGCATTTCTTCAAGTTTTTGAATCCCCTCATCTATTACGCATTTTTGTATAAAAAGCGCTTTCGAAGACTCATTAATGATTCGAATCTTTTGTTGGTAAACAGGACAAGTCCAATTGAGCCAAAAGGTAGATTGGTAATATTTCCCATTGAGAGGGTGCTTTCCCCGGAGCAAAACCTCAGTGGCTTGAAAGTCTACAATATCACCCACCCGCAGATCATCTATTGATAAACTAACTGTCGTTGTATTGTCGGAGATATGCTGTTCAAGCTGCCTTTCACGCTGTGTAACCGATATGTTTTCATCACTCAACACATTAATTCGTTTACTCTTTCTAATGATATCAAGGCCATGAAAAATGACTTGATGGCTTTCTTCCTGCAATTCATATAGAAATAAAGATGAGTCCTCTATTCGGGATGCATCGCTAACCTTTTCAACCGTTCTTCTATAATTGAAATGACCAACATCTGAAACATATTCTTGATAATCAACTAAAGCAAATGAAAAAGGGGAAGAATCATCACTTTCCGAATGAACCAGATCAAGGTTTCTTTGTTGAACCCAACTTTCAATCTCCTGAATTTTATACTTTTCCATTGTTCTTGATAAATTCCTTCTATCCTTTCCCATTTGCTTCAGGTGCAGACAGAAACTCTAAGGTCTTAAGCACCTTCCGCCGGGTAATTGCACCCACAAGGCGGTTGTCTTTGAGCACGGGTAATCTTTTAAATGACATTTCCAGAAAAATCTCTGCGACTTCGATAATGGGGGTATCAACATCAACCGTACGTACTTGTTTGGTCATAAAATCTGCCACATGACCTCCCGCATCGCCTTGGTAACCTGCCTCTAAGGCTACTTTCATGCAGTCGCGCTCTGATAAGAAACCAATCAAACTACCATGATGATCAATCACTGGCGCGCCTGATATCTCACGCTCAACCAGTATGTGGATCGCTCGAAGTACATCCATATCGGCGGTAAAAGTGGTCTTTTCGCCACACATATAATCTTTAACCGTATTTGATGCTAGCATTTTCTCTCTCCGTTAGTCTTGCTTACCCTCAGTCTGCATTGCTTTTTTAGCTTCGCACACTTCTTTGTCTTCACTGGAGCAGCCACCACCGCAGTCACCACCTAAGCCAATTTGATTCAGCCCGCCGCAGCTACCCTTAATCGCGGGTCGTCCTGCCAATACGCCGATCGCCATGCCAATCACAGCAATCGAAATAAACACAAAGGCAATAATAAAGGTACTCATCATATCTAAGCTCTATCCGCCAAAGTCATCTAGGAAGATATTATCACGTTCTACGCCCAAATTCTCAAGCATGCTGATCACCGCTGCATTCATCATCGGCGGCCCACACATATAATATTCACAATCCTCAGGTGCAGGATGGTCTTTTAAATAATTATCTTGCAATACATTATGGATAAAGCCAGTGTAACCTTCCCAATTATCTGCTTCTTGGGCATCTGATAATGCCACATGCCATTGGAAGTTCTGATGCTTGGCTGCTAAGCCATCGAAATCTTCCACATAGAACATTTCACGCAAGCTCCGCGCACCATACCAAAAGCTGATTTTACGTTTAGAGTCCAAGCGACTAAGTTGATCAAAAATATGTGACCGCATTGGTGCCATTCCTGCGCCACCACCGATAAATACCATTTCCTTATCAGTTTCTTTGGCAAAAAACTCACCAAAGGGGCCTGAGATTGTGACTTTATCGCCCGGCTTCAAATTATAGATATAAGACGACATTTTACCCGGCGGCACATCATCCGCCGCACCAGGTGGTGGTGATGCAATCCGCACATTGAGCATAATAATCCCGCGTTCTTCAGGGTAGTTCGCCATCGAATAAGCGCGCACTACTTCTTCTTTTACCACCGATTTAAACCGCCACATATCAAAGCGATCCCAATCCTCGCGATATTCATCTTCAATCATGAAGTTTTTATATTCCACCGTATGTGGTGGGCTTTCAATTTGGATAAAGCCACCCGCTTTAAAATCGACATTCTCGCCATCAGGCAGTTCTAAAATCAATTCTTTGATAAACGTCGCCACACTGTCATTTGAGCGAACGGTACATTCCCATTTCTTAACGCCAAATACCTCTTCAGGCACTTCAATCGTCATATCCTGTTTAACGGACACCTGGCATGACAAACGCTCACCTGCTGCGGCTTCACGCTTGCTGATCAAAGATGCTTCGGTGGGCAAAATGGAACCGCCGCCCCCAAGGATTTTTACCTTACATTGACCACAGGTGCCACCACCGCCACAGGCAGAAGACACAAATAATTGCGACTCTGCCAACGCCCCCAATAGCTTAGAACCTACCGGCGTTTGAATCGTTTTTTCACCATTGATTAAAATAGCGACATTACCTGTTGCCACCAGCTTTGATTTAGCGCCTAAGATCAGCCCCACCAACGCCATGATAATCACGGTAAACAGCATAACGCCTAACAGAATCTCTATCATAATTGGATCCCCGAAAAGGCCATAAAGCCCATTGCCATCAAGCCTGCGGTGATAAAGGTGATCCCCAACCCTTGTAAACCATCTGGCACATCCGAATATTTCAATTTCTCACGGATCCCCGCAATCGCGGTAATCGCTAATGCCCAGCCAAAGCCACTACCAACACCATATACCACGCTTTCACCAAGATTATAATTCCGCTCCACCATAAATAAGGTGCCCCCTAAAATGGCGCAGTTCACCGTTATCAACGGCAAGAAAATCCCCAACGCATTGTATAAAGTGGGCGTGAATCGGTCCATCGCCATTTCCATAATCTGCACGATGGCGGCTATTACCCCGATATAACTGATCAAGCCTAAAAAGCTGAGATCCACTTCCGGAAAACCTGCCCATGCTAAGGCGCCGTCTTTAAGTAAAAACTGATAAATTAAATTATTGGCAGGTACGGTGAGTGCTTGTACGATAATCACCGCAATCCCTAATCCTAACGCTGTTTCTATTTTTTTTGATACCGCTAAAAAGGTACACATGCCCAAGAAAAAAGACAGTGCCAGATTCTCGATAAAAACCGAGCGAATAAATAAACTGAGATAATGTTCCATTACAAGACCTCCGTACGATGCACTTGATGGATCTGATAATCCGGTGCTTCAACTTGATCTTTCTTCCAGCTACGAATCGCCCAAATCAATAGCCCAATCACAAAAAATGCACTCGGTGGCAATAACATTAAGCCATTTGGCACATACCAACCGCCTTCACTGACGGTCGTTAATACTTGATAGCCCATCAATTTACCCGTGCCTAATAGCTCACGGAAAAAGGCCACCGCAATCAAAATCAAACTATAGCCCAAGCCATTGCCGATGCCATCTAAAAAACTCAGCCAGGGTGGATTTTTCATCGCATAGGCCTCCGCCCGCCCGAGGACGATACAGTTAGTGATAATCAAGCCGACAAACACGGATAGCTGCTTGCTCGCCTCAAACGCAAAGGCTTTTAATAATTGATCGACCACAATCACCAGTGAGGCAATAATCGTCATCTGCACAATAATTCGAATGCTCGATGGTATATGGTTCCGAATTGAGCTGATCGCGGCGCCTGAAAAAGCGCTTACAGTGGTTAACGCCACACTCATGATCAAGGCCGTCATAATATTGGTTGTTACCGCCAGCGCAGAACACACACCCAGCACCTGCAAGGTGATCGGGTTATTATCCACCAACGGATCTAATACATTTTTTCTTGCTTCACTCGCCATGTGATAACTCTCCGGTACGCAATTTGTCTAAGTAGGCGGCAAAACCATGCTCACCTAACCAATATTTCACTAAGTTTGAGACACCCACGCTGGTCAAGGTTGCCCCTGACAAACCATCTATCTGGTGAATGGCTTCGGCTTTTTCAAAATTCACCTTGCCCCGCACCACTTCAATCTGCAATTCACCGGCCTCATCAAAGGCTTTTTTACCTAACCACTGGCTACGCCACTTTGGGTTATCGACTTCACCACCTAATCCAGGCGTTTCTGCATGCTCATAAAATTTCAGGCCTTGAATCGTATTAGCATCGCCTTGTAATGAGATAAAGCCATACAAAGTAGACCACAAACCATAACCATGCACTGGCAATACAATTTGCTTGATTTCATCGTCTTCTTTCAATAAATAAACGGTGGCCAACTTGGCGCGGTGACCAATACCCGCAATATCTTGCGCCGCGGTTAAAGTAATGTTTTGCGTAATATCGCCCGCTGCTTTTCGTTGGTCATAGAGTGCCGGATCAATATCAACATATTCACCCGTTGCTAAATCGACCACTTTTACCTCAAATTTTTCAAATAAGGCATCCATATTTGCATCAGCCGTCAGCAAGCCGCTTACTTCAAGAATATTTTTCTTTTTATCCAATGCTTTATTGGCAATTTGTAATGGCTTAAATACCACGGCTGCCGAAGAGACTAATACTGCACAGACTAAGCATAGCAATAGCGCCACCAACACTGTTTTCTTAGTATTATCATTCGGTAAGGCTAATAAATTTTTGAACCAACGCATTATTCCGGCCCTTCTGAATGATCAAGGTTTTTTTGGCGCGCCAGTCGGCGTTTGATATTGGCTTTCACCACATAATGGTCAATCAACGGCGCAAACAAGTTAGCAAATAAAATCGCCAACATCATCCCCTCTGGGAAAGCCGGGTTTACCACCCGAATCATCACCACCATAAAGCCAATTAAACCACCATAAATCCAACGCCCCGTATCCGTCATCGCGGCGGTAACAGGATCGGTTGCCATGAAAATCATCCCAAAAGCAAAGCCACCCAGGGTCAAATGCCAATACCACGGCAAGGCAAACATCGCATTGGTGTCGCTACCAATCAGGTTGAATAACCATACCGTTAGCAACATCCCGAAGAATACACCTAGCATAATGCGATACGATGCCACACGGGTATACAACAAGAAGGCAGCCCCCAATAAACAAGCAATCGCTGAGGTTTCGCCCATTGACCCTTGCATCGTGCCGATAAAAGTTTGTGTCCAAGTAAAGCCCGCGCTGGTCACCGCTTCTAGACCACCCACTGCGGCTAATGCCAAGGGCGTTGCCCCGGTAAAACCATCAATCGCCGTCCATACCGCATCACCCGACATCTGAGCCGGATAAGCGAAGAATAAAAATGCACGGCCTGTTAATGCAGGGTTCAAGAAATTTTTACCGGTGCCGCCAAACACTTCTTTACCTATCACCACCCCGAATGAAATCCCTAATGCCACCTGCCATAACGGTGTAGAGGCAGGTAAAATCAAGGCATATAGCATTGAGGTTACTAAAAACCCTTCATTTACCTCATGATTTCGCACCGCAGCGAACACCACTTCCCACAAGCCACCTGCCATCAGCGTAATGATATATATCGGCAGGAAATACAGCAGCCCATGCATCATATTGGCAAACACGCTGGTCGGATCAAAGCCAATACCTGATGCCTGTAATAGGCCGCCGCGCCAGCCCTCTAATTCCGTCATGCCTAATGATGCCATCGCGCTATTGGCTTGGAATCCCGTGTTCCATAACATCATCATGATCACGGGCATCGTCGCCAACACCACATAACTCATGGTGCGCTTCAAATCGATACCGTCACGTACATGTGGTGATGTGCGTGTTACATCCGATGGCGTATATAAGAAAGTATCCACCATCTCATACAATACAAAAAACTTCTCATAACGTCCGCCCTTCTCAAAAGAGGGTTCGATTCGGTCTAGAAAACGTCTTAATCGTGACATGTTATGGGCGCCCCTGGTTTTTTGTTTGAGTTCAAGGAAGCGGTATTGTGAGAACCGGAATGTATGGTTGATACATGAGGATCGCAGCAATGCTGCTGACGCGGAAATCGGAGAAAAGGACAGTTAGCAGTGGTGCCCATTTAGCCCTCCTTTTCGATTTGCGTTAGATTGTCTCGTAATACAGGGCCATATTCATATTTCCCTGAACACACAAACGAACACAACGATAAATCATCTTCATCTAATTCTAAACAGCCCAATGCCTGCGCCACATCGGTATCTCTCACCAATAATGCCCGCAATAAAGGGGTTGCCAACATATCTAACGGCAACACGCTTTCAAAGGCACCCACCGGCACCATCGCCCGTAAGCTTCCATTTTGCGTCGTGGTTAAATCGAAAGACTTTTTGCCCAATATTTTAGAAATAAACACATTCAACGCTGAAAACTTTTTACGACCCGGCATGATCCAACCCAATAATTCCCGTTGATTGCCTTCTGCTAACACCGATATTTGCTGATGGTAACGACCTAAATAGGTTGCCCAGTTTGTCGCCGTATGGCCAGACAAGACAGAGCCCGAAATCACCCGAGATTGCACCTGCTCCACTTGATCTTTTACTAATTCTCCCGTGTTCGCACCTAAGCGCGTACGGATGAGCCGTGGTTTATCCACTAATGGCCCTGCCAATGAAATCACCCGTTCAACTGATAATTTACCCGTCGTAAATAATTTACCCACCGCGATCACATCTTGATAGCCCATCGTCCAAGCTGTTTTTGAGCTGCTCACCGGATCAATCAGATGGATATGTGTGCCCACCAAGCCCGCAGGATGCGGGCCAGCAAAAGTATGCATTTCAACCGAAGCAGGGACAGAGGTCGGCAAGTTAGTTTCTATTGCATAGGAAACGTGTACTTTGCCTTCGGTTAGCTTGGTTAACACCCGTAAACCATGGCTAAAATTTCCCTTCTCCTCAGCAATTACCACAATCGGATCAGCAGCCAAAGGGTTCGTATCCATTGCTGTTACAAAAATGGCTGAAGGTGATGTATCTGGATTCGGTATTTTGCTATAAGGGCGCGTACGAAATGCTGTCCATAATCCTGATTTCACCAAGTTATCTGTCGCTTGCTGTTGGGTTAGCCCATCCAACTTTGCTTCATCGTACTGGGCAAAGCTTTCTTCTGCCTTGCCAGATAAAGTGATTACGATGGATTGCAATACCCGCTTCGCGCCACGGTTAATGCTTTTAACCTTTCCCGCACCTGGCGCAGTGAATTGCACCTGTGGGTTTTGCTTATCAATGAATAATGGCTGACCTAATTTTACCTTATCCCCTTCAGCCACCAACACAGTCGGCTTTAAGCCAATATAATCAGTCCCCAACAAAGCGACCTCAGTCACCGTTTCCGCATCCGAAATTGTTTGTTCGGGCTGGCCCGATAGCGGTATATTAAGCCCTTTTTTTAGTTCAAAATGCATAGAAACCCGGTCCGTAAATCACGAAATAATGATCGCATTATTATAACATGATGTTATTCCATCTCGCCATGACTAGCGCTTTACTTATCCAGCCTCCTGATGACAATCTAAAACCCCCTCCCCTGCTGGGGAGGGTTGGGAGGGGAGAATCAATATTATCATCGAATATACCGCCAGCCAATTACAAACCCAATCATCGCAAACACAGCGGCGCAGGTGAAGCTCCATAGTGCGCCATGCGGTAATGCCCAGAGATAACCACTGCCTAAGCTGCCCAGCGCACCGCCTGCACCAAAACTGACGCTACTATAAAGTGCTTGCCCGCGCCCTTGATGGCTGCCCGTGAAATATTGATGCACCCAGGCTATGGCGGCGGCATGGTAAGTACCGAAGCTGATGGCGTGTAATAATTGGGCGAAGATGAGAATGGGCAGCGATTCGGGATATAAACCAATCAAAACCCAACGAACAGCACTCAACAATAGGCTACCAAGCAATACTGTCCGGATGCCGATGATGGGTAACCAGCGATGAATAAAGATAAACATCACCACTTCCGCCACCACCCCAAGCGCCCATAGTTGGCCAATCAGGCTGCGTTCATAGCCGTATTGCTCTAGGTAGATGGTATAGAAAGTGTAATACGGCCCATGGCTCAATTGGATAAAAAAGCAGAGACCAAAAAAAGCCAGTATTTCAGGGCGAAGTAGGAGTTTTCGTAGCGACCGACTGGGGGTCACGCTAGGTTGATCTGATTTTTCAGCGATGGTTAAGCTGCTTAACCAAATCGCTAATAAGGCGATAAAAATAGCATACGGTACCAGCGTGACCGCATAACGTTCTAATAAAGCACCCAGCAGGAGCACCGTCACAATAAAACCCACTGACCCCCATAAACGGATGCGGCTGTAGTGTGCCGTATGTTCGCCTAAATATTGCAGGGTGACCACTTCAAACTGCGGCAAGGTAGCATTCCAGAAAAAGCTAAATACCAGCATCACAGCTGCAATCCACAGATAGCTATTTCCTAGCATAATGCCCGCAAAACTCACCGCTGCAATCAGGCTCGCACTGCGTACTATCCGCATCCGATGCCCAAGATGATCACCCAACCACCCCCACACATTCGGTGCAACGATACGCGTGGCCAGTAATATTGCCGTTAGCTCGCCAATTTCACTGGCAGAAAAGCCTGCATCTTTGAGGTATAAGCCCCAATAAGGCACCAAAATACCTAATGCAGCGAAGTAGAAAAAGTAAAAGCTGGAAAGTCGCCAGTAGGGGGTGGTGCGGAAAGGGCTCATTTTATTGCACGCGACTGTTTGTGGTGAATGTGTCGAACATCCCCCCCCCTTCGACAAGCTCAGGAAAAACCAACAAACCATGCCGACATTACGCACGCGCAGGAATAATCGGCGTACCTGAATCCACACCCAGATTCTGCGCCCGATGGCGTAATATATGATCCATCAATACGATTGCCAGCATCGCTTCGGCAATCGGCGTGGCGCGGATCCCGACACAGGGATCATGCCGCCCTTTAGTGACCACTTCTACCGGTTCACCAGCCGTGTTGACACTGCGACCCGGAATGCTCAAGCTAGAAGTGGCTTTTAATGCCATGCTGACCAAAATATCTTGACCACTGGAAATCCCGCCCAATACGCCGCCGGCATTATTGCTTAGAAAACCTGCTGGGGTAATTTCATCACGATGCTCTGTGCCGAGTTGCGTCACCGATTCAAACCCCGCGCCGATTTCAACGCCTTTCACCGCATTGATACTCATCATGGCATGAGCGATCTCGGCATCTAGCCGATCAAAAATGGGCTCACCTAAACCGGGCGGTACATTACGGGCAATCACATTAATCCGTGCGCCAATAGAATTGCCTTTCAGCGATTTCATATAATCTTCAATCGCCGTTTCTTTATCTGGATCGGGGCAGAAGAAGGCACTTTTTTCAATATGATCCCACTCTAGTTTTTCAATGACCACGGGGCCAATCTGAGCAAGATAACCTTGAATTTCTATGCCAAACTGTTGTTTTAGATACTTTTTGGCGATACCACCCGCCGCCACTCGCATAGCCGTTTCACGCGCCGACGAACGCCCACCGCCGCGATAATCCCGAAAACCATATTTTTGGTGATAGGTATAATCCGCATGGGCAGGGCGGAATTGATGCATGATATTGCCATAATCTTTAGACCGTTGATCGGTATTTTCAATCATCATCGCAATCGGGGTGCCGGTTGTTTTGCCTTCAAACACACCGGATAAAATTTTCACTTCGTCCAATTCTTTTCGCTGGGTGACATAACGCGTTTTCCCTGGGCGGCGGCGATCCAAATCACCTTGCAAATCTGCTTCCGTTAACGCCATTCCCGGTGGGCAACCATCAACGATACAGCCAATTGCAGGCCCATGGCTTTCACCAAAAGACGTAACGGTAAATAATTTTCCATAGCTATTGCCTGACATTTTCCAGCTCCTATACGATATACAGGGTTGCAAACCCTAAAAAGGCGACAAAACCGACCACATCCGTGATCGTCGTTAATAATACCCCACCTGAGAGGGCGGGATCGATACCAAATTTTCTTAATATCAGCGGAATACTCACACCCGCCAAGCCAGCAGCCACTAAATTAATCACAATCGCCACCGCAATCAATATTGCCAATTCGACTTGCCTAAACCATAAAAAAGTCACCAACCCAATCGCAACTGCCCAAATCAGTCCATTACCAAAGCCAACAACCAGCTCTTTTTTTAATAACCATATTCGGTTATTCGCATTCACCTGATCTAAGGCCATTGCCCGAATCACCAGGGTCAAGGTCTGGCTACCAGCCACTCCGCCCATACTCGCCACAATCGGCATCAACACCGCTAACGCAACTTGTTTCTCGATTGTGGTTTCAAAAATCCCGATCACCCATGCGGCAAGAAACGCCGTCATCAAGTTAATCCCAAGCCAAAGTGAACGACGGTGAATACTGGTCGTAATCGGCGCAAAGGTATCCACATCTTCGCTCAAACCCGCCATGCTCAACATCGAATGTTCCGCTTCATCACGGATAACATCGACGACATCGTCAATCGTGATCCGGCCTACTAACCGATTTTGTGCATCTACCACGGGTGCAGACAATAAATCATGCTGTTCAAATCGACGTGCCACTTCGCTATCCGACGCACTATCTAAAATGGGATCCAGATGATGCGACATTACTTCACGCACTGTGAGCGAACGACTTCGGCTCACCACCTGTGTTAACGGCAACACTCCTTGATAAATATCTTTATGATCGACCACATATAGGCTATCCGTGTTCTCAGGCAGATCATCCAGCATCCGCAAATAGCGCAACACCACTTCCATCGTAATATCCGAGCGCATGGTCACCACATCGGTATTCATCAAACCGCCAGCGGTATCTTCCTCATAAGACAACACCGCTTCCACCCGGCGACGATGTTGCACATCCATTACCCGCAACACTTCTTGCATCACATGCTCAGGCAGATCCTGCAAAATATCGGCGATATCATCCGCTTCCAGATCCTCGGTGACGCTGATTAGATCTGCCGTATCCATTTCACTGACTAATGCCGTCCGCGCATCCTCACCAATAAAAGACAACACATCACCGCGCACATCTGCGCTAATGATCGGCCAGCAAATTTTACGCTGGGCAGGTGGCAGGGATTCGATTAAATGGGCTGTTTCGGCAGGATGTAAACTGGCCAACAAATGTCGCAAACGCACCACACGACCACTTTTCAACGCCTCGGTTACGGCATTGTGCGACTGATTTGAAGCAGTGATGTCTTGCTCTAACTCAGACATAATCGTTCTCGCGGTGGTAGCTAAGGATGTATTTGAATGGTTATCTTAGCTTGCTTGATGAAAACTAGATAGCCCAACTTCATATTATTGTTCTATCGCGCTCAGTTGCCGATCATGCCAAGGTGATAACAGCAGTAAACTGACGACGGCACCCAATAAAGCAAAGCCCATATCGGATTGCGTATCCCATTCATAGCCTTGCGTGCCTAAAAAAGCGTCGGCACCTTCGCCCGTCGCCAATGCCACCCACCATTCCAGTAATTCATAAAACGCACTAAATGCTAAGCAGACACAGATAATCATCACATTGCGCCATGCCGCGCCCGATATCACTTGCTTACGGATAAATATCTCACGCGCAATAATGGCGGGTACAAAGCCCTGCGCAAAATGGCCCAATTTATCATAAGCATTACGGTCACTACCCCACCACTCTGCCAACCGATCAAATAGCGGCACCTCGGCATAAGTATAATGCCCGCCCACCATCAAAATAATGCAATGAATTAATATCAGCCCATATAACAAAGGTGTTAATCGAAAGGAACGATAACTCACCGCCAAAATAACCAAGCCAATAACTGCGGGGATGACCTCTAAAACCCATGTAAACCGATCTTTCGGCATGATGGCTGACCAGAGCAACACGCCAAAAAAAATTGCACCCCATACCGCCATGCTGTTTATTTCTCGTCTCTGTATCTGTTTCCGCTGCATTGATTGGTTCCCTAAATCTCCTAACTCCGCTATCCTAACAGAATGACACCCGATGAATATTGTCGCGATAAAGCGGCCAAAAGTGGATCCAGCTTCTATTATAGCTTTATGTTTCTGCCCAAACAGCAGCAGCAGGCCATTATTGCACTCTATGCCTTTTGCCGCGAGGTGGATGATGTGGTCGATGAAACCAGCGATATTGACGTCGCCCGCACCCAACTTAACTGGTGGCGACAAGAAATCACCCGCACTTTCCAAGGTGAACCCAGCCATCCAGTAGGCAAAGCCTTGCTTGAGGCACGGCAGAACGTTGATCTGCATGAAGCCTATTTTGAAGAAATTATTGATGGCATGGAAATGGATCTAGAGCAGCATCACTATCCAGATTTCAAACAACTAACACTTTATTGCCATCGTGCTGCCAGCGTCGTCGGGCTATTGTCTGTCGAAATTTTTGGTTATCAAAATCGTAATACACTCAAATATGCTGAAAATCTCGGCATGGCATTGCAGCTCACCAATATTATTCGGGATGTGCGAGAAGATGCTGAGCGTGGACGGATCTATTTACCACAAGATGAATTGCAGCAATTTGGCGTAGATGTACATGATCTAATGGATTTGAAATCCAGCCCCGAATTAATCGCTTGCCTAAAATTTCAAGCCGAACGCGCCCAACAGTATTATCAGCAAGCGATGCAAGCTCTGCCAGATGAAGACCGCTATACTCAACGCACAGGCTTAATCATGGCGGCCATCTATCAAGCCACGTTAAATGAAATCGAAAAAGAAGGTTTTAATGTGATGGCGCAACGCACCTCACTCACTCCGGTTAGAAAGCTCTGGATCGCTTGGCGTACGGCGCGCAACGAAAAACGCCTACACAAGCAACGCGGATGATGATACTCATCGTCGGTGGCGGCTGGAGTGGTTTAGCCGCCGCAATTCGGCTTATTGATAACGGTCATGATGTGCACCTTATCGAAGCCGCACCTCAGCTGGGTGGCCGTGCCCGTACCGTAGCATGGCAAGGGATTCCCGTTGATAATGGCCAACATCTGATGATTGGCGCCTATCGCCACATGCTGGGATTACTTGAGCATATCGGTGTGGACACCCACCAAGTATTCGCCCGTAGCCCGGTTAATTTATCAATCCATGATCCGAATTACCCCACGCTGACACTATCGGCAAAGGGCAAGCTACCCTGGCCCTTATCCGTTGCCGCTAGCCTTAGCCGTAGCGCGGGCATATCTGCCTTATTCGCAATGCGGCGAATACAAAAACAAATCCCAATGCGCCTACAATCTCAGCAAGATATCAGCGTTGCCGACTGGTTACAGCAAACTAAACAACCTGCCCGTTTAATTCACCAACTGTGGGAACCGCTCTGCCTCGCCACCCTTAACACGCCTATTAATGATGCCTCTGCCCAGCTGTTCGCCCGCGTTCTCCAAGACAGCTTAATGCAAGGGGAAAAAGCGGCAGACTTGCTCATCCCCACATTACCGTTAGGTGATATTTTGCCCCTTCCTACCAGCCAATATCTCGACCAAAAAGGCGCCACAACCAGCCTTAAAACTCGTGTTGCCAAGCTCGATATCCAACAGGGTAAAATCCACGGCGTGCAGACACATGATGGACACATAATCGAAGCAGAACATGTTATCGTTGCCACCTGCCCCACCCACCTCAGCAACTTGCTCAGCCCACATATTGACCTACCCACACCAGACACGCTGCCCATCAGCACGATTTACCTGCAATACCCAGCAGCCAGCCGTCTTGGTCAACCCATGCTCGGCATGACCGGCACCCATAGCCAATGGATCTTTGACCGTAGCCAGCAACACCCTGGCTTAATGGCCATTGTGATCAGTGGCCCTGGTGAACATGAAACATTGAATAAAGCCGCCTTAATCAATATCGTCAGCCAAGAAGTCCACCAACTTTTCCCGCATCTTCCCGCCCAAGCCCAAAGTGGTTTTATTATCCGAGAAAAACGCGCCACCTTTGCCAGCACCGTCGGCATTCAACAACACCGCCCCAGCCACAAAACAAATATTGAAGGCCTATGGCTAGCAGGCGATTTCGTCAGCAATAATTATCCTGCCACTTTAGAAGGCGCGATCATCAGTGGGCAAGCGTGTGCGCAACAGCTAACTAACATCTAACCTCTTCCTCCATCATCTCAACCTTGTCCTGAGCATCCCAAAGGAGTAGCGGAGAGATATTTCTAATGAACCTGAGCACTGAATAAGATTTCTCCTATCGTCGAAATGACAAAATACGGGTGAAACTAAAGATTTCTCCCTCTGGTGATGTGTAGGAGCATAAATGCCGCGGTGCATAGATGCATAGAGCGGTCAACATGACGAGTTTATTCCTGTCATTCCCGAACACCCTCCAGCCAATAATTGCTACAATGCCCACTTAAAAAGTATTGAGAGTATCCATGTCTTACCAACCCAGCCCCCATTTTCTTAATGATCGCGTGATCCTCGTTACCGGTGCGGGTGATGGCATAGGCGCCGCCGTTGCCAAAGCCTATGCACACTATGGCGCAACGGTTATTTTGCTTGATAAAGATATTCCAGCCTTAGAAAAAGTCTATGATGAAATCGAAGCGGCAGGCGACCCAACGCCCGCCCTCTACCCACTCGATCTTAAGGGCGCAACAGTCGATGATTATGGGGTATTAGTAGATAGCATCACAGATAATTTTAGCCGCCTAGATGGCTTACTACATAATGCCGCCCAGCTTGGCCAGCTTGCGCCCGTGCAACATCAAGATCCACAAGAATGGTTGGAAACCCTACACACTAATTTGTCAGCCCCTTTTTTACTCACGCGCGCCTGCTTGCCGCTGATGCTTGGCACTAAATCCGATCACAGCGCGATAATGTTCACCACTGATCAATATAACAATAAAGCCTATTGGAGCAGTTATGGCATCAGTAAGGCAGGGATTGAAACCTTAAGCAAACAACTCGCCGATGAGCTCGAAGCGGAGAACCATATTCGCGTGAATTGTATCGATCCTGGGCCGGTTGACACCCAGCTCCACACCCAAGCTTTTCCCGCTATTGACCCCACCGAATTAGCCAAACCAGCAGCGGTTACCCACAACTATCTTTATTTGATGGACCCTGCCAGCCATGCCAGCCATGGCCAACTATTGTCAAATCACACTGAGTAACACGCTTAAAGATCCACTCCGCTGGAGAGTTATTGGAACATTTTCGATCTAAAAATGTCTGTTTGAAGCACCCATTCAAATTATGAACGGCTAATTCTCCGCATTTTTATAATATAATACTTAAATAATACGTCCTTGAGAAACAGAATGAAAACGATAACAACCCTCTTCACTACTTATCTTCTATTGCTGACAGCTATTGCTTCATCTGCGATTGCAGATAACAAAACTGAAACCATTACCACTGGCTGGCTAGAAGGCGTGTTGTTACAACCAGGGAACATTCGTATGCGGGCAAAGCTGGATACAGGCGCTAAAACCTCCTCACTACATGCGCTAGAGATAGAAAGGTTTGAGCGTGATGGTGAACAATGGGTACGGTTCAATACCGGTCCTCACAGCAAAAAGTCTCAAATGAAACCCATTGAATCGCCTCTTGTTCGTGAGGTAAAAATAAAAGATCACCTGCTCAATCCGACAATAAGACCCGTTATTGAAATGACATTTTGTATGCATAATCAGCTGTTCACCGGTGAATTTAGTTTGGTTGATCGTAGCCCGTTTAATTATCCCATGTTGTTAGGTCGACGTTTATTGGAGCAAGGCGTTATTATCGACCCCTCGAAAACATTCACTGTCAAAACAAGTGAAAACACCTGCTCGCAGATCCTCGCCAGCAGCCAAGAAGTGTCACACTCTATTTCACCTAATACGGAGAAATAGATTGAAAAACCTGCATGTAAAACTGTTGTCTCTTGGTTTGATTTTATTTGCTGCAGGTTTAATTTTTCATAAAACCTCCCATTTAGGCTTGCCATTGCTGCCCAGCGAAGATATTGATGTCTGGAGCGTGGAAGCGAGACTCGCGTTTACCGCTAAAAAAGGGTCAATAAAAGCCCAGCTAGCCCTGCCCTCTTTGCCATCCGATTATATGATCGTTGATGAAAATTATGTGTCTGGAAAATATGGACTTGCGGTCACCCACGAGAACAATAATCGTGTCGCAGAATGGGCGGTTCGGCAGGGCTCAGGGGAACAAGTGCTCTACTACCACTTGCAGCTTACTCAAAACAATCAAAATGACACGACACCACCAAAACAAGTGACAGAAAAAGTGACCCTGGCAGACCCCCAACAACATTCAGAAAACATGACCTCAGCCATCTCAACCTTGCTTGAAGAGGTTCGCCAGAAATCAGCCGATACCAAAACATTTACCCGTGAATTATTACTGCGATTTAATGCCGAGACAGCTGATGAAAATATTCAGCTACTGCTGCGAGACGTCCGCACGAAAAAAGAACGTATTGAACTCCTTAAAATCATCCTAACTGATGCCCTTATTCCCGCTAGAGCGATCAATGTTTTGCTGCTTAAAGAAGGGGTGCGGCATGGCAAACTAACACCATGGCTACAAGTACATGATGGCGAAAAATGGATTTCATTTGACCCGACTGATGTCAAAAGTTCACTGCCGAAGAATGCAATGCTATGGCAAACGGATAACCAACCCATCTTCACCATTGATGGCGGTAAAAATATCAGCCTTGATTTTGCTATCAGCCGACATACTCAAGAACCTATTCGGCTTGCCGAGCAACGCGCTCGGAAAATGGATTCTCGCACCATGGAATTTTCACTTTTCAGCTTGCCCATTCAGACCCAAAATGTTTACCGTATTCTGTTAATGGTGCCGTTGGGTGCCTTGCTTATCGTCGTATTGCGTAATCTTATCGGCATCAAAACATTTGGCACTTTTATGCCGATCTTGATCGCCCTTGCTTTTCGTGAAACAGAGCTGCTCTGGGGTGTTATTTTATTCACCTTCATTGTCGCACTCGGGCTGACCATCCGTTTCTATCTGGAATATCTCCAACTCTTGCTGGTGCCGCGACTGTCTGCTGTGCTGACGATTGTTATTATTTTAATGACCTTTACCACTGTTTTCAGCCATAAACTCGGCTTTGAACAAGGGCTCTCCATTGCCCTCTTCCCCATGGTTATCCTCGCGATGACCATTGAGCGGATGTCGCTGATTTGGGAAGAACATGGCCCCTCAGAAGCCTTACAGCAAGGCATTGGTAGCTTGCTTGTCGCCGCGCTTGGCTTTCTCGTGATGAGCAATGACATTCTGAACCATATGATATTCGTATTTCCAGAAATACTGCTTATCATCCTTGCCATCACGCTCATTCTTGGCCGCTATACGGGCTATCGTCTCACAGAATTATGGCGATTCCGTGCCACGCTTAGCAAAGACGGACATTAGGAGCCAATATGCCATCCCTTGATGCCCTCCTGCCTTGGCGACGGATGAAAGCCCTTGGTATCCTGGGTATGAACAAACGCAATGGCCACTATATTGCTGGCTATAACAAACGTGCGAACTATCCGCTGGTGGATGATAAAGTGCAAACCAAAAATCTTGCGGAGGTGGCAGGTGTCGCCGTACCCAAACTCTATGCATTGGTTGAAATCGAAAAACATATTTCGGCCCTATCTGAACAACTCAAAGCCTATGATGATTTTGTCGTCAAACCCGCACATGGCAGTGGGGGTGAAGGGATCCTCGTTATTATCGGGCGTAGTGCGCATGGCTATCGCAAAAATAATGGCCAAATTATCAGCGAACAAGAATTTGGCTTCCATATCTCCAATATCCTCAGTGGTATGTATAGCCTAAGTGGCTTGCCTGATGCTGCCCTTATCGAATACCGGGTAAAATTTGATCCCATTTTTGCCGATGTCAGCTATCAAGGCGTACCTGACATTCGCACCATCGTCTTTCAGGGCATCCCTGTTATGGCGATGATTCGCCTGCCAACCCGCCTCTCCGATGGCAAAGCCAATCTGCATCAAGGCGCCATTGGTGTCGGCATCAATCTCGCGACAGGTCAAACAACTTCTGGGGTCTCATATGAATCTTTTGTCGACCAACATCCCGATACGGGCAGCACAATTATTGGCCTACCCATCCCAAACTGGGACGATATTCTCGAACTCACAGCCCAATGTTATGATCTTGCAGGCTTAGGCTATATTGGAATAGACATCGTGCTTGACCATGAACTCGGCCCACTTATGCTAGAAATGAATGCCCGTCCCGGTCTTAGCATCCAGCTTGCTAATCGTTGTGGCCTACAAAAGAGGCTAGAAAGCATTGAAACCATGGAAAACATCCCCATCTCAATCAAAGATCGCGTTGCCCTCGCCAAGCAGTTTGAAGCCAACTAATCGTAACCAAACCTCGTTATAAATTGTGCTGAGCCAGGGTAACTTCATATGCTAGCTTGCTATATTTATCTTCCCCGCAGCCGTGGGGATTTACCCGTTGATTTACCGCTGTCCTCTGTTGATTTACGCTGTGCCTTTCTAGGATTGCGTTCAACTCTAGCAGGTCTTTCTTTACGCCCTCTACCCGGTTTTGGCAGTGGTGCCGTTTTTGCCATCCGTTCATTACGACGGCCTTTACCGACTTCTTCCGCAGCAACCTGAGGCACTAACTCCACTTCTTCATAAAGCATGGCCAAATCATCGGCTTCTAATAGTTGCCATTTACCCATTTTAAGTTGATTCGGGATAATAATCGGCCCATAACGCACCCGCATTAAACGGCTCACTTGTAAGCCTTGGCTTTCCCATAAGCGGCGGACTTCTCGATTTCGCCCTTCTTGGATCACCACGTGATACCACTGATTTGCGCCATCGCCGCCTGCCCTTTGAATATCCATAAACTTAGCAATACCATCTTCTAGCTCCACGCCATCACGTAAAATCTGCATAATTTCTGGCGTTACTTCACCCAATACGCGGACGGCATATTCCCGATCCATTTCATTAGAAGGATGCATTAAGCGATTGGCCAACTCGCCATCGGTAGTGAGAATAATCAAGCCACTGGTGGTGATATCCAGCCGGCCGACACTCACCCAACGACCTTGGTCAGGAGCAGGTAATGATTGGAAAATAGTGCGCCGCCCTTCGGGGTCTTTTCGGCTACACACTTCACCCACCGGTTTATTATATAACAGCACCTGTGGTAACGCTTGCTGCCATAAGCGTTTGGCGGATAATACTTTGCCTTCTAAACGCACGGTATCGCCCATGCTGATTTGGTCGCCCAATTTGGCTTGGCCGCCATTGACGGTCACTTGCCCAGCTTTGATTAATACCTCTAAGCCACGGCGTGATCCATAGCCTGCACGTGCTAATACTTTTTGAATGCGTTCTGCCATTTTGTTGTCTCCCGACATGATTGTTTAAATTTATTTTAATAACGGTTCAGCGTGTTTATATTTTTTCTTCTCACAAGGCATTTTTGCACGGAGAATATGAACATATATCGATATATGAATATTCGAGTACAGAAATAATGCCGTAAGAAGGGAAAAGATGAATGCTCTGGACGGTTATTTGTAGCCCAAGCCCATTGCTGATCTTACCTCATCTAACGTATCTCTCGCCACTTCCCGCGCCGCCTCATTGCCTTCATCCACAATCCGGCGCACATCTTCTGGATACTCACTTAACTCTTCGGCACGTTCGCGAATAGGCTTTAGTTCAGCCCGAATCAATTCAATTAATGCGTCTTTACGCTCCCAACAACGGTTACCCGTAGTACCACAAGCGACTTCTGCTTCCTGTTCTTGATCGTGACGCGCATAGAGCGCATATAATTGACAAACAGGGCACATGCTCGGCTCATTGGACTCCGCAGGATGAAGAGAGAGAGGCACCGTTGACATTTTGTTGATTTTTTCAGCAATCGTCTTGTCTGAATCACGCAAAGAAATAGTATTGCCATAAGATTTAGACATTTTTTGACCATCTAATCCTGGTATTTTTGCCATGGGGGTGAGCAATACCTGTGGTTCTGGAATAATTATTTTTCCATCCCCTTCAAGGTAAGCAAATAATCGCTCCGTATCGCCCAACGCTAAATTCTGTTGGCTTTCTAATAAAGCCCGGGCAGTCGCTAACGCTTCCGCATCACCTTGTTGTTGGTAAGCATGGCGTAAGTCGGTATACATTTTTGCATTTTTCTTACCCATTTTCGTTACTGCTTCTACTGCTTTTTCTTCAAAGCCTTTTTCACGTCCATAAATATGATTAAACCGGCGAGCAATATCCCGGGTCAACTCAACATGTGCAACCTGATCTTCGCCCACCGGCACTTGGCCCGCGTTATAAATCAAAACATCCGCACTTTGCAATAAAGGATAGCCCAAGAAACCATAGGTCGATAAGTCTTTTTGTTTGAGCTTTTCTTGCTGCTCCTTATAGGAGGGAACACGCTCAAGCCATGAAACAGGTGTTATCATTGATAGTAACAAGTGTAGTTCGGCATGTTCGGGGATTTTTGATTGTAAAAACAAGGTCGCCGCTGAAGGCTCGATGCCCGTCGCGATCCAATCAATGACCATCTCCCACACACTCTCTTCAATAACCTGGCTATCGTCATAATGTGTTGTTAAGGCATGCCAATCTGCAACAAAAAAGAAACAGTCATGCTTATGCTGGAGTTTAATCCAGTGTTTTAATACACCATGATAATTCCCCAGATGCAATTGCCCCGTCGGGCGCATGGCCGATACGATACGGCGAGATTGTAATCCAACTGTGTCCAATTCCTATTCCTTCTAAAAACCAAAAATGGCGCTAATAATACCCATGAAACCATTCATTAATGGTCTTAAAATCATACTGAGAATGCCAAAATAAATGAGCCCAATTAAAATAAAGAAACCATATGGCTCGATCTGGCTTACACGCCATGCTAAGGGGCCAGGCAACAGCCCCACCAGAACCCGCCCTCCATCAAGTGGTGGTAATGGCAATAAATTCAACAACATCAAAATTGCGTTAATCTGGATCCCTGCAATGCCCATATAATAAAGCAACTGCATGTTGTCGCCCATTGTAAAACCAATCTTAGCAACTGCCGCCCACATAAATGCCATCACCAGATTAGCGGCTGGCCCTGCCAATGCGACCCAAATCATATCTTGTTTAGGATTATTGAGATTACGAGTAGAGACGGGTACAGGTTTTGCCCAACCGAATAAAAAGCCGCCTGCCATCAGCAACATACCCGGCACAACAATGGTGCCGATTGGATCAATATGCTTAATCGGATTTAAGGTCAAGCGTCCCATCATTTGTGCCGTGCGATCACCAAATTTGAGCGCCGCCCAGCCGTGCGCCACTTCATGCAAGGTGATGGCAAATAAAACCGGCAAAGTCCAAATCGCAAAATTTTGTACTAGCGAAAAATCACCCACCGATCAGCTCCAAGCCACCTAAATAGGGTTGTAATGCTGTTGGAATATGGATATTGCCATCCGCATCTTGATGATTTTCCATCAACGCCAATAAGGTACGCCCAACCGCTAAACCTGATCCATTTATCGTATGTACCAATTCGGGCTTACCCGTTGCAGGGTTCCGCCAGCGGGCTTGCATACGGCGTGCTTGAAAATCTTGAAAATTGCTACAAGATGAAATCTCACGATAAGTCTGTTGGCTCGGCAACCACACTTCTAAATCGTAGGTTTTGCTAGAGGAAAACCCTAAATCGCCCATGCATAAAATAACTTTTCGATAAGGCAATGCTAGTTTTTGTAAAATAGTTTCAGCATGGCCGACCAGCGCCTCATGTGCTGCATCTGATTGTTCGGGACGCACAATTTGCACCAACTCGACTTTTTCAAATTGATGCTGGCGGATCAGCCCTCGCACGTCGCGACCGTATGAACCGGCTTCACTTCGAAAGCAAGGAGTATGTGCCACAAATTTCAGCGGTAATTGTTTATCTGTTGAAATTGTATCGCGAACAATATTCGTCACAGGCACTTCTGCTGTCGGTATGAGGTATAAATCCGTATCCTTAATGGCAAATAAATCTTCACCAAATTTTGGTAAATTTCCTGTGCCATAGAGTGATGCGCTATTCACCAAATAAGGTATATAGACTTCCGTATAACCGTGCTCTTCGGTATGAATATCAAGCATAAATTGTGTCAATGCGCGCTGTAGCTTGGCCAATGGGCCTTGCAAAGTAACAAAGCGCGCCTGACTAATTTTAGCCGCCACTTCAAAATCCATCCCATTTAGACCGTCACCTAAATCAACATGATCTTTCGGCTCAAAATCAAATGACTTTGGTGTTCCCCAACGCAGGACTTCTACATTATCTTCTTCACTTTTGCCCTCAGGCACATCCGCTTGCGGCATATTCGGCATATCCATTGCCAAACTGTTAATTTCAGCCAACACCTCAGATAAACGTGCTTCTGCAGCTTTTAACTGCGCGCCCAAATCGTCCACTTCCGCCAGCAGTGGCGCAATATCTTCACCCGCCGCTTTCGCCTTACCAATATTTTTAGAGCGGCTATTGCGCGCTGCTTGCAAAGTTTGGGTTTCCACCTGAATCGCTTTGCGTTGCGTTTCTAATGCCGCCAGCTGTGCGACATCCAGCGTATAACCACGCCGCGCTAATCCTGCTGCAATTGTGTCAGGTTCATTTCTAAGTAGTTTTGGATCTAACATTTAAGCTGCCTTTCTATCATCAATTGCACATTCATCTTAATCATAGCTTTCGGCTAAGTTTTTGAATCGCATATCAACTAATATTTTCTTGAGGTTATTTTTAGCAATCACCCGCACTTTCTCTGCATTCTCAGCTAACAACTTCTCAACCCGTTCAGGCGAACATTCGGGCGAATTGTAGCGTGCCTGAATCGGCTTCACTAATTCAATAATAGACGCCGCCAGATCTTTCTTTAATGATCCATAAAATTTTTGTTCTGCATTTTCATATTTTCTAAGATAATCGTCATACACTTCTTTGGGCGCACACAGTTCCAATAACGTATAAACATTTTTCATTATATCCGCCATAGGCTGGCCTTGCTCTGGCCCTAAATCAGTTTGTGCAGACATGATCTTACGCCGGATCTCTTTCTCCGAATCATTTAAGTAAATAACATTATCTGGCCCACCGACAGATTTGCTCATTTTCCCCTCACCTTTCAGCCCAGGCACACGGATTGGCTCCAGCATATGTGATTTTGGCTCCACGATCGTATGTGTATCAGAAAAATAGCGATTATAATTACGGGCTATTTGGCGGGCTATTTCTAGATGTTGCTTTTGATCTTCACCAACAGGCACAATATCAGCATTACAAAACAAAATATCTGCGGCCATCAATACAGGGTAAGCCAATAAACCGAAAGACACTAATTTTCGTTTTCCTTCTAAGTCTTTTACTTTTTCTTTATACGTTGTGCTGCGATGCAATTCACCTTCCGGTGTCACCATACCCAATAGCAGTGCAAACATCGGAATTTCTAAAATATCACTCTGCCGATAAATAATCGCTTTATCGGGATCAACACCACAGGCTAAATACCAACGAACAACCTCGATTGAAGCGGCATCAACATCAATATGATCTTCCATCGCTGTGGTTAATGTATGTAAATCTGCCACAAAGAAAAGGCAATCGTTATCTTGCGCTTGCAATTCAACAAAATAACGAATCGCACCAAAATAATTACCTAAATGCAGATCGCCAGTTGGCCGAATACCAGATAACACAACTGGCTTTTTTTTCTCACTCACAATATTGTCCTATGTCGAAAAGAAGTTTATACCTTAAGGGCTCTGCAATCGCTTATTAGAATATTTGGCGACCAATCTGGAGGCCTGCCCACGTCGCCAATAAACACAGCGCCACGCTTAATAAAATATTCATTGCCGCACGCATTAACGCACCCGACTCAATCAGCGCCATTGTTTCCATGGAAAAGGTAGAAAAAGTTGTAAACGCCCCAAGGAAACCAATAATAATCACCCCACGCCACGCTTCAGATATCGCCGCCCGCTCCATAATCAAGGCAAAGAAAAACCCCATCAGCAGCGAGCCAATCACATTCACCGCCAGTGTGCCATAGGGGAAATCCCGCCCAAACACGCGATAAATATTGGCTGACATTAGAAAACGTAATACGGCGCCAAGCGCACCGCCGGCTGCCACAGTCAAAAGCTGTATCAAATTGGAAACCTTACTAAATTCCTTAAATCAACGCCTATTGTACCTTAAAACGGCTGTTTTATAGAATGTTCTCCTAGCCTTTCTTCAAGCCCAATCTTGCCCAGTTTGCCTACACTGCCACAGGCGTTATATCTCCGCTTCACAAATAATGTGTATCGCCGCTAATCGCGAAAATGACATATTTAATTATGACCCATAAACCGTATCATTCTCTTTGGGTTGCACCATATCGCCAACGCGCACCAATTTCAATGCATTGGTGCTGCCTTCTTTTTCCAAATCACCTTTGGTAATGATGACCAAATCACCATCACGCACCACACCGCGGCGCTGTAACTCATTAACCACTTCCAGATTAAGCGCCGCATGATTACTATGATCCATCGCAAAACTCACCGGATACACACCACGATAAAGCGTCACTTTTCGGCGTGTCGCCACATGGGGTGTTAAAGCAAAAATGGGAATGCCTGAGCTGATACGAGACATCCATAAAGGCGTTGAACCTGTTTCAGTTAAGGTTGCAATTGCCTTCACCTCTAAATGATTCGCCATATACATCGCCGACATCGCAATCGCTTCATCTACTTTATAAAATTCTGAACGGATCCGATGGTTTGATTCTCGAATTGAAGGTTGCTGCTCTGCTTGCAAACACACACGGTTCACCGCCTCAATCACTTTTACAGGATATTTGCCAACTGCCGTTTCACCCGACAACATCACGGCATCTGTGCCATCCAATACTGCATTGGCAACATCAAACACTTCCGCCCGTGTTGGAATCGCATTTTCAATCATTGACTCCATCATTTGCGTTGCCGTGATCACCACACGGTTCAGTCGCCTTGCTCTCAAAATAATATGCTTCTGTAACGGGGGTAATGCTGCATCACCGACCTCCACGCCCAAATCCCCCCGCGCCACCATCACGCCATCCGATGCTTCGATGATTTCATCAATTACTTCAATCGCTTCCGCCCGTTCGATCTTCGCAATAATGCCGCATTCCCCACCTGCCGCCTCCACCAATTCTCGAGCATATTCAATATCGGCTGCCGATCGCGGAAAAGACACTGCAATATAATCAGCCTTCATCTCAACAGCCGAAATAAGATCTGCTTTATCTTTCTCCGTTAGCGCCTCTGCCGATAAGCCGCCACCTTGGCGATTGATACCTTTATTATTGGAAAGTGTGCCGCCAATCGTGACCTTACAGACCACACGTGAACCCTCTACTTCCTCGACCCACAACACGATCCGACCATCATCTAACAATAGGGAGTCACCACGCTTCACATCTTGCGGTAAGGCTTCATAATCAACCCCTACTTGATGGACATCACCAGCATCTTTATCCAGCCCAACATCCAAAACAAACGCCGCACCTTCTTCCAGCATTATCTTGCCGTCTTTAAAACGAGCGATTCTGATTTTTGGCCCTTGCAAATCAGCCAATACGCCAACCTGATGCCCATAAGCCCGCGCACGATTCCGCACCGTTTCCGCCAACGCAATATGCTCGCTGGCCTCGCCATGCGAGAAATTCAACCGCACCATATCCACACCCGCCTCAATCAGCGAATCTAATACCTCTGGCGTATTCGTTGCTGGCCCAAGGGTCGCAACGATTTTAGTTCTTCTTTTTACTGCCACTTAATTTACTGCTCCAAAATAAAATAGCCCTCCCCTGCTGGGGAAGACTGGGTGGGGAGAATTGGCTCCCTAAAGACGACCCGTCAATGTGCTCAGGCGCGTGATTCCAGCATCGCCACAGCAGGCAACACCTTCCCTTCCAAAAACTCTAAGAAAGCACCGCCACCCGTCGAAATATAAGACACATCATCGCTAATATTATATTTAGATACGGCTGCTAACGTATCGCCACCACCCGCAATCGAGAATGCTGTTGACTCTGCAATCGCTAACGCAATCGCTTTAGTGCCTTCACCAAACTGATCAAATTCAAACACGCCTACTGGGCCATTCCATACAATCGTACCGGCATTCTTAACAATTTCAGCCAACTCTGCCGCCGAATTAGGGCCGATATCAAAGATCATATCATCATCTTGTACATTGCCCGTTGGCATCAACGTTGCCGCCGCAGATTCTGCAAATTCTTTCGCGCACACCACATCGGTCGGCACAGGAATACTACCCCCACCCGCCTCAGCATTAGCCGTTAATTTTTTACAGGTATCAATTAAGTCTGCTTCATATAAGGATTTACCTACATTATGACCCGCTGCCGCAATAAAGGTATTCGCAATACCGCCGCCAACAATAAGTTGATCAACGATTTTTGAGAGTGATTCTAAAACCGTTAGTTTGGTTGAAACTTTTGATCCCCCCACAATTGCCACCATTGGCCGCGCTGGGTTATCTAATGCCTTACCCAGTGCTTCTAATTCACCTGAAAGCAAAGGACCCGCACACGCAACCGCAGCATATTTAGCCACGCCGTGAGTCGACGCTTGAGCGCGATGCGCCGTACCAAACGCATCCATCACATACACATCACATAATGCCGCCATTTTCTGAGACAAGCCATCATCATCTTTCTTCTCACCCGTATTAAAGCGTACGTTTTCACATAACACCACTTCACCTGCAGCCACATCAACGCCATCCAACCAATCTTTTTCTAAACGCACCGTTTGGCCTAGTAATCCAGATAAATGGCTTGCAACCGGCGCCAATGAAAATTCATCAGCATATTCGCCCTCAGTCGGCCGCCCTAGGTGAGACATCAACATCACCTTCGCACCCGCTTCAATAGCCAGTTTAATCGTCGGCAATGAAGCCCGAATACGCGTATCATCTGCCACCGCACCCTCTTTTAGGGGTACATTCAAATCTTGGCGAATCAATACGCGTTTTCCCGCCAGGTCTAAATCTGTCATTTTTATTACAGCCATTACGCCACCTCTCTCATGCTTAATTAACGCGCTTTATCGTTAACATTACTAAACAATAAAAAAGGCCGCCCTTATCTTGCTTTAAGAGAGGCCCTTTACTATTACTTCATCACAATAACTTTTGCAGTTTATTTCCCAACCAACTCAACTAACCGCATCATATTGCAGGTATAACCATATTCATTATCATACCAAGCAACCACTTTCACAAAAGTGCTATCTAACGCAATACCCGCGCCCACATCAAAGTTAGACGGCGCTGGATGGCCACGGAAATCAGTTGAAACAACGCTTTCATCGGTATAACCCAATACACCTTTCATCTCGCCTTCAGAGGCCGCTTTCATTGCGGCACAAATATCATCATAAGACGCTTCTTTATCAAGCTGCACCGTTAAATCAACCACCGATACATCAGAAGTGGGCACGCGGAACGCCATACCTGTTAGTTTACCATTCAATTCTGGCAATACTTTACCCACCGCTTTCGCCGCACCCGTTGAAGAGGGAATGATATTTTCTAAAATACCACGGCCACCGCGCCAATCTTTCATTGATGGACCATCGACTGTTTTTTGGGTTGCAGTTGCCGCATGTACGGTTGTCATTAAGCCTTTAACAATACCGAAGTTATCGTTTAATACTTTAGCGACAGGTGCGAGAGCATTAGTGGTACAAGACGCAGCTGAAACGATGGTTTCGCCGTTATACTGCTCATCATTCACACCATAAACAAACATCGGTGTATCGTCTTTAGAGGGCGCAGATTGTACGACTTTCTTAGCGCCTGCATCTAAATGTGCTTGGCAAGACTCTTTGGTTAAGAAGAAGCCCGTACACTCAATAATTAAATCAGCACCCACTTCATCCCATTTCAAATCGGCAGGATCGCGTTCGGCAGTAATCCGAATCGTTTTACCATTCACCACCAAGTTACCATTCACAACCGATACATCGCCATCAAAACGGCCATGCACAGAATCATATTGCAGCATATACGCCAAATATTCAGGCTCTAATAAATCATTGATTGCCACCACTTCAATATTCTTAAAATCTTTTGCCGCAGCACGGAATGCCATCCGACCAATACGGCCAAAACCGTTAATACCTACTTTAATTGTCATAATGTCTCTCTATCTAATTCGTTTATAAAATACGCATACATTCATTGCCCATTCCCTTCGGCATTAGGTTTAGTGTAAGCGATCTAAACTATAAATAAAACTCAAAGGTTTTTATTATCTTGATAAGTTTTTCTTATAGAATGATCTTGCAATACCTGAAAACAAAAAAAGCCAGTGAACAAATATCCACTGGCTTTTTATTTTCACATCATACGTTGAACTTACAGCGTAGCTTTAACCACTTTAACTACATTTTCAACGGTAAAGCCGAAGTGTTCCATCAATACGCCGCCTGGTGCAGATTCACCAAAGGTATCGATACCAACAGTGCCGCCTTCTAGGCCAACATACTTACGCCAGAAATCCGTTACACCCGCTTCAACAGAAA
>DBOG01000034.1:2949-4131 GCA_002299915.1 Proteobacteria bacterium UBA652 | reverse complement strand
CATTTTTGCTTTCTCAATTGCATGGCTTAACGTATAAAGTGATCGCACAGCGGCTACAGCTGTCAGAACGAACCATTAAAAATTATATGGTGCAAGCCATGTTGTATTGTTTGTTAATCGCAGAAAATGGTGATTGATGGGGCAAACAGTTAAGCCTAGCAAGCATGTCAACCATGATTTATTACAACAGGCTGCCGAATGGTTTGCGCTTCTACAGTCGGGATCAGCGACCGATCAAGAACGCAAAGACTGGCAGCATTGGCTATCATCTAACGACTTGCATCAACAAGCATGGCAAAAAGTCGAACATATTAGCCATCGCTTTAATGATCTCCCTATTGAAACATCGCGTGTTGTTTTGGATAAATCAGCTATCAGCAGACGAAGCATATTAAAATCATTGGCCTTTGTTTTTATCACTACGGGTGCGGGTTGGCAGTGGCTTCGCCACCAAAATTGGGATGCGCAATATCGAACAGCCCGTGGAGAAATCCATCAATTCACTGCTGAAGATGGCTCTAAGATCTGGCTCAATACCGACGGCAGTGTGGATGTTTTATATACATTAACAACACGAAAAATCACCCTGCGCCGTGGTGAGATCTACATAGAAACAGCAGCCGATATCACTACGCATCTTATCCGTAAAAAACGCCCCTTAATTGTCGATACACAATTTGGTAGCATACAGGCGTTGGGCACGCGTTTCAGTGTTCGAGATAAAGAAAATCAAATCGTAGTTTCAGTAATGGAAGGTGAAGTTAAAGCCCAGCTTAGCAATCAGACTCAAGCCAGACGCATTAAAGCCGGGCAACAAATAACGTTTAATCAAAATAGTTTTTCTTCCATAAGCCAACAGGAGCAGGAGCCTTCCTCCCCATCACCGTGGATTAAAGGCGTTATTCTTGCCGACAATATGCGCTTGGCTGATTTTATTGATGAATTAAATCGTTATCACAAAGGGCGTATTTCTTATGATCCTACGATTGCAAATTTACGCCTAGTCGGCGCCTATCCCGTTGAAGATGTTGACCGTATTCTAACGGCATTAGAAAACTCTTTGCCAATCATTGTCAGTCGCACCACGCCGCTGCGGATCAATATTCAGGCAAAATAATTAAAAAACCACCTTTTCGTTGCCCTTTTTTGATTCTCAATTGGCATAGTTAGTAAGCAAGGCTT
>DBOG01000034.1:0-2545 GCA_002299915.1 Proteobacteria bacterium UBA652 | reverse complement strand
AAATCTAAAACTCAGCTGATTATTCAGGCAGCAATATTGGGCGGGCTGCTGAACACAGCCATGATCAGTAGTATTGCTATTGCCGAAGAAACAACAGCGGCGGCAACTCAAAGCAGACAATACAATGTGCCAGCGGGATCATTAAGCAGTGTATTAAGTGAATTTGCCGGTCAGGCGGGGATTTTATTATCTTCTGATGCGCAGTTAACGGCAGGTAAAAACAGCCAAGGCTTAACGGGGCAATATTCTGTGCAACAGGCATTGGGTCAATTGCTGGAAAACACGGGTATTGACTATAATATCCAAGACAACACGGTAACTCTTCAACGACTAGCAGTGACACAGAAGAATACTGAAGCCGAACGGTTAAAGCCCGTGGTAGTAACTGGGACTCGAAGCATAGGATTACTTGCTGATTCCCCACAAGCCGTTACCATAGTCAGTCGTGAACAGATCGAGAAGCAATCAGTATTATCAAGTGATTTGGGAGAGGTCCTCGCTAATACAGTGCCCGGAATGGCGACCAGTACAGAAGCATTATCGACCACAACACAGACTCTGCGAGGGCGACATGTATTCGTGCTGATTGATGGCGTACCTCAGACTATTTCGCTGCGAGATGGCAGACGTGCTCTTAAAAGCATTGATCCATCAGCAATTGAACGGATTGAAGTTTTACGCGGATCTAGTGCTATATATGGACTAGGGGGTACAGGGAGCGTTATTAATATCATCACCAAGAGGCCTGGCGAAGGTTCAGCACAACTCACCACTGACATCACTATCGGATTTGCGCCTACTGATATTGGAGAAAGTTTCCGTAAGCGCCTAGCTCAAGGAGTAGAAGGCAGTGAAGGAAAAGTCGATTATATCTTCAATGCTTCAGTTGAGCAGACCGGTGGCTTCTTTGATGGTGACGGCGATCGGATCCCACAAGATACACGTACCAGAGGTGGCGGGACGGATGCTTATAATCTATTTGGTAAACTCGGTTTTGATCTTGATTCACAGCAACGATTCGAGCTATCCGCCAATTATTACAATATCAAACAAGATGTAGAGACCCTTTTGGTAAACGGCGTAGTCGGCGAACAGAAGACCACAGCCATCGATGGCGAAGTGTTAGGTAAGAAAGGTGGGATGGAAAATAAACAAATTAATTTCATTTATAGTAACGATAATATTTTAGGGAGTCGTCTCAAAACGCAAGTCTATTACCGTGATTTTAAGGCACGTTTTGGCTACTTCCCCGACAGAGTTTTTTCTGGCGGTGGACAGCCCTTTCTAGATTCTCAACGAGTTGGTGCACGTTTGGATATTGAAACACCACATAATCTGCTTTCTGGCGGACAAATTCTGTGGGGTGTAGATCTGCTCAGTGAGAAGACATCACAACCCCTTGAGGATGGGCGAATTCAGGTTCCTGAAATGAAACAGGACACCATAGGCCCATTCGTGCAAGTTGAACTCAGTTTAACTGATAATCTAAGTCTACATGGTGGCGTGAGATATGAATTCATTCGATTTGAAGTGGATGATTTCACTACCGTCAAGAATAACAGCGTAGAAGGCGGTACTCTCAACTATGACGACTCGGCATTTAATTTGGGAGCAGCCTATTACTTTACCGATGAGATCAGTGGCTTCGCTTCTTTCTCACAAGGATTCGCAGTGCCTGAAATCGGACGGACGCTACGCAATGCAGCCGATGGGGCATCGGTAAAAAATATACGTCCTGAACCTCAGGTTGTAGATAATTACGAGTTGGGGATCCGCGGTAACTGGTCGACAGTACAGGCCGAACTTGCATTTTTTTATAATATTTCAGATTTGGGTGCCTCGCTGAGTAACCCTGGTACTATCACAGAACCATTTGTGGTATCTCGTGCCCCAGAACGCATTTATGGCGTAGAAGCCTCTTTTGACGCACAGCCACTAGAAAAGTGGAAAATGGGAGGAACCTTGACCTGGATGGAGGGTAAGCTAGATACCAATGATGATGGGGATTTTAATGCCTATCTGATTGGCAACCGCATCCCGCCACTCAAGCTAACCGCCTATGCTGAACATGAAACGCTGCCGAACTGGCACAACCGACTGCAGCTACTGTATTCGGGCGATCGCAATCGTTTCGACGGAGAGAGCGGATTCGGCAGAGGCGAAGTGAAAAGTTATATCCTGATGGATCTTCTCAGCACCGTCGAACTAGACAAAGGCACATTGAAGCTTGGTGTGAAGAATTTACTGGATGAACAGTATTTTCCTGTGATGAACCAAATCTTTAACTTTGACAGCAATTATACGGCAGGACAGGGGCGCACTATCAGTGCCACCTATTCGATAGACTGGTAAACAGATGCGCATATTCGTTGGGTAAGCTGTATTGGCGATACCCTATTGGTTCGTTTGTTCCGGCTTTTCCGCAAACGCAGAAGTTCTGGGGACACAATCCTTAATTCGAGGCGGCTGATGCTGGCAGGTGTCAGCCCAGCTATGCTGAGACACTGAAAAAAGGTGTCGTGGTACTGTTTTACAAAAACAAAGT
>DBOG01000025.1:2257-17768 GCA_002299915.1 Proteobacteria bacterium UBA652 | reverse complement strand
GTCGGTGGTTCGAATCCACTCGTGCCTACCAAATTTATTTGGTAGTGAGGGTGGTGAGAACCACTGTTCAACATAGCCTCTTTGCCACCTACCTGGTGTAAATCCTAAAGACGCTCCACCATCACCACCTACTTGCCTTTTATTTTTTAGCGCTTAAATTTTATTTCCATTCACACAATGTTAAGGATTAAACACATGAAAAAAGTATTACTAGCCATTCTCTTACTCATCCCTGCCGTTTGGGCAGGTGCCACTTGGTTTACCTCAAGCAATACCGAAAAAGTTTTTGATACCATGCTATCAGACTCAAACCAGCAGGTAACAGAAACGCTTCCCTTCCTCAAAATAGAGAAGAAGTCCTTCGATAAGGGTTTTACCAGTAGTGATGCACAATCCACCGTTACACTTGATTCAGAACTGTTTGGCAGCGAAGAAGGCAGCCCGATCAACGTCATCCTCAATCATAAAATTTATCATGGCCCGTTGATGATGACACCGAATGGCATCAAAACAGGCAGTAGTTATACCCTCACCACACTCGATAAATCGTCTCTGACACCAGAAGTAAAAGAATTCGTTACCTTTTTATTTAGCGACGAAATACCCTTTTCAGCGGGTGTAACTACGGGTACCAGCGATGATGTTGATGTTGATTTCAATATGGCGCCTCTCTCATTCAATGCCGCTAAATTTGCAGCATTAACAGGGAGTGGCACAGCAGGATTGGATGATATGAACATCTTATTTGATGGTATCAACGCGAGTTTTTCTACAAATGCAGTAGCTACCTACCTACGGGGCACCATGGATTTGGGTGAAATGACTATATCAGGCAATGAAGGTGATAACAAAATAAAGGCAACCATGGCCGCCTCAACCGCTAAGCTAGATATTGATGAGCTCTATAAAGGATCGATGCTTGATGGTGAGCTAAGTTTTGCTATCCCTAGCTATCTATTTTCTGATGGTGAAGGCACCGACATCACCCTCTCTGATATGCGTATCACTTCCTCTGCTGGCGAATCAAATGGCCTGATGCATGGTGTAGGAACCTTTGATATCGCAACACTACACGTAAAAATAGCTGATGATAACATCAATTTCCCTGATGCGAAAATTCACATTAATTTCAAAATGGATGGATTCGAGCGTGCAGGTGTTATGAAGTTAATTGATGTCGGCCAAGAGATGCAGAAATCTCAATTTATGCTCTTTAGTAGTGATGATACCGATGCGGCGATTGACGAGTCATTTGAACACATGATTGACTATTATCGTGAAGCAGGCAATCTAATCAAACAAGGTGTTAAGCTGAATTCTGTCTTTAATATGAGTAACGCTAATGGCAGTACTAATATCAATCTTGACCTAAACTATATCGATGCAAAACCGTTGTATGATCTTAAAATGGTGAAAGATCTTGCTGCCGCATTGCAAGGCCAGCTATCCGTCAATATCGACAAAAATATGCTTGCAGGCACCCCGCTAGAAGAAGCGATTGCCATGCCTATCATGATGGGGTTTGCTGTTGAAAAAGACCAGCACTATGAATCCATCGCTGATCTGAATAATGGCGAACTCAAGCTTAATGGTAAGCCTATGCCTTTCTTAGATATGATTGGTGATCAAGCTTTACCTTGGGATGAAATTTTCAATCAGTAATTTTTTTTAATGGTGATTAAAAGGGCCGCTATCATATAGCGGTCCTTTTTGTTATGCTTAGCATTATCTATGCAAATTTAAAATATGATGCCGCTAAAAAAAACCACTATCTTTACTCTGCTATTATTCAGCAGCAGCTTCTGTAGCGCTGCTGAGACCATCTTCAATGATTCCTTTGAATCAAATGATTCGGCTAATATACCCATTATTGCAGGCTGTCAGATCTTGCCTGAAGATAATCTTTGGAATACCCCCATTGATAATTTCCCTCTTCATCCTAATAATATCGCTTTCATCAATAGTGTCGGCGGTAGCACACGGCTCCACGCTGACTTTGGATCAAGCTATCAAGGTAGAGACATCGGTATTCCTTACACCCTGATTTCAGACAACCAAACCACAAGCCCCATTCAATTTTTATACTGGGATGAAAGCGATCTGAATCTGGGTAGCTGCAATACTGGCGATGCAGAAGATGTCGGCTGTTATCCTATCCCCGCCAATCCCAATATAGAAGGCGGTAGCGATAAGCATATCTTATTATTGCAACAAAATACCTGCATGCTCTATGAAATTTTTCACGCCCAATTTGATGGCTCGCAATGGACAGGGGGATCCGGTGCCATTTGGGATTTATCCCAAAACCAACAGCGCCCCGAAACATGGACCTCCGCTGATGCCTCCGGCCTCGCCATCCTACCCGGTTTAATTCGCTATGATGAAATCCATATTGAGCAAGAAATAAAACATGCTATTCGCTTTACCCTCAGCAGTATCCGAAGAGCCTATATTTTACCTGCCACTCATTCTGATGGGCAAGGTGGCAATGATCCTAATAAGCCCCCCATGGGTTTAAGGCTCAGATTGAAAGCCAGCTTTGATATCTCCTCCTTCGCTCCTGAGTTACAAATCATCCTCATCGCGATGAAAAAGTATGGCATCATCCTCGCCGATACTGGCAGCGATATGTATATCACCGGTGAACACCACGATAACTGGAATAATGATTTATTACATGATATTAACCAAGTGAGATTAAGTGATTTTGAAGCGGTCTATTCAGGTGATGCTATCCCCTATTAAAGTCATCCTGATGAACTCGAAGGAACCGAAGGATTTTCTTAGGTTCAAAAACTACAGAGCTCTCCGCTAACGGTGAAATGCAGGAGCACAAATGCCATGATGCAGGAAGCAGGGAATGGTCGAAGGAGTAGCGGAGGGAGCTTGATTAAGTGCTCATCGCTCCCATTCATCCTGCATCATTGCATAAGAAAGTGAAGGTAACTTACGACAATTAAGTTAATTTTTAATTGTGAATATTAGCAAATTTATTGAGAGTGGTTTATTATCGATCATGTTTACCCTCTCCTTTTCGGTCATTCGAGAACGCAATACTATGATTAATTTATTAAGAACCACACTGGCGGCAAGTCTATTCCTGGTTAGCTTTGCAGCGCAGGCATGCAGCTTGGCCGCATGGGATGCTACTTCTGGGGCAATTTCGGGGGGGCCTGATGATGCGCATATTATCGTACGCTATGCCGGCGAGTGCGCGATGGATGGCACAGCGGGCACGGTGACTAATAATGGTGTGTCTGCCGCAGGCGGCCCCACTGATGAGCCGCGGATGATTAGCCGTTTTTATTTTTTGGCGACAGGTAGTGGTGATGCCACCTTATTCCAGGCCTTTGCTGATAATGCAGCAACCACCGCAATTTATACCGTGTCTTTTGATGGCACGCATATCACAGTAACGCCCAATGATGGTGGCTTGCCTGCCATGGCTGCCGTCGGTAACACCAACTGGCATTCGGTCGAAATTGACTGGACACAAGGCGGCGCTATTCAGCTATGGGTCGATTCTGATGCCAATACGGATGCTGCTGATGCTAGTGGCATGTCTGGCGATGCGACCAGTGTGATTAATGCTGCGTTATTAGGCGGCATTGGTGGGGCGGGTGGCTTTACGCAGTTACTATTCGATGATTATGTATCCAATAAAACAACGGCGATTGGCCGCGCGATGGTGGGCGATGCCAGCGGCGATAACAACGTTGATATCACCGATGTCATCGCCACAATTAATGAAGTATTGGGCAGTTCAGTTAACACGGGCACCCCTGATTGTGACGAAAATGGTGTGATCAATATCAGCGATGTAATTTGTACAATTAATGTCGTGTTATCAAGTTAAAGACATCAACCTTAGGGTAAATCATATTCATCTTCACTGCCTTGCCCTAGCACACATGAATAGCGCTGAATGCATAAGGTAAACGGTTCAAGCTGGTAGTTCTCTGCTGCAATCAAGTCTTGTAGTTCATCAATCCGCGCTAAGGAATGACGCCAAAACTCATCTGCTAGCATCATATTTTTTCGGTTGGTAATGAAATTCATTAACCATTCAACTTCATTCGCACCCTCTGCTGGCGTTTGATTGCCCGTCATTTCAGTGGCTTTATGAACCAATGCCGTTAGCGCTGTTGGGGCGACAATGGGATCACCGTCTCCATGTTGGATACTGGTATCATATAGGCTGAGCAGGGTAAGCGGTAATGTCGCGCCGATACCTTGTGCCTTTTCAAGTGCCCTATTGAAATAATGCGTATCAACATAGGCATCTTGTGCATTCCTAAAATCTTGACGCTCGGCCGTGGTTTTCCAGTTTAAAATTAGATTAGGCAGATTATCTGTATTAGCACTTAATATGTCTTTCGCTTCTGAACGCGGTGGGGTATATCGGATTGTGGAGAGTCTTTCCAGTTCATCAACGTATTGAATCAGTAAATTATTGGGGTTGATTTCTGTGTAGTCTAAAATTAGCTCACGCATATCTGCTGTGGCAGAAGTAAAGCCAGCGCGCCCTGCCGTAATCCCTCGATTATCACCAATATTCTCAGCATAGTCATATTGAATTGTTTTGGTGCTATTCTCAAAGATACTGATAAATTGATCAGCAATCAGGCGTTGTTGCTCAGTAAAAGATACCAATTCATCAACATTATCTGCTAAGGCGACATTAATTGTGCAAACCACATCACTAACGATAACTGCGCCACCACTGTTATCACAATCAGCACCCTGTGTGGCAACACCATCACCTAATACAATATTGATGACACCGACCACATCCGATATTTCAACACGCTGATCATTATTCATATCACCACGCATCGGCTCCATCGCCATGCTAGGTAGATTAAACAACATTCCTAATAAACTTAAATACTTTATTTGTCGAACACTCATTGAAGAAAATTCCTTTTATATGTACTCTCCTTATTACAAGGAGACCAGTTCATTCGCTTCTAGTTCATATAGGACAAAATTAAAATGGCATACCCCCACCGCCCATTGGCATTTTCCCGCCGCCTAGTGCACGCATCATTTTTGCCATGCCGCCTTTGGCACTCATCTTCTTCATCATTTTTTGCATTTGGGTGAATTGCTTGAGCATACGGTTAATCTCTTGCACTTGAGTGCCTGAACCGGCGGCAATGCGTTTTTTCCGTCCACCTTTAATGATCTCGGGCTTGCGCCGTTCTTTTTTGGTCATCGAACTAATCATCGCTTCAATCCGATCAAATTCTTTGTCATCGACTTGGGCTTTAGCCTCTTCAGAGATATTACTCATGCCTGGCAATTTATCCATCATCGCGCCCATGCCACCCATTTTTTTCATCTGTTGCAGTTGTTCTTTATAATCATTGAGATCAAACCCTTTGCCTTTTTTGATCTTCTTCGCCATTTTCTCGGCGGCGCCCGCATCCATTTTGCGCTGGGCATCTTCCACCAGAGATAATACATCGCCCATCCCTAAAATACGCGATACAACACGGTCTGGATGGAAGGGTTCTAAGGCATCTGTTTTTTCACCGACCCCTAAGAACTTGATCGGTTTGCCAGTGATATGGCGAATGGATAAGGCCGCGCCGCCGCGTGCATCACCATCTGTTTTGGTTAAGATAATGCCTGTTAGTGGCAAAGCTTCATCAAATGCCTTTGCTGTATTCGCCGCATCTTGCCCTGTCATACTGTCAACTGTAAACAGGGTTTCTACTGGCGAAATAGCGGCGTGGACTTGTTTGATTTCAGCCATCATATCGTCATCAATATGTAGCCGACCTGCAGTATCAATAATCACTACATCAATAAACTTCTTTTTGGCTTGCGCCACGGCAGCAGTCGCAATATCAACCGGCTTTTGGTTAGTTTGGCTGGGAAAAAAGTCAACATCCACTTCCCGCGCTAGCGTTTTCAACTGCTCAATCGCGGCGGGGCGATATACATCAGCACTGGCTACCAACACCGATTTCTTCTCGCGCTCTTTTAACCAGCGCGCTAATTTTGCCACGCTGGTTGTTTTACCCGCGCCTTGCAAACCTGCCATTAAAATCACTGCCGGCGGTTGGGTTGCTAAATTCAGGCTTTCATTGGCCTCACCCATAACAGCCGTCAATTCATTATTAACCACCTTAACCAAGGCTTGGCCAGGCGTCAGGCTTGTCAATACATCCTGTCCCATTGCTCGCTCTTTTACTCGCCCAACAAACTCACGCACCACAGGCAAAGCAACATCAGCTTCCAATAATGCCATCCGCACTTCACGCAGGGTATCAGTCACATTTTTCTCTGTGATCCGACCTTGACCCCGTAAATTTTTCAGCGTACCCGCTAGGCGATCACTCAAACTATCAAACATTGTGTATTATCCACATAAACCATTTTTCAAAAAATAATTATAACTGATATCATATATCACATGACAATTACTGCTTTACTCGCTATTGCCCTTTATATCGGCTGTGCTATCATTTTAGTGCGCCGCTTATTCTCAGACAATCCCAAACGGGCAGGCTTACCTGTATTTATACTTGCCACCGTAGCATTGCTGTTTCATGCTGCCGACATTCTACAATCAATCAAAGCTGCAGGTGGCTGGAATTTAAGCCTATTCAGCGCACTGTCTATTAGTAGTTGGTTGATGGCCTGCATTGCGCTATTGATAGGTATCAAAACCATTGCCCATCCTGGTATTCTTATTTATCCATTAACCGCGCTCAGTTTATTACTCAAAAGTATTTTTCCAAGTGAACATAGCCTAATTACTGACAATCCTGCACTAGAATGGCATATTTTGTTATCGCTCAGCGCTTATAGCGTATTAGCGCTCGCGGCAATTCAAGCGGGTATGCTTGCACGTCAAGAAAAACGCTTACATAATCATCAGAAAAGCCGCGTTTCAGCCCAGCTTGATCCCTTACAAACCATGGAAAACACCTTATTCCAATTTATTACGGTAGGCTTTGTCTTGCTCACACTGAGCTTAGTCAGTGGCGCTATTTTTGTGCAAGATTTCTGGGGGCAGAATTTAGGCCACAAAACAATATTTTCACTTATTGCATGGGTGGTCTTCTCTGTCCTGCTGTGGGGAAGATGGCAGCAAGGTTGGCGCGGACAAACCGCTGTCCGCTGGTGTTTGATTGGCTTTTCTTTTCTACTGCTATCCTATGTTGGTAGTAAACTTGTCTTAGAATTTTTCCTAAAATAATCCCGCCCTTATGCTAGAAACCACCTCTACCAACCTGCTTTTCTTATTGCTATTTTGCCTGTTATTGCTATCTGCTTTTTTCTCCAGCGCAGAAACAGCGCTGATGTCGCTCAATCGCTATCGTTTGAAACATCTGGCGCAAGAAGGCAATGCGGGCGCTCTTCGCTCCAGCCAATTACTCGAACGACCTGATCGGCTGATTGGTTTGATCCTGCTGGGCAATAATTTCGTTAATATTCTTGCCTCTGCTATTGCCACTGTGATTGGGATTAAATTATGGGGTGAAAATGGCATTATGATCGCCACTTTTGCGTTAACGATTATTGTGCTTCTGTTTGCTGAAGTCACCCCTAAAACATTGGCTGCATTGCATCCAGAACGGGTTGCCTTCCCTGCTAGCTTTATTCTCAAGCCTTTACAATTTTTGCTGTCCCCTCTGGTATGGTCAATCAATCTCATCACCAACCGTCTGCTTAAACTACTTGGTGTTTCAAGTATGGATGCCAGCGCCAGTGCGATCAATAGTGAAGAATTGCGAATGGCATTGCTCGAAGCGGGCAGTATGATCCCGCAAAGCCATAAAGAAATGCTTGTAAGCATTCTCGATCTTGAAAAAATAACGGTTGAAGATGTGATGGTGCCACGCAGTGAAATGGAAGGCTTGAATATCAATGCACCACTGACTGATATTATGCAGCAACTTTCTCATTGTGCTTTTACTCGTGTACCCGTTTATGAAGATAGTATCGATCACATTATTGGTATTATTCACCTTCGCAAAGCGGTGCATTTAATGGCGCAAGATAATTTGAATGACAAAACGTTACGTGACATTATACGCCAGAATTATTTTGTGCCTGAAAGCACACCGCTCAATACCCAGCTGATTAATTTCCAAAAACATAAACGCCGCACAGGTCTTGTTGTTGATGAATATGGTGATATTATCGGACTGATTACCCTAGAAGATATTTTCCGAGAAATTGTCGGTGAATTTACCGTCGACACCTTAGACACAGATCGGGAAATCCATCCGCAAGACGATGGCAGTTACTTAATTAATGGTTCGCTCAATATCCGCGAACTCAATCGTGAGCTGCGCTGGCAGCTGCCGATTGATGGGCCGAAAACGATTAATGGCCTGATTTTGGAACGTTTGGAAAACATCCCCTCTCCTGGCGTGAGTTTACGGATCAATAATATCGTTATTGAAATCGTACAAACTGCCGACAACACCATTAAAACAGTCCGAATGCAGTTGGTCTCAAAATCGGTTTCTTAGACGGAAACCTTCACTGAGCATATCGGTCTTAAATTAAATACATAAGGAAATTTATCATGCGTACGTTTATCAAAATTATACTCGCCATTCTTATTTTGGCCATTATTGCAATCGTCGCCCTACCTTTTTTCATCGATCCCAATGATTACAAACCCCAAATCTCTGAACAAGTAAAAAAAGCAACTGGCCGAGAATTGGTGATTGATGGCGATATTGGCTTATCTGTATTCCCGTGGGTTGCGCTAGATTTGGGTAAAGTTACTTTGAGCAATGCACCAGGATTTACTGCCGACACCTTCGCCCAAGTAGAAAGTGCAAATGTCCGCGTCAAACTGATGCCACTCCTTAAACAACAACTTGAAATAGATACAATTGCGCTTGATGGTCTTGTGCTTAACCTTGAACGAAATAAACAGGGCATCACCAACTGGGCTGATTTAGCGGGTGATAGTAAAGACAAACCAAGTGATACATCAGCGATTGATTTAGCAGCGATTAGCATTGCGGGCGTAAACCTAACAAATGCCAATATTCACTGGTTAGATCAGACAACAGGAGAAAACTATCAGCTAAACAAGTTTAATCTAAAATCTGATGCGTTGGTATTCAATAAACCGATGGGTATAACGACAGATTTCGATATTGTTAGCGTTGCGCCACCAGCAACTGCCCATATTACACTTGATACCCAACTCATTTTAGATCTTAATACACAACACTATCAGCTATCAAACCTCAATTTCACCACCAATGCACAAAGCCAATCGCTAGGTTTCGAACAAGCTAATATCAAGCTAACGGGTGATATTGATGCCAATTTAACAACTCAAAAACTCTCCATTTCTGGTCTCGCGCTCACTGCAAAAACTAATCAAGGAAAACAACAAATTGATGCTGTGATTAAAGCAGATGTTACTGCTGATTTAGCCAAGCAATCTGCTATATTATCCGGGCTTAACCTCACCGCTGATATCGTCGATCCTGATGCCTTAGGTGGCAATGCACATATTATCTTATCTGGCGATGCCACAGCAGATTTGGCCAAACAAATTATCACGCTTGCTGGCTTAAAAGTAAATTCAGACATCACCACTACGGCCCTGCCTGAAGGTAAAGCAACAGTGCAGCTAACGGCTGGCCTTACCGCAGATCTGAGTCAACAGCTATACCAATTAGCTGGGCTTGCCATCAATGCAGATATTAGCAGCCGAGACATTCCGAATGGCAAGGCACAAATTAAACTCACCAGCGATGTAATAGCAGATCTGAGCAAGCAGACACTGAGCTTACCAAACTTAGTACTTAAGGCAGAAGAATTAAGCATGACAGGTAAACTAAATGGCACAAAAATCCTATCTGATTCCGCCAACTTCAAGGGTAATATTCAACTAGCACAAGTTCATCCGCGCCAACTTGCCACTAAATTTGGTATTAAACTACCCCCAATGTCAGACGCTAAAGCACTCACCTCAGTTCAGCTGAATACAAGCTTTGATGCCTCCGTTAATCACTTTAATGCAAGTAAGCTGGATTTGGCATTCGATCAAAGTAAATTGACTGGTCAGTTTGGTATTCGTAATTTCAGCCAGCCTGCGCTAACATTTAAGCTCTCATTAGATAATATTGATCTCGACCGCTATCTATCTCCCACCAGCGAAAAAGCAGCCAGTCCCGCTGCGAGTGCGGGTGCCGCAGCAGATTTACCCCTCGACAGCTTGCGCCAACTTAATGCCAAAGGCAGTATTAATATCGGCAATTTAAAAGCCAGCGGCATCAGCAGTAAAAATATTCATATCACAGTGAGTGGCGATAAAGGATTAGTCTCGCTTAATCCGCTAAAAGCACAGCTTTATCAAGGCAGCTATCAAGGTAATGTACAGCTTGATGCCCGTGGCAAAACACTCAATATATCAGTCGATGAAAAGCTAACAGATGTGCAAGTTGAACCCTTGCTTACCGCACTCAATGGCAGCTCTAAAATATCAGGCACGGCGAATGCGCATGTAAAGCTATCCGGAGCAGGTAATAATACAGATCAAATCAAACAATCACTGTCGGGTAAAGGCAACTTTACCTTTAGCGATGGCGCACTCAAAGGTATTAATATTGCCCATACTATCCGCAAAGCAAAAGCCGCGGTCACCGGCCAAACGTTAGCAGCTGACTCCGCTGATCTTAAAACTAATTTTTCTTCTTTTTCAGGCTCTTTTACGGCCAATAAAGGAGTGATTAACAACCAAGATCTCAAAATGGTTTCTCCCTTATTGCGTGTTAATGGCGCTGGCAAGGCTAATCTTGGTACAGAGGCGATTGATTATGGTCTTACCGTTGCCGTTGTTGGCTCGCTGGAAGGGCAAGATGCCAAGGATATTGCCGATCTAAAAGGTTTGTCTATTCCGCTCAAAATAAGCGGCACCTTTGCCAATCCAAAGCCCCGTATCGATTTAGCTGCTCTTATGCAAGAGCAAGCTAAAGAAAAGGTAAAAGCAGCGCTGGCAGAAAAAATAAACACAGAGAAACTACAAGAAAAATTGAATGACAAACTCGGAGAACAACTGGGAGATACATTAGGCGATAGCCTGGGTGGTTTATTAGGCATTGAGAAACCCAAACCAACAGAACAAGTTGAAGGCGCGCCCACCTCAAGAGAGGCCGCACCAGAAATGACATTAGAGACTGAACCAGAACCGGAGAAAAGCTTGGAAGATGAGACCACTGACGCATTAAAAGATAAGCTAAGAAGCTTCTTCTAAACTAGCAGTTCATTCCTGCGATCAGCAGGAATAGCATTAATGAAACCAAGTCAATTTAGTCTCGCCCTACTGAGCTGGTATGATCAATCTGGCCGTACCAACTTGCCGTGGCAGCAGGATCCCACGCCCTATCAAGTATGGGTCTCTGAAATCATGCTACAACAAACGCAAGTGGCAACGGTTATCCCCTATTACCAGCGATTTATGATCCGCTTTCCTGATAATGCCACGCTGGCAGCAGCATCGCAGGATGATGTGCTCTCCTATTGGACTGGCTTGGGTTATTATGCCCGCGCCCGCAATCTACACCGCTGCGCCCAATATGTCGCTGAAATTCATCAGGGTCAATTACCCGCAGAACTCGATGCCTTAATCGCCTTACCGGGCATTGGCCGCTCCACTGCTGGTGCCATTATGGCGCTGGCTTATCATCAACGTTTTTCTATTTTAGATGGTAATGTAAAACGGGTGCTTGCCCGATTTTATGCCATTGCTAGTTGGCCGGGTAACAAAGCAACTGAACAGCAGATGTGGCAACAGGCTGACAATTTATTACCAGATCAACGGATCGCCGCCTATATTCAAGCGCAAATGGATTTAGGTGCCACACTCTGTACACGGAGTAAACCCAACTGTGATTGCTGCCCGTTACAATCAAATTGCCAAGCATATGCACGAGGAACACCTACCGATTTCCCCATTGCCAAACCTAAAAAAACGATCCCAACACGACAAAGCCACTGGTTGATTTTGCTAACGGATGATCGACGTGTACTCCTATCTAAACGCCCTGAGAAAGGCATTTGGGGTGGGCTTTGGTGTTTCCCTTCATTTGATGATACTCACACACTAGAGCAACACATTGACAATACTAAAACCGTATCAAAACAACCTGCCGTATTCCGTCACATCTTCACCCATTTCAAATTAGACATTCATCCCCACCTCTATCACGCCAAACAATCCGCAGCAGAAAACATTACCGGGCAGGCTATTTGGTATAAAATAGAAGATGCGCTGACACTAGGACTTCCCGCCCCTGTGAAAAAAACACTCTTAACATTATCTAAAGGCTAATTGATATGGCTCGTACAATCCAATGCATTAAACTCAACAAAGAAGAAGAAGGTTTAGATTTCCCACCCTACCCAGGTGAACTCGGTGAAAAAATCTATTTACAAGTGTCTAAGCCTGCTTGGGAAATGTGGATGGCGCAACAAACCATGCTGATCAATGAAAATAGATTATCAATGGCCGATCCTGCTTCTCAGAAATTCTTAAAAGCAGAATTAGAACAATTTTTCTTTGGTGAAGGGTCTGTACCTCCTGCTGATTTTGTACCCAAATAAACAGGCATTTCCGCATAAGTCACTTAAAACTAAAGATAAAACAAATACGAATAATAATAGTTGTTTCACTTTTAAACAAAGTTTAGTTTAATATTAAGGTAATACAATCAGTTGCTTACAGATAAATAGGTCAAATCACATAACCTGCTCTAGCAACAGTAATTATGTAAATAAGTCTGCAATACTAGAAATAAAGTGATTAGTCGGCGTACAATCGTGTCGACCACTAACATCTTTAAGGTGGTTTTTTCTAGAATTATGGACGAGGTTGGATATGGCAGACGCAGTGACGGGAACAGTAAAGTGGTTTAATAATGAAAAAGGCTTCGGTTTTATCGAGCAAGCCGATGGTCCAGATGTATTCGTGCATCATAGTGCCATTCAAATTGATGGTTTTAAAACCTTGGCTGAAGGCCAAACGGTTACAATGGAAGTCACAGATGGTGCGAAAGGACCACAAGCTGATAACGTCGTACCGGGTTAAAAACAATACAAAATAGCAAAGAGCCGGTGGATATTATTCATCGGCTCTTTTTTTTGAATCTAAGATGGCTAACAAACCGTCTCTTCTCATTTAGGCTTTGTATCTTTGAAAGTATTTTCATTTCGCAATTTCCGTGTTGTTACTTTGCTCGCTGTGCTCGCTGCGGTTGCGATTTATACCCAAGATCAACGGCTCAACACCACCGCTTGGTATCAACCACTTGAAGTCACCATCTTTCCGCTTAATGGGGATGGAGCGCCCGAAACAGATCGTTATATCCAGCAACTCAAACAAACACACTTCAAACCCATTGATGATTTTATTGCCCGCAATGCCAAGCGCTATCGCCTGGCAACAAATACGCCTATCTACACCACTCTCGGCGCTACAGTTAGCCAACTGCCACCCGCCTTGTCCGCAGACCATGATTTGCTCTCTGTTATGTTGTGGAGCCTAAAACTACGTTGGTGGACGTATCAAAACACACCCGATAATAAAAGTAATCGGAAGAGAATCCGCTTATTTGTTATTTATCATCAAGGGCAAAAAGGTGTCGCACTACAACATTCTATCGGTATGCAAAAAGGGCTTGTCGGTATTATCCATGCTTTTGCGGATCCCAAACAAAATGCACAGAATAACGTCATCATGGCGCACGAACTCCTCCACACCGTCGGCGCCAGCGATAAATATGATCTCAGCAATACCCTACCGATTTACCCCACAGGCTATGCCGAACCTAACCGCATTCCCCGCTATCCGCAGCGCATCGCTGAAATCATGGGTGGACGTATTCCCCTCTCTGCTACGAAGGCTAAAATCCCCCCTAGCTTGCGGCATTGTATTATTGGTAAAACGACGGCTCAAGAAATTAATTGGGTGAACGAGCCTTAAAGTATCTATCCATTTTTCTAAGCTAACAAGCTCTCAGATTCATCAATCACCAGCTTCTGAAACGCCTCCGCCAAGGCAGTAAACCGCTTACCATTGCGATGCACCAAATACCAATGCCGCATGATGGGGAAATCCTCAACATCTAATACCGCCAACCTACTCAATGCTAATTCTAAGACTAGCGTATGCCGCGACACAATACCTAGCCCTAAATCTGCTTCCACGGCTTGATTGATCGCTTCATTACTGCTCATTTCCATGAGTGAGCTGATTTGATAGCCCTTCTCCTCAAAAAACTGCTCCATTGCGATCCGCGTACCCGAACCACTTTCCCGTAAAATAAAGGTTTCTTGCTGGATGACGGACATCGGAATATTTTTTCCTGTCGCTAAAGGATGGTCGTTGGGCGCGATAATCACTAGCGGATTATCCATAAAAGCGGTGGCGGAGACATCGGCTGTAATAGGCGGCTGGCCCATAATCACTATATCAACGGTATTATCATCTAAATGTTGTAATAAGCTTGCGCGGTTGGTAACGTCTAGGCTCATCGTAGTGTCTGGGAAACGTCTATTAAATTCACCCAATAACTTTAGTGCAAAATAATTCGCGGTAGTTGCCACTGCTATGTTGAGATGTCCCCGCTCGCTTCCACGCAATTCATCAAGGACTAAATTCGCTTCCGAGAGTTGTTGTGAAATTTTACGCGCATAAACTAGCAGCTCTTTGCCGCTTTCGGTTAAAAATAAAGCACGCCCTAGTCGCTCAAATAAAGGCAACTCAACCATTTCTTCTAATTGCTTTATCTGCATAGAAACAGCAGGTTGACTTAAATATAAGGCCTCTGCCGCTCGGGTATAACTTAGTTCGGCGGCCACAGCTTCAAATATTTGTAATTGACGTAAGGTAACATTCATGGCCTTATTATAAGCATTACTTATACATTAAATCAAAAACTTTGAGTTTTATTTATACTTCCCTTTAGGTATTATCTATACACCGTGGGCGACCGCGTTGTGACTTAATTAACTTAAAACACATTGGAGAAAACTATGGCTAAGACTTATACCGCGGGTGTAAAAGATTACCGCGAAACATACTGGGAGCCGGATTATACTGTTAAAGAAACAGATATTTTGGCTTGTTTCAAAATCACACCTCAAGAAGGTGTACCTCGTGAGGAGCTTGCTGCTGCGGTTGCTGCAGAATCTTCAACAGGTACTTGGACAACAGTATGGACAGATTTATTAACTGATCTTGATTACTACAAAGGTCGCGCTTATGCGATTGAAGATGTACCAGGTGATGATACTTGTTTTTACGCGTTTGTCGCTTACCCTATTGATCTTTTCGAAGAAGGGTCTGTAGTAAACGTCCTTACTTCATTAGTCGGTAACGTATTCGGCTTTAAAGCACTGCGTGCACTTCGTTTAGAAGATATCCGCTTCCCTGTTGCATACGTTATGACTTGTAATGGTCCTCCACAAGGTATTACATTAGAACGTGACATCATGAATAAATATGGTCGTCCAATGT
>DBOG01000025.1:0-2192 GCA_002299915.1 Proteobacteria bacterium UBA652 | reverse complement strand
ACTACAAAGGTCGCGCTTATGCAATTGAAGATGTACCGGGTGATGATACTTGTTTTTACGCGTTTGTCGCTTACCCTATTGATTTATTCGAAGAAGGTTCTGTTGTAAACGTCCTTACTTCATTAGTCGGTAACGTATTCGGCTTTAAAGCACTGCGTGCACTTCGTTTAGAAGACATCCGTTTCCCAGTTGCTTACGTTATGACCTGTAATGGCCCACCTCAAGGCATCACGCTAGAACGTGACATCATGAATAAGTATGGTCGCCCAATGTTAGGTTGCACAATCAAACCAAAACTAGGTCTATCAGCTAAAAACTACGGCCGTGCATGTTATGAAGGTCTACGTGGTGGCCTTGACTTCACTAAAGATGATGAAAACATAAACTCACAACCATTTATGCGTTGGAGAGCTCGTTTTGACTTCGTACAAGAAGCAATTGAAAAAGCAGAAGCAGAAACAGGTGAACGTAAAGGTCATTACCTAAATGTAACAGCGCCTACATTCGACGAAATGATGAAGCGTGCTGAATACGCGAAAGAAATCGGTACTCCGATCATCATGCATGATTACCTAACAGGTGGTTTGACTGCAAACACTGGCTTGGCTCAGTGGTGTCAAGATAATGGTATGTTGTTGCACATTCATCGTGCTATGCATGCGGTACTTGATCGTAACCCACACCACGGTATCCACTTCCGCGTATTAACTAAAGTGTTACGTTTGTCAGGTGGTGATCACTTACATTCAGGTACAGTTGTAGGTAAGTTAGAAGGTGATCGTGAAGCAACATTAGGCTGGATCGACCTTATGCGTGATTCATACATCAAAGAAGATCGCTCACGCGGTATCTTCTTCGATCAAGATTGGGGCTCAATGCCTGGTGTTATTCCAGTAGCATCGGGTGGTATTCACGTTTGGCATATGCCAGCATTGGTTAGCATCTTTGGTGATGACTCTGTATTACAGTTTGGTGGTGGTACATTGGGTCATCCTTGGGGTAATGCTGCCGGCGCTGCTGCAAACCGTGTTGCGGTTGAAGCGTGTGTTGAAGCACGTAATATGGGTGTTGAGCTTGAGAAAGAAGGTAAAGATATTCTTACTAAAGCGGCTTCTCATAGCCCAGAACTTAAGATTGCGATGGAAACTTGGAAAGAGATCAAATTTGAATTTGATACTGTTGACAAGATCGACGTAGCGCATAAATAAGCACTTGCTCTCCACCCTCTCCTTAATTGGAGAAGGTGGGGTTAATAAAATAAATATTTTGGAGAAATCACATGAGTGATGTACAAGATTACGAATCAAGCTTAGGCGATCCAGCCGTAAGCCGTAAATACGAAACCTTTTCATACCTACCAAAATTGAGCAAAGAGTCTACTCGCGCTCAAATCCAGTACATTGTTGATAAAGGCTGGAACCCAGGTATTGAACATACAGAACCAGAACATGCCATTAGTAACTTCTGGTATATGTGGAAATTACCTATGTTTGGTGAAACTGATGTCGATGTGATTATAGCGGAGCTAGAAGCTTGTCATAAGGCACACCCAGATAATCATGTTCGTTTGCTAGGTTTTGACAACTTTGCACAATCAGCAGGTGCATCAATGGTAATTTACCGTGGTGTTTCTGTTTAATAGCCTCAGGGTAAACCCATAAGGTTCAGCTTTATGTGCCCCTGCTTCGTTCGGTCGAACAGGGGCATTTTTTTAGTAAACCAAGAAGAAGTAAATGAAAAGACCTGAAAAATACGTAGGAACTGATAATGAAGTTAATGGTGGTATGACACCTATTGCCAAGACTATTCGTGATGCTTGGGTATTTGGTTTGCTTGACGAGTCAGAGACCTGTGAAGGCTGGAATGCTGCGGGAATTGATTCATTGCTTGATAAGGTCAATACTGAATGGGATAAATATGGTTGCTTAGTAAGCCTATTGCCTCCCGAACTATTTAAAAAACATAAACGCATTCATGATCAAGCCATTAAAGAGGCTAAAGCTGTGGGTTGGAGTGGCGAAGGCGAAACAGATGATGAGGCATAACCACCACCATCGGAATTATAGAAGTGCATATTTATGCAGTAATTTGGGTTGCTGAATAAATGATCATTTTCTTAAAAATACAGTTAATTGAAAAGAGAGGATAGATATGTCTATTACTGAAAATATCGTAGATGCTAAACAATATAT
>DBOG01000052.1 GCA_002299915.1 Proteobacteria bacterium UBA652 | reverse complement strand
GCTTAGACAATACAATCCAGTAGTGGGCTATCGGCGCAATCATCATCATTCGCATCACACCAAATTCTTTATCATAGACCAAGGTTAATGCTGATAATAATGAGGCAAAAAGCAATGTCATCGCTAATATTCCCGGCACTAGAAAGGTTAGGTAACCTTCTTGTTGCTGGCTTTGTAACATACTGCCTACACCAGAACCGATAACTAATAACCAGACCATGGGGCGCACCATCGCACTGAGTAAGCGCATTTTCTGGCTAAATAATTTATGCATTTCACGGCCAACCACCGCTTTAACTGGCCGCCAACTCATGCTTTTTCTCCTGCAATATCTGGCGCACAAAACCGCCATAAATACACATCATTCAAATTAGGTCGCCGCCATTGCATTGAAGACACTTTATCACCCAATTTTTTTTGTAATGCCGATAAATCAACATCGCTAGCTGTAATTTTAAAGCTCAATTGCTGTTCTTCTTGTATTGGCTGACCAAATAAAGGGCTTAGCTGCTTTGTTATATTACTAGGTTCATCTGTATCAATTTCAACAATGTATTCTGCCAGCGCTAATGTTAAATTCGCGGGGCTTCCGCCCTGTTCTAATTTTCCCTGTTGAATAAAATCAACATGATCACAGTTTGCAGCTTCTTCTAAATAATGGGTCGTTAAAAAGATGGTCATGCCTTCTTCACGGCGAAGCTTATCAACAAAACGCCAAATAGCACGGCGGTTCGGTAAGTCTAAGCCAATCGTGGGCTCATCTAAAAATAACACCTTGGGTTGATGCAACACACCTCGGGCAATATCAACAGCGCGGCGCTGTCCTCCTGATAAGGTGATTAACTTCTTGTTACGTTGCTCTTGCAGACCAAATACCGCCAATAGCTCATCAATCCGTGAATTAGCTTGCTGTGGCGATAAATTATATAGTGCGGCGGCAAACTGCAGGTTTTCATCAATTGACATGGTACGATCAAGCGCCGAATCTTGAAATACCAAACCGACCATACCTCGAATAGCAACAGGATCCTCTATTATATTTTGACCTGCAATCCACGCCTCGCCAGATGTGGCGACAGTCATGGTTGTTAGCATATGAATTGTGGTGGTTTTACCCGCACCATTAGGCCCCAGCAAGCCATAAAACTGACCTGCTTTAATCTCTAAATTAAGTTGGTTCACTGCAAAGATCTGCTCATATTGTTTGCTCAGATCGTGTGCTTTAATAGCTAATGGTGTATTGATACTCGTCATCATCCAATATGCAGATCTCTAGCACCCATGTTGAATGCGTTATCTGCGTTATAAATAGAGGGCAATAGGATGGCTATTGCATCACTATTATGCCTTGCTATCGCGCCCATTACGAGCACTAAAACCTGTATCTTGAATGAATATAGCTATATACGACGCTAAAATCCAACTATTTTCTTAGAGTTTCTAGGATTTCTAAACACTAACGGCTTCTGCTCAACAATTGGTTTATCTGCTTCCGCTTTGCCCGCTGCAATAGCTTCCTCTACTAGATGATGATGCGGTGATTTGCTACACACTGGATCGGTATTAGCTGGGTCACCCGTCAACATAAATGCCTGACAGCGACAGCCACCAAAATCTTTCTCTTTTTCATCACAGCTACGACAAGGTTCGGTCATCCAATCAAACCCCCGGAATTTATTAAAATCACTGGAGCCATTCCAAATCTCATCAATCGACATATCTTTAACATTAGGCAATGTCATACCCGGTAATTCACGTGCAGCATGGCAAGGTAATGCAACACCATTAGGCGTAACAGTAAGAAAAATATTACCCCAACCATTCATACAGGCTTTAGGGCGTTCTTCATAATAATCCGGCACCACATAGTAGATTTTCATTTTCCCTTGTTGTTCTTCTTGATAACGATGCGCTGTTGCCTCGGCTCGGACTAGTTGCTCTTTCATCGGCATCAATTGATCACGGTTATGCATAGCCCAACCATAATATTGCGTGGTCGCCAATTCAACATAATCAGCTTCTAATTCAATACATAGATCTAAAATCTCATCCACTTGATCAATATTTTGGCGATGGGTTACAAAGCATAATACCATCGGGTAATCATTGGCTTTAACCGCCTTTGCCATTTCAATTTTATGTTTAAAAGCATCGGTGCCTGCAATCAAATTATTTAAATCTTCTGAACTCGCTTGAAAGCTGACTTGAATATGATCTAAGCCTGCTTCCTTAAATTCCGCTACTTTGTCCGCATTCATTCCCGCGCCAGAAGTAATAACATTGGTATAAAATCCTAAATCTCTCGCCGCGCGAATCAATTCAACCAAATCGGGCCGCATTAATGGTTCCCCGCCCGATAAGCCTAACTGGGTGGCTCCCATTGCCCGCGCTTGCTTAAACACATCAATCCATTCTTCCGTAGTTAATTCACTTTTAATTCTTGCAAAATCCATTGGGTTAGAACAATAAGGGCATTGTAAAGGGCAAGAATAGGTTAATTCAGCCAATAACCATAAAGGTTGTCGGATCTGATCATTGACTTTACCGATTGCGCTGCCAATGCTGCCTTGTGCGCGATCTGGAGTAGTATTATTTTCTGAGCCAGTCATTTTTATATGCCTCGTCTAAAAATTGGTAAACATCATCAGCTAGATCGACCCCATCAAACGCCTTGGTTAAGTCAGCAATTAATTCGGCAACAGTCTGCTTTTTCTCACTAATGAGTTTCACTATCTCACCAGCACCACCATTGAGCTTCACCATCCCTTCAGGATAGAGCAATACATTGCAATTTTGTGCAGGCTCCCATTGAAAGCGATAACCCTGTGCCAATACCAACACCGTATCATCATTAAATACACGATCACTCATAATTCAACCTCAAAGGTATAAGGGGGGCGTTTTTCGATATATGCCATCCACATTGCATCACACATTGTCCACAGTATATCTAGTTTAAATTGCAATAGGCTCACCGCATGCTCTTGCTGTTCTCGGGTTTTAAAATGGTCTAACGTAATATCCAAACCATGTTGCACATCTCGGCGAGCTTCACTCAGTCGCTTGCGGAAATAGCGATAGCCTTTTTCATCAATCCACGGATATAAGGTTGGCCAATTATCCAAGCGGGCCTGATGAATTTTCGGCGCGAACATTTCTGTTAGTGAAGAGCTGGCGCCTTCCTGCCACGTTGCTCTACGTGCGAAGTTACTATAGGCATCAACCGCAAACCGAACCCCTGGCAAGACGTGCTCTTCCGACCATAATTCATCGCGCGTCAAACCCACAGACTCACCCAATTGTAACCAGGCCTCAATCCCACCTTCTTCACCCTCGAAACCATCATGGTCGAGAATACGTTGTACCCAATGTTGGCGTACATCACGCTCAGGGCAATTCGCCATAATTGCCGCATCTTTCAGTGGAATCGTGGTTTGATAATAAAAACGATTGGCCACCCAGCCTTGAATTTGTGCTTTATTCATCTCACCAGAGTGCATTTTGACATGTAAAGGATGACGGATATGATAGAGCGCTTCTTTATCACGCAATACTTTCTCAAATTGTTCGCGTGTCCAAGGATTTTTTCCTAATAATTCTTCTGACATATCTCTTTTATCCTGATGCTTATAGCTCGATATCCATGCCATCATAGGCAAGTTCAATGTTCGCTTTATTGAGAATGGCTCGTTGTGGAGAGTCTTCGTTTAATATTGGATTAGTATTATTAATATGAATGAGGATCTTACGGGGTTTCTCCATCGCATTTAGAATACTCATAATGCCACCATCACTTGATTGATCTAAATGACCCATTTCACTAGCACGTTTATCACTGATGCCTTCATTCGACATTTCATCATCGGTCCACACCGTGCCGTCAACTAATATACAATCTGAACTTCTCATATATTCCAGAACATGATCTTCTGCAACACCTAACCCAGGCGCATAGAATAAACTCTTGCCTGTGCGTGTATCTTTAATATGCATGCCAATATTATCACCCGGCACTGTGTTACCGCGATGTGGTGAATAAGGCGGTGCCTCGCTTAATAATGGTACCGCCGTAAATTCTAAGCCTGCCGCTGATGAAATCGTAAATACAGATTGATCGGTCACAATTTCATGATGATTAATGCCACGAAAATGACCTAATATATTAAATACTGGAAAGCCAGTTGTCAGATCCTGCTTCACCGCTTCAGTGGTATAAATTTCCCAAGGTGCAATATGCTCACGTAATGTTAACAAACCTGTAACATGATCAATTTGAGCATCCGTGATAACAATAGCACTGATTGCAGTATCTCTTACTGTTCTGCATGGCTGAATCGCAGGAAAATCATCTAATTGCTTTTTAATATCAGGTGATGCATTAAATAAAATCCAATCTGTGCCATTGGCACTAATTGCGATTGATGATTGAGTGCGACGCGTTGCTTTAATCGTGCCTTCACGCACACCTTTGCAATTTTCACAATTACAATTCCACTGTGGAAACCCACCCCCTGCGCCTGAACCTAAAACATGTATAAACATATTGGTATTTTTCCGTTACACCCCAACTAAATCAAATAATTCTAATTAACAAAACTATTTGATTTTGAAATACTCGGAGCCAAAAAATAAGCTCCGAGCATATATCAAACTATTTGAATATTTTTAAATCTAGGATTTTTGTCCCAGTGCAAGATAGATAAGGTGTGAGACTCCCAATGTACATTAGTACATGAGAATCGTAGCACGCTATCCAACGCCGCAATGAGACAAAAAGACAGGTTTTAATTATCCAAATTAACGGTTGCAGATGTACATTGTAACTTCAAAACCGAAACGCATATCTGAATATTCTGGTGTAGTCCACATAATATTTTCTCTCTATAATTATTAATAAACACCGCCTGAAACATTTCAGGCAGTAAGGCTATCTTACGCCCCATAGTAAGCGATGACGTCAGGAATACCCGCCACATTTATCAGGATTTTCCTTGTTACAAACTCTTGTTTCTGATATAGAAAAGCCCCTGTATCAATAGATACAGGGGCTTTTGCTGATTGAAATATTGCTTATCGGTTACAAATGTACATGGTTACTTCAAAACCGAAACGCATATCTGAATATTCTGGTGTAGTCCACATAATAAATACCTCATTAAGTTAATTTAAAGAACCAAACTATTTCGGTTCACGATCCCCATAATACGGAGCAGATTCACTTGTCGATAGCGGAAAAACCCTAAATATCCTCAGGATTTTCCTTGAGATAATGAAAGCTAACCTTAGTCATTCGTTTAAGGAGAATAAAACACACTGACGATGATGACATTATTAACTGGTGTGGGTAATAACTCTCTTTATTTTTGCGCAAGCTACATTTTACACTGTTAATCTTCTTAGCCAGAAAAGGAATGTTTCACCGTAAATCAAGTGATATAACCTAATATCAAGGCGCTCTTTCAGGCATAAGAGGTGGATTCAACATCGAAGTG
>DBOG01000038.1 GCA_002299915.1 Proteobacteria bacterium UBA652 | reverse complement strand
TATTTTTCGGGGGGATTACAAACGGGATTAGCATTTATCCATGGCTAATGGACTGAGAACGCACGAGTCTGACGGATTAGTTTGGAACTCTGGGATCAATTAAGTTAATTTGATCTGGTTGGCAGGCTAGGAAGCTAACGATTTTTTCATCCCAGTCACCGAGCACAATCCTTGAGGCAGGCTTGCCAGCGATGGTGAGTGGATGGATGGCGGGGCGGTGGGTATGGCCGTGGATCAGTTGGCTGACGCTATGGTGTTGCATAACGCGTGCGACTTCTACTTGATTGACATCCATGATGTCATAGGATTTTTTAGTTTTTTGATCGCGGCTTTTTTGTTTTATTTTATTGGATAAATGTTGCCTAAACGAACGTGGTAAGGCTTTTGCAATGGCTTGCAATATAGGGTTACGCACCCATCGGCGGTACCGTTGATAGCTGACATCGTCAATGCAGAGGCTATCGCCGTGCATCAGTAAAGTGGGCGTGCCATCTAGGTCGATTAGATGGGGTTCTTTGAGTAGGGTGAGGCCTGCGAGTTTGCAGAATTTTTTACCAACCATAAAATCACGGTTGCCGACCATAAAATAACAAGGAATACCTTGTTGGCTGAGCTGTTTGAGGATGGCTATAAATCCATCAAATTCGGGGGCAATAAGATCGTCTCCTAACCAAGTATCGAATAGATCGCCTAGGATATAGAGTGTGCCTATTTGTTTGGTGTGGCGAAGGAAATCTGTGGCGAGGGTGGTTAATTCAGGCCGATTGGGACTGAGGTGGAGATCGGATATAAAGTATGTTGCGATATGGGTATTATTAAGCCTGCTCGAACGCGAGCAGGCTTAATATGGCCTGTTTATTTAACAACAGTGGCAGTGGTAATGATAACGTTTTCATTGGGCACATCGCCATGACCATTTTTATTACCCGTGGCCACGACGCGGATTTGCTCAACCACATCCATACCTTCAATCACTTGACCAAATACTGTGTAACCCCAGCCTTGTTGATCTTCAGAACGGAAATTTAGGAAAGCATTATCAACGGTGTTGATAAAGAATTGGGTGGTGGCTGAATGCGGATCGCCAGTACGCGCCATGGCAACAGATCCTTTTACATTGCTGAGGCCATTATTGGCTTCATTTTTAATCGCAGTATCCGTTGGCCGCTGGGTGAATGATTCATCAAAACCACCGCCTTGGATCATGAAATCTTTAATAACACGGTGAAAGATGGTGCCGTCATAGGCACCTTTTTCTGCATAGGCGATGAAGTTGGCAACAGATAAAGGTGCTTTTTCTGCATTGAGTTCGATAACGATATCGCCAAAGTTTGTTTCTAGTTTAACCTGTGTCATAGTGTTTTTTTTATCCTCATTGTCGTTAGTTGTGTTGGTTGCTGCGGTTTGTACTTCAGCAGTAGTTGTGCTGGCTTTTTTATTTTCTTCGCTATCTGCATCAGCGGTGTCATTATTACAAGCAGATAAAAGTAGGCTGGCAAAAAACAGCGGTAGTAGGCGGCGGTAAAATGGTTTCATGTGAATTCCTGTAGATGGGATGTTAAAGGCCTATTTTACCGAAATTTTGGATAAAGTGGTATGTCAATTTGGTTTATTTTATTTCTAACCATAATTTCCCCGTATCTTGTCTGGCGAGTAGAGGCGGGATGATCCCATTTTCTGAAATAGAAAACTGAATTGCGCCCGTTTCGGCTGTGTTGAGCAAAGTGCGGTTCGGATGTTGATAACGCGCAACAACTTGTTTGGCAGGATGATGAAAACGGTTTCGGTAGCCCGTTGGGAATAAAACATACTGCGGATTAACCTGCTGGATAAAGTCAGGGCTGGAGGAGGTTTTACTGCCATGATGCGGCACCACTAAAATATCAGAAGCAAGATGTTGGCGATTTCGGGTGAGTAGTGTTTTTTCTGCTGCCTGTTCAATATCACCTGTGAGCAGTACGCTACCACCTTGTGCGCTGATTTTAAGCACACAAGATTGATTGTTGTCAGAACCTTCACTTTTTGCTGAAGGATGTAGGATTTGAAAATTGACGCCATCCCATTGCCATGATTGACCTGCTTGGCAGAAGTGGCTGCCTGAGGGATCGGAAGGACTATGCAGGGTATGCGTTACAGTCATTTGGGTTTTAATCGCAGTGGCACCGCCACTGTGGTCACTGTCGGCATGGCTGATAATGAGTAGGTCAATTTTGTTAATTCCTTGGGCTTGTAAATAAGGTAATACCATCGCATCGCCTGCATTAAATTGATCACTGAATTTATCGCCCGTATCAAAAATCAGGGTGTGATGCTCGGTTTGAATAACGGCGGCTAAGCCTTGGCCAACATCAAGCAAGGTGAAGTTAAAGGAACCTGCTGTGGGTGTGGTGGTTGAGATAAGCCAAAGTGGGAGCAGGCCAATGATGCCGAGATAACGCGCAGGAACCCCCCGTGGTGCGAGCAGTAATAGCATGCCGAGCGTGATGGATAGCCAGTAAATAGGCGCGGGTGGGGATGAAAACCAAGCTGCATGTGGCAAGGCCGCCAGCTGGTCGAGAAATAGCCATAGCCAGCTTAAGAGTTTATCGGCTAGATGTAATAATATATTTCCTAGTGGTGGCAACAGAGCAAGGCAACAAATGGCCAGCAGTAGGAGTGGCACGATAATAACACTCACTAATGGCACAGCAATCAGGTTTGCCAGCGGGGCAATCAGTGAGGTTTGGGAGAAAAACAGGAGTAATAAAGGGGTGAGGCCAACGGCGATCAGTAAATGGATCCGTGCCCAAGGCCATTTTGGGGAGGGGAAGCGATGATGCAGAGTATAGATAATTAAGCCGACAGCGGAAAAAGACAGCCAAAATCCAGCGGAGAGCACAGAGAGCGGATTATAGGCGACGACTAAAAATAAGCTGATACCATAGATATCACGAGTGGCAAAGCGATGGCGTAATAATATCGCAACAGCGACAGTGGTAATCATGATCATGGCACGTTGGCTGGGGAGAGAAAACCCTGCTAATGCGGCATAAAACACCGCAAAAATAATGCTGCCGATGGCGCCTACTGTGGTGGCTGGATGGTGTAGTAAATTTTTGGTGCGCCGCGACCAGAGCCAGCGACATAAGAAAAATCCTAGGGTTGCAACCAGGCCAATATGCAAACCTGAAATGGCGAGCAAGTGGCTGGTGCCAGTTAGGCGCAGTGTTTCCCATTGATCTTGGCTAATATGATCACGTAAGCCAATAGTCAGCCCGTGTACGAGACCACGCTGTGGGCTATCTTGCAAGGTGTTATCTATTGCTTGTTTGATATGATGACGAAGCGTGTTTATGTCGTAAGTGGGTGCAGAGGATAAGAGTTGTTTCTCGTCTTTGGGGCGAATATATCCGGTGGCACCAATGTTTTGCTGAAATAGCCAGCTTTCATAATCAAAACCTTGCCAGTTAATGCTGCCATGAGGCGGCTTGAGGCGAACTGTGAATTGCCAGCGCTGACCACTACGCAATGCTGTTTCAGGAAAGGGTCGATACCAACTGAGGCGTAATTTTTCGGGCAAACTATCTATGTTGGATGACTGATCGGGCAGAAACAGAAAGCGTAAACTACGATCGTTATAACGTGGGATATCAGCAATTTGTCCTGTTATTGTGATGTCTTGCCCGGCTAAGGATTCGGGTAGGCGTTCGGCCAAATTATGTTGTGCGTGGTAGCCAGCCCATACGATACCTAGTAGCAGACCTGAAGTTAGGCGGGTTTTAGGAAAATAGATAAGGCCAAGTATGGGTAATAAGAGCCAGTGCCACGGTAATTCAGGTAGCTGTGGTAAATTCAGCAACAGCATACAGCCTAAGACAAAGCTAATCGCAAATCGGAACATGGGGTGATAGTAGCGTATCGTTGCTTTATTGTCGATGTTATGTGCTGTGCTTATGGTATGATAGACTGAGATTATTTGTTATGTAAATTTAAGGAGAAAGTGATGTTTGAAGGTATATCAGTATTAGCGATTGGGTTAGGCGTATTGGTTTTAGTGACGCTTAAAAAATGGATTCAGGTTGTGCCACAGGGGCGGGAATTTACGGTTGAGAAATTTGGCCGATATACACGCACATTGCGTCCTGGATTGAGTTTTGTGATGCCCTATGTGAATCGTATTGGCGCAAAAATCAATATGATGGAGCAAGTGATGGATGTAACATCACAAGAGATCATCACTAAAGATAATGCGATGGTGCGGGTCGATGGCGTGGTGTTTTTTCAGGTGGTGGATGCGGCAAAATCAGCGTATGAAGTGAATAATCTGCATCATGCGATTTTGAATTTAACGATGACGAATATCCGAACCGTGATGGGCTCAATGGATTTAGATGAGTTATTATCAAAACGAGATGATATTAATGCGCGTTTATTGCATGTGGTGGATGATGCCACTGCGCCGTGGGGTGTAAAAGTAACGCGGATTGAGATTAAAGATATTGAGCCACCAAAAGATTTGATCGAGGCGATGGGTCGCCAAATGAAGGCAGAGCGGGAAAAACGTGCCAATATCTTGGAAGCGGAAGGCTTGCGCCAATCAGAAATTCTAAAAGCGGAAGGTCAAAAGCAATCTGTGATGCTAGATGCGGAAGGGCGAAAAGAAGCTGCCTTTAGAGATGCGGAAGCGCGTGAGCGTGAGGGTGAGGCAGAAGCACGTGTAACCACGATGGTATCGGATGCGATTAAATCGGGGAATGTGCAAGCAGTTAACTATTTTGTGGCGCAGAAATATGTTGAGGCAATCAAAGATATCGCGTCCGCACCTAATAATAAAGTGGTGTTTATGCCATTAGAATCAAGTAGTGTGATTGGCTCATTAGGCGGTATTGCAGAGCTTGCTAAAGATGCTTTTAAGAGATAAATAATTCAAGGAGAGCAGTATGGAATTTGATTTTTGGCATTGGTGGGTATTAGCTGCGGCCTTGCTGACACTTGAAGTAATATTACCCACGTTCTTTTTTATTTGGCTAGGTGCAGCCGCATTTGTGACGGGGATTGTTTTATGGCTAATGCCGTCACTTAGCTGGGAAGCGCAGCTAGTAATTTTCTCCGCATTATCAGTGGCATCTGTGATTGCATCCCGGATTTATTATGATAAAAAACCGATCCAGACTGATGAGCCATTATTAAATCGTCGGAGTGAGCGTTATGTTGGCCGAGTGATTACATTGAAAGCGCCAATTGTGGATGGCACAGGTAAAATCCAAGTCGACGATTCGACTTGGAAGGTAGTCGGTGAGGATTGCCCAGCAGGCACCAAAGTACGCGTCACGTCTGCGGATAATGTATTGCTGTATGTCGATATTGTGTGAAACCATTCTTTAACACCGGCTTAACAGAATCAGAATTTATTCAGCAATATTGGCAAAAAAAGCCACTGCTAATTCGCCAGGCCTTCCCTCATTTTGAATCGCCTATTTCGCCAGCAGAGTTGGCGGGGTTGGCGTGTGAGCCTGAGATAGAATCACGGTTAATTCAAGAGCAGGGCGACATACCATGGCAAGTGAAAAGCGGGCCTTTGAGTGATGATGATTTTGCTCAACTGCCAGCAACGCATTGGACGCTATTAGTTCAAGATGTGGATAAACATGCCGCTGAATTAGGCATTCAACACGTATTTGATCCCTTATCTTTTATTCCCCAATGGCGGCAGGATGATGTGATGGTCAGCTATGCGGTTGATCAAGGGTCGGTGGGGCCGCATACCGATAATTACGATGTGTTTTTGCTACAGGGATTGGGGCAGCGCCATTGGCAAATTCAGGACGCACCCATTCAACAAGCACGTTTATTGCCCGATTTGAGTTTGCAAATACTGGCTGAATTTACGCCTGATAAAAGCTGGACATTATCGCCTGGCGATATGCTTTATTTACCACCAGGTATTGCACATCATGGGGTGGCAGCCGGTGAATGCATGACATTTTCATTAGGTTTTCGGGCACCTTCGCGATTAGATTTACTGGATACTTTAGTCAATGGGCTAGCAGAGAAAAACTTAGGCAGTACACGCTATCAAGATAGTGATTTAGTGTGTTCAATGACTGATCCAGCAGAAATAAATGATGAGGTTGCAGCAACCGTAAAGCAGATGCTGCATGATGCGGTGGAAGAAGCCGCACCTTATTTGAAAACATGGATTGGACAACATCAAACAGAACCCAAATCAACCTTACGGGCATTAATGCCAGCGCCTAGCAATGAATCGGTGAATAAAGCCCAGCTTACAGCGCAATTTTCACAGAATCAAATCTTAACTAAAAATCCCTATTATCGCTTTGCGTGGGCAAAAACAGAAAAGGGTGGACAACTATTTGTTGCTGGAGAGGTCTATGATGTTATAGGAGATGCTGCAGCCTTATTACCGATGTTGGCTGATATAACAGAAATAACAGCGAGAGATTGGGATGAATTAGCAGCTCATGACGATATGATTGCGCTTATAATTAACCTGATTAATGAAGGTGCTTTTTATTGGGCCTAATAGAATACTATAAAGAGGGAGAGAATAATGGAAGCAAAATCTAAGATACCAGATAGCTTGAAAGATACAAATCAATGGCTACGCGTGCTGTATATGTTGCTGTTTGTCGCTATTTTGTATGTGGCGATGGGAGTGTTATTTTTAATTACGTTTGTGCAAGCTGTCTTTGCATTACTAACAGGTTCAGCGAATGACAATATTTCAGAATTTGGAGGCTGCTTGTCACGCTATATCTACCAAATCACACAATTTATGACTTATAATTCGGAAGACAAACCTTTTCCATGGGCTGCGTGGCCAGAAGAGAATGCAGTTGATCGGGATAAGCTAGCAGTTAAATCAGCAGATGATGCAACTGAGTAAGAAGCGGTATTAATTTTAGATGTTAATAGTTATTTCACCAGCAAAAACGCTGGATTTTGATTCGCCAAATAGCATCAATAATTATAGCCGGCCTGATTTTATCGCGCAATCACAGAGCTTGATAGATATCTTGGCGGCTTATTCCGATGTGAAACTCGCCCAGCTGATGAAGCTCAGTGATAAGCTTGCAGGCTTGAATTTAGCACGTTATCAATCGTGGGCAACACCGTTCACATTAGATAACGCCAAACAAGCTATATTGGCATTCAAAGGTGATGTGTATACAGGGCTAGATGCGGCCAGCTTAGATGCAGACGGCTTAGACTATGCCCAGCACCATCTGCGGATCTTATCTGGCTTATACGGCATCTTACGCCCCTTAGATCTGATGCAAGCCTATCGCCTAGAAATGGGCACAAAACTCAGAACAGAAAAAGGCAAGGATTTATATGCATTTTGGGGAGAGCGTTTACGGCAGTCTCTCGAAGCAGAACCAGCGTTAATGGATGGTGTATTGATTAATCTGGCTTCCAATGAATATGCCAAAGCAATTCAGTTAAAACAATTTAGGGGCCGGATCATTACGCCAGTATTCAAAGACTGGAAAAATGGCCAATATAAAATCATTAGTTTTTATGCCAAAAAAGCCCGTGGCTTAATGAGCCGCTATGTGATTGACCATCGTTTGGATGCACCCGATGGCATCAAGGACTTTAATAGCGATGGTTATCAATTTAGTGCTGAAATGTCATCTGAAAATGACTGGGTGTTTACTCGAAAACAAACTTGACAAGTTGACAAGTTCCGGTTTTTTTTGATATTATTTTTGCGTGGTATTATTAATAATGAGTGGCATACAATGGAATCTATCCAAATTGGAAAATTAAAATCTGAGTTTTCATCTATTTTGCAGCAGGTGGAGCAAAATGGTGAAACCTTTATTATCGAATACGGTAAAAAACATAAAAAAATTGCAATGCTTGTACCTTATTCAGAAGCCTATGCCAATAAGCAGAACAGAAATTTTGGCATTATGGAGGGCAAAGGTAGTTATTCGCTAAATGATGACTTTGTGATGAGTGAAGAAGATCTACTAGGCTAATGAAATACCTGATTGATACGCATATTTTTTTGTGGCTATTGTTTGAACCGAATAAGTTACCCCCAACAGTATTGAAGCAGTTAAAAAGTAATGAGTGTGAACTGTATATTTGTTCGATTAGTTTTTGGGAAATTTCACTAAAATTCAATCTTGGGAAACTGCGCCTAGAAGGTGTTACGCCGGATGAATTATTAGCTTATGCTCAGCAGATGCATATCACGGTAGTAGATTTTACAGCAGATAATATGGCGAGCCATTATCAACTACCTAAACCAATAGGTCATAAGGATCCATTTGACCGCGCCATTATCTGGAAATGTTTATCAGATGATTTCATTTTAGTCAGTCGAGATCAAAAAATGGATGAATATGTGGATGTGGGGCTAAAGTTGCTTAATTTTAATACTTGAAGTCTGGCGCTATTGCCCTCATCTGATGAATTGAAATAGAATTCAATCAGAGGCATAAAAATGGCAACAGCAAAAAAAGAAACACTTGGTTTTCAAACTGAAGTAACACAACTACTGGATCTGATGATCCATTCCCTTTATAGCAACAAAGAGATCTTTATGCGTGAGTTGATCTCGAATGCAGCGGATGCTTCGGATAAATTACGGTTTGAGGCGCTATCAAATGATGCCTTATATGAAGAAGATGCCGAGTTAAAAATTCGGGTGGCATTTGATAAAGAAGCGCGTACCGTGACTATTAGCGATAACGGTATCGGCATGACACGTGACGAAGTGATTGAAAATATTGGTACGATCGCCCGTTCTGGGACCCGAAAATTCTTTGATAGCCTCACCGGTGATGACAGCAAAGATTCTCAATTAATTGGTCAATTTGGGGTGGGTTTCTATTCGTCATTTATCGTGGCGGATAAAGTAACCTTAACCACCCGCCGTGCAGGTGCAAAATCTAAACAAGGTGTGCAATGGGAATCAATGGGTAAAGGTGATTTCACGATTGAAACCATTGATAAGCCTGAACGCGGGACCGAAATTACGTTGCATTTACGTGAAGACCAAGATGAATTCTTAAATAGCTGGCGGTTGCGTAATATCATCAGTAAATATTCCGATCATATCAACCTGCCCATTGTGATGACTAAAGATCCTGAGCCAAATGAAGAAGGCGAGATCGATGAGTCAGTGGTGCTAGAAGATGAAACAGTGAATAAAGCAACGGCATTGTGGACGTTGGCAAAAAGCGAGATCAGCGATGAGGATTATAAAGAATTTTATAAGCAAGTCGCCCATGATTTCCAAGATCCTTTAACGTGGAGCCATAATAAGGTTGAAGGTAAAACAGAATATACCTCGTTGCTTTATATTCCTGCTAAAGCCCCTTTTGACCTCTGGGAACAGAACCGTACACATGGCTTAAAGTTATATGTGAAGCGCGTATTCATCATGGAAGATGCAGAACAATTGATGCCACGTTATTTGCGGTTTGTTCGCGGTGTAATTGATACCAATGATTTGCCGTTGAATGTATCGCGCGAAATCTTGCAGGGCAGCAAAACAATAGACAGCATTCGTACTGCTTCTGTGAAGAAAGTACTGAGTGAATTGAAAAAAATGGCAAAAAACAAGCCAGAACAATATGCGACTTTCTGGGCAGAATTTGGTCAGGTGATTAAAGAAGGTTTAGGCGAAGATTTTGCCAATAAAGAGGTGTTGGCTAATTTATTGCGTTTTGCGACCACAGAATTAGCGACGGAAGAGCAAACTGTATCGCTAGAAGACTATGTCGGCCGGATGAAAGAAGGCCAAGATAAAGTTTATTATATTACGGCAGAAAGTTTTGCAGCGGCAAAAAATAGCCCACATCTGGAAGTGTTCAGTAAAAAAGGGATTGAGGTATTATTGCTGACAGATCGGGTGGATGAATGGTTGATTAATTCATTGACGGAGTTTGATGGCAAGCAATTACAATCCGTTGCCAAAGGCGATTTAGACTTAGGCGATTTAGAAGATGAAGCCGAGAAAGAGGCACAAGCTGAAACAGATAAAAACTTTGAAAATTTAATTGGTCGGATTAAGACGAGTTTAGATGATAAGGTGAAAGATGTACGAATCACCCATCGTTTAACCGATTCTCCGGCCTGTTTAGTGGTGGATGATACGGATATGAGTGCGAATCTTGAGCGGATGCTAAAAGCGGCAGGCCAAGATGTCGGCGGCACTAAGCCTATCTTTGAATTGAACCCAGAGCATCCGATGGTTGCCCGGCTTAAAGATGAATCAGATGAGGCTAAATTCGAGGATTGGACGTCAATTTTATTTGATCAGGCGCTATTGGCTGAAGGGGGTCAATTAGAAGATCCCGCAAGCTATGTGAAGCGATTGAATACGCTGTTACTAACCCTGTAAGCTAACGACACTAGCATCATTTATAATGCTGGGTAGCCATGTTGCCCAGCATTTTTATTGGAATAAACCATGTCAGATACATTACAACGCTTTATTTTCAAAGATCAGCCCGTTCGTGGTGAATGGGTGCAGCTTGATAGTAGCTGGCGCGAAATCCTTGAACGTCGTGCCTATCCTATTATTGTCCAACAAGCTTTAGGTGAAATGGTGGCGGCATCTGTCTTGCTGGCGGCCACAGTGAAGATGGAAGGGCGCTTGGTGTTACAAATAAAGTCATCAGGCCCTGTGTCACTGATGATGGTGGAATGCACCAGTGATCATAATGTGCGTGCTTTAGCACAATGGGATGATGCCGCATTAAATGATGATTTGGATTGGCAAGATCTGGTTGGTGAAGGTAATCTGGCGATTACGATTGAAACGGTAGCGGCTAAAACACCCTATCAAGGTATCGTTTCATTAGAGGGCGAATCATTAGCGGCGGTGATTGAAATCTATTTCCAGCAATCCGAGCAATTAGAAACACGATTATGGCTATCAGCAGATGGGGATCATGCAGGCGGTTTGTTATTGCAGCAATTACCCGGTGAGGCCGATCAGGATGGCGATACATGGGAAACCAGTGTGCAACTCGCCGCGACGGTTAAAGACATAGAATTACTAGAATTAGATGTTGAAACGTTGTTATATCGATTATTTAATGACTATAACGTGCAATTATTAACCGCAGATGATGTTAACTTTGCCTGTAGCTGTTCCACAGAGCGCGTAGCAGCCACTATCCGCATGTTAGGTAGGGCCGATATTGAAGCCTTATTAGTCGAGCATGAATCGGTTGAAGTGGATTGTGAATTTTGCAATCAACATTATCATTTTGATCCAGTGGATGTGGCTGAAATATTTGCTGAAAATACAATTACAGCTGCTGAGGATGAAGCGCCTATTTTGCATTAAACAATCAATCGAGTCAGGCCTGGTTGATTCTATTGATTTTGACTGCCTTGTTAGTGATTTTTGTAAGCATTGCAAATTTCTTTAGAGATGAATGTGTATTTTGATACCTCTTTGATAATTTCTGGAAATAGGTAAAACGGCGAGTTTTCAGCCATCTGCTTTCTTTTCATTAATATTGACTTTCTGTTCGAATTTGAATAGTAGAGGTTGCACCAAACTAAGTACGCCCTAGTTCTAGACTGCTTATTCTCTAGCGTGTTTTCAAGGAATCCACCACGTACAAGTGTATTTTCGGGAGTCGGTTGATTGATCTGTTTTATTATTTCATATTTATCATGATTTATAGACGAGAATTGATTTTCGGAATAAATATAGACTTCAGAATTGCAATAACGACGTAATTCCCAAACTGCACGATCTAGCTCTGCTAGCTCATAACCTTTTGTAAACCAAGAAACTTCAAGATATCGAAATCGTGCGCCAAATTCTTCGAGTCTTTTAATAAAGTTCTTTGTTTGTTCCGATAGCTGGACATCTACCTGATTAGCAATAAGCTCTAAAGACCTTTGTACTTCGTGCTTTATATCTTTTTGCGGTTTCGAAATACGAGCAAGAATTGTAATGCATTTGGCATATTTTTCAAGTGCATGAAGTGCAGACCAATGAAATTGAGGAAACAAATCAGCTCTGTAGGCCATTCGGGCATGTATATAATCTTTATCAGCAGTATCTCTAAAAGATCTTAGAGCAAAACTGTTTACTTTTTGCATAAGGCTGTGAGGCATACTTACTCTCTAGGTTGGCTAACGTTTAATTTAAAGGGCGCGCGGCTTTGTGCTCGTCCATTTTGAAGTGTTTGTTATACATTTTTACTACTTCTTTATAGGGTTTATCAACGAGGTCTATTTTTGCATGTTTATACCGAGCCATAATGTCATTTCCGCACCAATTATCGGGCATCGGTTTTTGCAACCCCAATGCCCGTAAACGCTGGTCTTAAGGCTTTGTTATAACTGCTTTTGTTGAGTGTTTTTTAATAGTATCTGATATTGAGTTTAAGTTAATATTCTTAATTTTATTAAGCTCCGTTAATATAACGCTAACAGGAACAATGTGCTCACCAATTAGATTGGTTTTATCACCATTTAAAACTTGTTTATAGGCCAGTTTACTCATAAATTTTGAGCCTAATTTATTATCGTACCCTGGTAGTTCTGTGGCAAAATTACATGCTTCTCTTGTTGCACATCTTATAACTGTTTTTATTGCAGAGTGATCTCTATCATCTCTTGAAAGTAGGTACTCAAGCACTTCGAATTGTTTAGTAAAGTATTCTTTGTTTTTCATGGGAATCTACGTAGGGTCATATAGGACTAAGCTCGGTTAATTCTAACTGGTTGATAAATAATAACTACAGTGTTCTAAAACAATGATGAATACTGTCGCCACGGAGAACCAATAGGGTCGGGCTCGATTGGTTTTAACCGATTGATAATACTAACGATAGTATCCTAAATACATGCTAAATACCACCTCACACCATCAATACAACACACTTACTGGTAAATTGAACGTCGATGGCCAATAACCGCTGCGAGGATGACGAGTTCATCATCTTGGATATCACAGAGTATTCTATAGTCTCCTACCCGGTATCGCCAAAAAACACCTAGTTCGCCTTTTAGTGGTTTTCCGAGTTCTCTTGGATCATCAAGATCAGCAATTCTATCTGTTAGATACTCTACGATTCTCTGTGCTTCGGGCTTATCTAGTTTTCGTAATGATTTGAGTGCTGAGTTGGTGTAATTAATCGTCCAAGCCAAGTTCAGACCTCACTTTTTCACTCGTATGAATGCTTTCTTTTCCCTGCTTAACGTGCTCCAAAGTATCTGCTGCAAGATAGTAATCTTCTAAATCTTCCAAATGTGTGAGGATCGCTTCTCTAGCGTAGAAAGTTTTGGTTCTACCTGTCGATTCTGCTAGCGTCGCTAAACGGTTTTCTATTTCTGGGGGGAGCCTAATTGCAAGCATAAATTTCTCCTAGACTGTACTTTGATATACAAGTATATCATGATTGCTTATGCATAATGCGTCCAAAGCCTGATGACTTTAATGATTTTATCATCCTCATAAACTTGATAAACAAGCCGATACTGAATATTAATTCTTCGGGAATAGGCGCCTGCTAAATCGCCGATTAGTTTTTCGTAGGGCGGTGGGTTTTGATAGGGGTTTTCTTGGATGATATTGAGTAAGTGTAATGCTTTATCTTTTAAGCCAGAGGATGATAGTTTTTTTGCATCTTTTTGGGCTTGGTTGGTGTATACCAATTCCCAGTTCACCAAACAAGCTCCGTTGTGCTTTCGCTTAACTCTTCATTTAATCCATCATGGATAGATTCTCGCATGCCGGGGATAGAGAGCAAATACAGGGTTTCAGAAATGGCATTCCAATCTTCTTCGGCCACTAAGATTGCATTATTTCTTTTTCCCGTAATCGTAATGGGCTTGTGTGTGCTGGCTGTTTCGTCAATCAGCGTGTAAAGCTTAGCACGGGCTTCGGTTACATTAAGTGTTGTCATATTTCACCTCCATAACTGTAATGGTACGTTATGGCGTACGCAAGGTCAATTTAAGTTGTCGAAAATATTATTATTGTCGTTAGCTAAAAGCTTTCGTATGATGGTCTGATGGAAAGACAAAAGCATACCCCCATTTAATGCTGAAACTAGTTTCTAGTAATGATATGAATGCGCTGGCAGTACAGCTAGCGCAGTCGATGCAGGATGATCCTTTGTCGCCATTAGCGGCAGAAACGGTGATTGTGCAGAGTAATGAGTTGTCGCGTTGGTTATCATTATTTCTGGCGCAGCGGCATGGCATTTCAAGCCATATTGAATTTCCTTATCCGTCGGCTTTTATTTGGTCTCTCTTTCGGCAGCTATTGCCCGCTATTCCCAAACAATCTAGTTTTTCTACGGATGCGATGACCTGGCGGTTATTTGAATTATTGCCAATCTGTCGGCAACAAGCGGGTTTTGAGCAGATTGACCATTATTTAGGCAGCGCAAACGATCCGCTGAAAACCTATACCTTAGCCAATCATATTGCGGATAGTTTTGATCAATATTTGATGTATCGTGCGGATTGGATTGCCGATTGGGAAGCGGGCAGAGCAAGCCATTGGCAAGCGCAACTATGGCGATTATTGGTGGCAGATGATAAAAAACCAATGCATCGCGCTAATTTATTGCTGCAATTAAAAACGTATTTATCGGCTGTAACAGCACGATCTGCTGGCTTGCCAGAACGGATCAGTATTTTTGGTTTATCGGCATTGCCGCCTGTGTATTTAGAATTATTTGAATTGATGGCGCAGCATTGTGAGATGACGGTTTATTTCTTATCACCTAGCGAGGCATATTGGGGTGATTTGGTGGATGAAAAATCAAAAGCACGGCGATTATCGACGGCACCAGAACAAGCCAATTATTTGGAAATAGGCCATCCCTTATTAGCCAGTCTGGGGAAACAAGGTCAGGTGTTTTTTGAGCAATTACAAGCTTGTGAACCCGAGCCGATAGACTTGTTCACTGCGCCTGAAGTAAGTTCTTTATTGGGTCAGTTGCAATATGATATTTTTGCGTTAAATAACCCGGATGAGCAAACGAAGCAGCAGCCTGTTTCAATTAAGGATGATTCAATTCAGGTGCATGCCTGCCATAGTGCGATGCGCGAGATAGAAGTATTACACGACCAATTGCTGGCGTTATTCGAACGACACCCCACTTTGTCGCCCACCGATATTGTGGTGATGACGCCAGATATGACGCATTACACACCGTGGATCGATGCGGTGTTTGGTTGCGCAGAAGCGGGGCAACGTATTCCCTATGGCATTGCGAATAATGCTGCCGCCCCCAGTCAAATATTGGCAGCCTTTGAGCAGTTATTAGCATTACCACAATCGCGGTTTGAGGTTGAAAGCGTGATGAGTTTATTAGAATGTGAGGCGATACAACATCGATTTTCATTAGATGAAGATAAGCTTGAGATTATCCGAGGTTGGCTGCGAGAAACCCATACCCATTGGGGCTATTCCGCGGCCGATAAATTCGCATTAGATTTGCCGGAGAATGAGGGCAATACCTGGCGCACGGGCTTAGATAGATTATTGCTGGGTTATGCGATGCCATTGGGCGAAGATATTAGCGATTGGCAATTGTTTGAGGATAGGCTGGGATTTGATGGCATCAGCGGTCAGCGGGCGGAAACAATGGCGCAGCTCTGTGCGTTTGTTGATGCTTTAGATCGCTTTCGACAGCGCTTAAAACGTGATTTTAGCGTGGCGCATTGGCAAACGCAGTTATTGGCAATGGTCGATGCTTTCTTTAAGCCTTCAATCGAACAGCCCCAGGAAGAAGCAGAATGTTTGCTGATCCGAAAAGCATTAGATGGCTTAGTAGAAACCGCTGAGTTAGCGGCATTTGAACAGACTATTGGCATTGATTTAGTGCAAGAATGGTTGGGCAGCCACCTTGATGCAAGCAGTGGCCAAACCTATTTTATGGGGCATGGCGTGACTTTTTGTGGCATGGTGCCGATGCGAAGCATTCCTTTCAAAGTGGTCTGCCTGATTGGGATGAATGATGCGAGCTATCCACGCCGAGAAGCGCGATTAGGGTTTGACTTGATGGCTTCAACGCCGGCAAGACAAGGCGATCGCGCCAAGCGTGATGATGATCGTTATTTATTTTTAGAATCCTTATTATCAGCGCGATCCCATTTTTATATCAGCTATGTGGGGGCAAGCATCAGTGATAATGCAGCGATTCCGCCTTCTGTGTTGGTGAGCGATGTGCGGGATGTGTTGCGGCAAGGGGCAATATCTGAAGAGAGCGAAGATATTTGGCAACAGATTTTAACCCAGCACCCGCTACAGGCGTTTAGTCGACGTTATTTTGATGGCAGCGACGGGCCTCTCTTTAGCTATGCTGCAGTGAATTGTCCTTTAGGGGATGCAAAAAAACGAACACTATCAACGGCATGGTTTGATGGTGATATCGCGCTGGAAGACGATCATCAACACACCAGCCTAGCCGCGCTGCAACAGTTCTTCCGTCATCCTGCAAAAGCATTATTACAACAACGGTTAGGCCTGTGGTTTGGTGAAGAAGATGCACAATTAGAAAGCCGCGAACCGTTTGCCTTGGATGGGTTGACTGCTTGGCAGCTACGCCAGCAGTTATTGCAGCAATATGAAGCCGGCCAAGCGTTAGCGGATATATTACCCTTAGTGAAAGCGAGTGGCGCATTGCCGCAGGGGCAGACAGGCGAGCAGAATTTTGAGCAGCAAGCCGATCGCGTGATTGATTTTGCGGATAGGTTGATGGCAATTCAGCCTACTGAGTTTTTAGAGCCCATTTCATTTGACCTAAGCTTGAGTCAAATGCAATTAACAGGCTCATTAAATCAGCTTGCTATCAGTGGTTGTTTTCAATATCGCTTAGCGAGAACGAAAGGCGGGGAGCTATTAGCCATTTGGATCCAGCATTTGGTGCTGAATCTTGTGAAACCATCGGGTGTTGTCTGTGAAAGTCGCTGGTTGACAGAAGAGGGCGATTATCATTTTGAAGCCGTTGATAATGCTGCCGACTTATTAACAACCTTGTTGGATTATTATTGGCAAGGATTGCAGCAGCCCTTGCCGCTGTTTTCAAATACAAGCTTTGCCTTTGCGAAAGCCACGTTGAATGGAGGCAAAGCGAATCCAGAAAAGGCCAAATGGGGCGCATGGGAAGGGAGTCTTTTTGTTAATGGTGAGCAAGACGATGATTATCATGCACAGTTATATGATTCGCCGCCGTTAGGGGCTGAATTTGAAGCCTTGGCCTTGGCTATTTATGAGCCGATACACGGCCATTTACGAGGCG